>CAWDOZ010000028.1:0-9191 GCA_963803935.1 uncultured Fibrobacterota bacterium | reverse complement strand
ACGGTATCGTCCGTATTCCGGCTCGGCAATTCATAGGGGGATTTCAGGCCGCGCGTGATCGGTTTCCACGTCTTGCCGCCGTCATCGGTGCGAAAACAACCTCCCGCCGAAATGGCGACGTAAATTCGTTTCGGGTTCTTCGGGTCGAGCAGGATGGTATGGACAGCCCTGCCGCCCGCACCCGGCTGCCAGAATGGCCTTGGCCTGCGCAGTCCGGCCAGCTCCTTCCACGTTTTGCCACCGTCCGTCGTTTTGAAGATGGCCGCGTCTTCCACACCGGCATAAGCCGTGTCCGGGTTGGTCAGCGAGGGTTCAATATGCCAGACACGTTTGAATTCCCACGGATGCTGCGTGCCGTCGTACCACTTGTGGTGCCGACCCTGCCAGCATAGGCGAATTTGTTGCTTTCGCCTTTGGGCATGCCTTCCGGGCCTTTCAATTCCTCCGGGCTGCTGCCGGGCGTATTCCAGGTTTTGCCGCCGTCATCGGAACGCTGGATGATCTGGCCGAACCAACCGCTCGTTTGCGACGCATAGATGCGGTCCGGTCTCCGCGTCGCTCGGGCGCGGACTGATGCTGCCGCGGATTGAGCGCCGAGTTCAAGCGCGCGCGCGGCATTGCGGACCATGCCGAGTTTTTCCTGCTGACCATCCGGCACAAAACTCTGCAGGGTCATCGTGCGAAGCATCTCTGCGGCAAGGCGGCGGCTTCGTGGCCGCTGCCGCCAGTTCCGCCTGCGTCGGTTTGAGAACAGAGATGGCATTGACCCCGAGATCGGGGTCTTTTCGCGATTCGAGGAATGTCGAAAAACGGATTTCGACCTTCGGACTGCGGAGATTGAGTGGATTGAAGTCGAATTTCAGCTTGAAAAGAAGCGGCATTCCACCGATCGCAACAGCCGCGGTGAGCGCGACGATCGCGATACGATGCCGCTCCATCAACCGGTCGACCGGTGCGAGCCACGCATAACCGACACGGCGCCTGGCTCGCCCGGCGGCTGCAGGACCGCAAGCAGCGCCGGCAATGTTGTGATGCTGGTGAGGAACGCGACGATCATGCCGACGCCGGCGATCATACCTAGTTCGGACAATCCGCGATAATCCGTTGGCAAGAATGAGAAAAATCCCGCGGCGACAGCAGCGGCGGCGAGGACCAACGGAATTCCCGCCTTGGCGGCGGCGCTTCGCAACGCTTTGCGCAAATCGCTGATATCGTGCCGCTCGGCCCGGTAACGAACGCTGAACTGAATGCCAAAATCGACACCGAGGCCAACGAACAAAACCGCAAACGCAACCGAAATCAGATTGAAAGCGCCCACCATCATCAGACCGAGCGCAGCCGTGATGACGAGGCCGATCATCAGGCTTATAAAGACCGCGAGAATAATGCGGGCCGAGTGCAGCGCGGAACCACAAGATGGAGGGGAGAACGGCGAGAATGGTCAGCACGCCGTTGAGCAGCGCGCCTTCCTTCCACGGTGGCGAATTCCTCGTCCGCGAGCGCGACCGGTCCGGTCGAGCAACGGGCGCCATATTCTGAAGCGAAGACTGAGCTCGGTTTGCGGCCTGCCTGATCGCGTCCGAAGCCGCGCCACCCGGCTCCAGTGCGGTGAAATCGAGGATCGGTTTCGACCTCGATGAAACGGCGCAGCTCGCGAGGCTCCGCCTTTCCGTTGAGAAGGACAAACCAGGAGACCTCGAACCCCGCCTCATCGGGCAGCAGGATTTCCGCAGGCGGGTGGCGACTGCCGTCAAGGTAAAACTGGAGCACCAGGCTGTCGTGGTTTTCCGCCGGCAGGTTCCAGAGTTCCCCTTTGAAAACGAATTTATGGCTGGACATGAGAAGCCCCTCGCGGAAGAGCAGGACGGCGAGGCAGCCGTGGCGCTCCGTTGCCGCAAAGCCGAATACGTCGCAATCGACTCCCGGCAGCGCAAGGTCGACCTTCTGGAGCCGCGAGGCGTCGCGAATCAGGGCCATCTGGTCGCGCAGCAGGGCGGCGTCTTCGAACCGCAGGTCGGTAACGGCCCGATCCATGCGCGCTACAAGTCGGCTAAGAGCCCGTTGCGCTTTCCGGAGAGGAATTGCAGCAGGTAGGCGATCTGGTCCCGGTCCGCTGGGCGAGATCGTCCCGGCGCAGCCCGCTGCAGCGGTGCATGGCGTAGTTGAGGCACGGCCGTTTGTTGGTCGGGGTAAGGGGCGCTCCCTTCCGGTCGCAGAGCCTGAAGATCCGCCTGGCGAACTCCGCGAGCCTGCGCATGGCGGCAACGTCGGTATAGGGGCCGAAGTAGCGCGCGCCGTCCTCCGCCACCCGCCGTACGACGAGCAGCCGCGGGAAAGGCTCGTGGCGCCGTAACTTTCAGGTAGGGGTAGTGCTTGTCGTCCCGGAGATCGATGTTGTAGCGGGGAATGTGTTTGCGGATGAGGTTCGCTTCGAGGATGAGCGCTTCGGACTCGGTATTCGTCGCAATCCATTCGATGTTATCGAGCTGCTGCAGCATGATGGGGATCTGCGCGCGGTCCTCGTGCCGGTCCGAAAAATAAGACCGTACCCGGCTGCGCAGGTTCACGGCTTTACCTATATAGATAGGGTTGCCCGCGGCATTTTTCATGATATAGACGCCGGGATTTTCCGGGAGCGTTTTTGCCAGCTGCACGAGCCCGTCCCAGCGAGCGTCCTTATCAGAAGAGGTAGCCATAATACTGAAAATAGCTCTTATTCTTTTGAACTTTCCTTGAAGTTCAGGGCATCCCTGATGTGCCACTGGAAAAAATTCCGGCGGGAAGCGGGCATGGAGGATGCGGCAAGCATTTTCGAGGCTGATGCGCCGAGGGATTTTATGTAGCGCTGGCGGCGGACCCGGTCGGCCTTGCTGTTGGTTCCGTTCCCCAGAAGGTACTTTTCGCGGAGCGCCTGGAGGAATATCGGGTAGTATGAAAAATCGCCCATGGCAAGGGAGGTGTCCGGCGAAACGCCTGAGGCGGGAAAGGGGTCGATCAGGAGATATTGCCGTTTCACCAGGTTCGCATACTGCCTGGCGAAATATCCCGCCGTCCTGAACCGGGATATCTGCCGGTTCAGGCGGCTTTTGTTAGGAAAAATTGAACACCGCCTGCTTATGGAAGCAGAGGTTTTCATCGAGATCCAGGAAGACAAAATACGGGTTTTGAGGATAATTCCGCTCAAGCGAATTGAAAATATCCTGCTTTTCCATTGCCTCGCTGCCCCAATAAGGGGAGAGAAACTTGAGAAGGTACAGCTTTGCAATGTCGCCGGCATAGCGGCCGTGAGTTGCGCAGAGGCGCAGATAGGTCAATCCCCGGGAGAAGGACACATTTTTTTCCGATGATGGTAAGGGCGCTTCTGACATAAAATGGCGCTTTTGCCAGGATGCAGTTGAACGTGCCCATGCCGAGGTAGGCGTCATAAAACGAACTGTCAAGCGTAATGGCCTTTTGCAGATGCTTGAGCGCCGAAAATCCGCTCATGGCGGCGCTGATCGGGCTGTTTTCAATGTCAAGGGTTGCGACAAATCCGTTGATCCCGCCGATGATGAACTGATTGGTTGCCCTGCAGGAATCCGGGTAGTTTGCGGGATCGGCGAGTTCGATCCCCCGTGCTGCGGTGTTTTTGACATCCTCGAGCAAATCCCTCTTTTCCCGTTCGGATCCAGCAGGGCGAATACGGGTCGGAACGGGAAAAGAGGGATTTGCTCGAGGATGTCAAAAACACCGCAGCACGGGGGATCGAACTCGCCGATCCCGCAAACTACCCGGATTCCTGCAGGGCAACCAATCAGTTCATCATCGGCGGGATCAACGGATTTGTCGCAACCCTTGACATTGAAAACAGCCCGATCAGCGCCGCCATGAGCGGATTTTCGGCGCTCAAGCATCTGCAAAAGGCCATTACGCTTGACAGTTCGTTTTATGACGCCTACCTCGGCATGGGGATGTTCAACTGCATCCTGGCAAAAGCGCCATTTTATGTCAGAAGCGCCCTTACCATCATCGGAAAAAATGTGTCCTTCTCCCGGGGATTGACCTATCTGCGCCTCTGCGCAACTCACGGCCGCTATGCCGGCGACATTGCAAAGCTGTACCTTCTCGAGTTTCTCTCCCCTTATTGGGGCAGCGAGGCAATGGAAAAGCAGGATATTTTCAATTCGCTTGAGCGGAATTATCCTCAAAACCCGTATTTTGTCTTCCTGGATCTCGATGAAAACCTCTGCTTCCATAAGCAGGCGGTGTTCAATTTTTCCTACAAAAGCCGCCTGAACCGGCAGATATCCCGGTTCAGGACGGCGGAATATTTCGCCAGGCAGTATGCGAACCTGGTGAAATGGCAATATCTCCTGATCGACCCCTTTCCCGCCTCAGGCGTTTCGCCGGACACCTCCCTTGCCATGGGCGATTTTTCATACTACCCGATATTCCTCCAGGCGCTCCGCGAAAAGTACCTTCTGGGGAACGGCAACCAGGACAGCAAGGCCGACCGGGTCCGCCGCCAGCGCTACATAAAATCCCTCGGCGCATCAGCCTCGAAAATGCTTGCCGCATCCTCCATGCCCGCTTCCCGCCGGAATTTTTTCCAGTGGCACATCAGGGATGCCCTGAACTTCAAGGAAAGTTCAAAAGAATAAGAGCTATTTTCAGTATTATGGCTACCTCTTCTGATAAGGACGCTCGCTGGGACGGGCTCGTGCAGCTGGCAAAAACGCTCCCGGAAAATCCCGGCGTCTATATCATGAAAAATGCCGCGGGCAACCCTATCTATATAGGTAAAGCCGTGAACCTGCGGAGCCGGGTACGGTCTTATTTTTCGGACCGGCACGAGGACCGCGCGCAGATCCCCATCATGCTGCAGCAGCTCGATAACATCGAATGGATTGCGACGAATACCGAGTCCGAAGCGCTCATCCTCGAAGCCAACCTCATCCGCAAACACATTCCCCGCTACAACATCGATCTCCGGGACGACAAGCACTACCCCTACCTGAAAGTTACGGTGCACGAGCCTTTCCCGCGGCTGCTCGTCGTACGGCGGGTGGCGGAGGACGGCGCGCGCTACTTCGGCCCCTATACCGACGTTGCCGCCATGCGCAGGCTCGCGGAGTTCGCCAGGCGGATCTTCAGGCTCTGCGACCGGGAGGGAGCGCCCCTTACCCCGACCAACAAACGGCCGTGCCTCAACTACGCCATGCACCGCTGCAGCGGGGTCTGCGCCGGGATGATCTCGCCCGAGGCGTACCGGGACCAGATCGCCTACCTGCTGCAATTCCTCTCCGGAAAGCGCAACGGGCTCTTAGCCGAACTCGCAGCGCGAATGGATCGGGCCGTTACCGACCTGCGGTTCGAAGACGCCGCCCTGCTGCGCGACCAGATGGCCCTGATTCGCGACGCCTCGCGGCTCCAGAAGGTCGACCTTGCGCTGCCGGGAGTCGATTGCGACGTATTCGGCTTTGCGGCAACGGAGCGCCACGGCTGCCTCGCCGTCCTGCTCTTCCGCGAGGGGCTTCTCATGTCCAGCCATAAGTTCGTTTTCAAAAGGGAACTCTGGAACCTGCCGGCGGAAAACCACGACAGCCTGGTGCTCCAGTTTTACCTTGACGGCAGTCGCCACCCGCCTGCGGAAATCCTGCTGCCCGATGAGGCGGGGTTCGAGGAGGAGATGCTCCAGCCTGGGCTCGAAAAGGTATTCGGCGAGCGCATCCAGATTACGATCCCGCGCAAAGGGACCAAGCACCAGCTTGTCGCCATGGCCGCAAAGAATGCTAAGCTCCACCTTTTGCAGAAAGCCCCCCCGGCGTCGGAGGAGGACTGCCTCGACCTGCAGAAGGCGCTGAGCCTGCCAAAATTGCCGGAAACCATCGAGGCCTTCGATATCTCGAACCTCGGTGAGTCCTTTTGCGTAGCTGCCATGGTGCAATTCAAATCGGGCGTGCCGAACAAGTCCGGCTACCGGCGGTATAAAATCAAGTCTGTCGAGGGCCAGAACGACTTTGCGATGATGATGGAGGTGGTCTCGCGCAGGCTCACCCGGCTGCAGAATGAAAGCTCCCCTTTCCCCGACCTCATCCTGATAGACGGCGGCAAGGGCCAGCTCCATGCCGCCATGGAGGCAATCGCCTCATTCGAAAACCCGCCGCCCATCGCCTCGCTTGCCAAGAGGGAGGAGATCCTCTACTCTCCCTGCATGGAGGAGGAGGTCCGGCTCCCTCCCACCCACCCCGCGCGCCGTCTCGTGGAGCGGGTCCGCGACGAGGTTCACCGGTTCGCGATCACCTACCATAGAAAAAAACGAGACAAGCAGTTCTCAAGATCGGGGTTAGAGGATTTGCCCGGAATCGGGCCGAAGAAGGCGAAGCTGCTGCTCAAGGCGTTCGGGTCGGTCAAGCGGGTGAAGGAGGCGGGGGTGGAGGAGATTGCGAGGGTGGCGGGGATAACAATCGATGCGGCGGGGAAGGTGAAGGAAGCGGTGGGAGGAATGGGGATGGGGTAAAAAAATCCGGCGAAGTTATTCGAATTGTCAGTTATCCAATCTTTAGCGATAAAATCACAGAATAAACCTAATAAGAGAGATTACTGCTATTGTAAGTGGTATAAAATCTAACAAAAAGATTTCATCTGATTTTCTATATTTTGTCGGGCTTCTTGTCAAAGAACGCAACCCAATGTACTCTTATGGTCTGCTAATCTTCACGGACAAAGTGCATATTGGTACCTTATTATTAACAATGTGAAAGTAATTATTGACTTTCATTATTTCTGCCGTATCTATAATTTTTGTAGAATAAAAGGTCGTTAAATTAATTGCCGTTATTGCCTTATTGTTATAGTTTATTGTGAATAAAATATCATCGGACCAGGGAAGTTTGCAATAAATATAGGGTGGGATATAGATGTCAGCAAGCTTCATATGTATGTCATTTGCCTGAATGCAGGCTACAACCCCATTAATATCACTTTTATAGGAATTATTTTTTAAAGGCAAGAATTTGACACTATCTAAATATCCGGAGTTGTTGATAATTTTAGGGCTCAAAGTTAAGTTGGAAATCGGGATACCCTTAAAATCTTTTATTCGGATTACATAAATAAATTTTGGGGAATAATATTCACTGAAGCAATCATTAGAAAAGAAGATATAACATCTATATCCAACTAATATAAGCAATATTATTATTGGGAAAATTAAAAATCGCTTCATTCTTTTTTTCAGCCTTTTAAATATTGATAAATACATTCCATTTGACAACGAGTGACAATCTGGCTAAACCGCAAATCATCCTTCTCCCCATTTCTCTGTTCCCCTCCCTTGTGGGGGAGGGGCGACGCGTATCGCGACGGGGAGAGGTCGGCCTTCCTTGCTGAACAAAATAATCTTATTTATTACTGATGGCAGATTGGAAAGAACTTCATTATTACTGAAGCGAAGGACTCTGATGCCTCGATTATTAAAAACGCGGGTCCTATGTTCATCAATATCGATCTGGTCCGGCATTTCATGAATTCCGCCATCAACCTCTACGCAGAATTTTCCTTCTTCGGAATAAAAATCCGCAATAAAGCCTTCGATGCTCGACGAGGTGCTCATCGGCGCCATTGACCGCGCCCGCAATCCAAACTTGAAATTCACGCTGGTGCTCGGCGTGAACGAATCCGTCTTCCCCGCCGCGCCCGCCACGCCGCCGATTCTGACGGACACCGACCGCGATGAATTGAAACGAAGCGGCATTGCGCTCGGCCCGGACCTGCGCGAACGCCTGGCGCGCGAACGCTACTACGGTTACATCGCCTGCACCCGCGCCAGCGACAAACTGGCCGTGACCTTTGCCCGTCATGATGCCGACGGCAAATCGCTGAATCCATCGCCGTTTGTTTCGCATTTGCAGCGGTTGTTCCCCAAACTGGAAATCGGGGAATTTAGAGGCGCTGGCTGATGAGCGGGATGAACAATTCCTTTTGCACGGCGGCATGGATGCCGGCGCGAAATTCCTCCTCCGAAAGATTTCCCTGGTCGAAAAATTTGCCCATCAATTCGTCGTCGGATTCCGCGATGTGCTCGATCAACTGCGAGTGGAGTTCCCTGCCCTTCGCCGCCCATTCCCCGGCGGCGGGTTCCTCGGTGTACTGGCCGCTGCCGTCGGGGGCGTACGTCACAATTTCATTGCGCAAGACATCGAGCACCTGGTTGAAGCCCGGCCCGGCATTGACGGGAATGCCCAGCGGGAAAACGTGACGCCCAAAATGTTCCTGCGCAGATTTCAGCACCGCGTCAAAATCGACGTTCTCCTTGTCGAGGGCGTTGACGACGATCATTTTGGGCAGGCCGTAGGTCGTGGCGTAATCCCATACGCGGTCCGTCCCGACGCCGAGGCCGTGTTGCGCCTGGATGACCACCAGCGCGAAATCGCCGACCCGCAAGGCCCCCAACCCTTCGCTGATGAAATCGAGATAGCCCGGGTGTCAATGATGTTGAATTTTTTTCCCATCCATTCGGTGTGGACAAGATGAATTTTCGGTCTCGGCGTCGCTTCTGCACACCGAGTCGATGGGCAAGAAGTTCAACATGATTGACACGCCCGGCTACCTGGATTTCATCAGCGAAGGCCTGGGCGCGCTGCGCGTGGGGGATTTCGCGCTGGTGGTCATCCAGCCCAGCATGGCCTCGGGGTGGGCACCGACCGGGCGTGGAATTACGCCACCGGCTATGGCATCCCGAAAATGATCGCCGTCAACGCGCTGGACAAGGAGCACGTGGATTTCGACGCCGTGCTCAGAAGCCGCCCAGGATCATTTCGGGCGGCATGTGTTTCCCTTGTCGGTGCCGGTGGATGCCGGCCCGGGTTCCCGCACCCTCGACGTGCTGCGCAACGAGATCGTGACCTATGCCGCGGATGGTTCCGGGCAAATACACCGAGGAAACCGCCACCGGCGAATGGGCGGAAAAGGTCAAGGCGCTCCACCGCGAACTCATCGAGCACATCGCCGAATCGGACGATGAACTCATGAACAAATATTTCGAGCAGGGCACGCTGTCGGAGGATGAATCGCGCGGGCATCCACGCGGCCGTGCAAAGGAGTTGTTCATCCCGCTGTTCGCGTCTCGGCGGAAAGGAATGTCGGCGTGGCGCGCATGATGGATTTCATTGCCAAGTACGGTTTGTCGCCGGTGGACCGCAAGAAGGTCA
>CAWDOZ010000027.1:0-15814 GCA_963803935.1 uncultured Fibrobacterota bacterium | reverse complement strand
GCAGGCCGAGACCATGAAGGTCAAGGAGCTCGACTTCGTGCTTGCCGCGCGCGCCTCGGGCCGCAGCGACCTCGCCATCCTGCTGCGCCACATCGTGCCGAACGTCTTCCATATCGCCATTATCAACTTTTCGCTCGGTTTCGTCGGCGCGATCAACGCTGAGGTTATCCTGAGTTTTCTCAACATCGGCGTCCAGAACCTTCCCTCCTGGGGCAAGATGATCAACGATGCGCGTATGGACCTCGTCGTCGGCCGCTGGTGGGAGTTCACCGCCGCCGTAACCGCCATTTTCGCGGTCGTGCTGGCCTGGAACATCTTCGGCGACCGGCTCCGCGACGCCCTTGACCCGAAACTGCGGTAACCCTATGCTGACCGTAAAGAATCTATCGACGAGTTTTTCCACCGAGGACGGGATCGTGCAGGCGGTGGACAACGTGAGTTTCCGGATAGACAAGGGAAAGCTCTTCGCGCTGGTCGGCGAGAGCGGGTGCGGCAAGAGCATTACCGCGCTTTCGATCATGCGCCTCATCGCCGAACCGCCGGGGAAGATTCATGCCGACATGGTGGATCTCGACGGCACAGACCTGCGGGCACTGCCGGAGCGCCGCATGCGGGAGGTGCGCGGCGGCCGCATCAGCATGATCTTCCAGGAGCCCATGTCGTCGCTCAACCCGGTATTTACATGCGGGAGCCAGATCGTCGAGGCCATAAGCCTCCACCGCGGCCTGTCACCGGCAAAGGCTCAGGAGCTGGCAATCTCGCTCCTTGCAAAGGTCGGCATTTCGGACGCGCCGCAGCGGTTCAACGAGTACCCGCACCAGATGTCGGGCGGGATGCTCCAGCGCGTGATGATCGCCATGGCGCTCTCCTGCAACCCCGAGCTCCTCATTGCCGACGAGCCGACCACCGCGCTCGACGTGACCATCCAGGCGCAGATCCTCGACCTCATCAAGGGGCTCCAGGAGACCGAAAACCTGAGCATCCTGCTCATCACGCACGACCTGGGGGTGGTAGCCGAAACCGCGGATATGGTCGGGGTCATGTACGCCTCGCGCCTGGCCGAAATCGCCGACGTCAAGCGGCTCTTCCGGTCGCCGCTCCACCCGTACACGCAGAGCCTGTTCCGCTCGCTCCCGCGCCTCGGCGAGAAGAAGAGCCGGCTCGACACCATTCCGGGCAGCGTGCCCAACCCGCTCGAATTCCCCTCCGGCTGCACCTTTCATCCGCGCTGCTTCCTGACGCAGCAGCTTGCCAGGGAGGGCGTTGCCGAGACGGTAGAGATTGACGAAGGCGTGGGTAAGGTAAGGGTTCTCAAGCGGTGCACGGAACTAATGCCCTCGCTGCGCGAAGTTGCGCCCGGTCACTGGTGCTCGTGCCGGGAGTGCGAGGGATATGCGGAAGGGAAGGAAACGGACCCGGCGGAGAGGAACTAAATTTTAGAAGGGTTAGCCGGAATCCAAACGCAAATTCAAATGCTTTTGGATGGCTGAGCCGGGTCACCCGCACGAGGTGGGAGTGCTTCATAATAGGCCCCCTGCGGCGGGGACCCACAAGCCTCTGCGAAAAAAATAAAAAGGAAGCTTCGTAAATCGGCCTGATGCTTTCTTATCTCCCTCTCACTTCATGAGAGGGCGGCGCGCTTCGCGCCGGGTGAGATGGGCGCAGGAAGAAGACCGAAGGGAAAGACGTCAAAAGGGTTATGTTTATGTTTTTTAATGTTCTTTCTACCCTGAAAGAGGGCGTTGCGGGAGGGGAAGGGCGTTTGCCGGAGGCAAACATCGCCTCCCCCTTCCGCAGGAAGGGGTGTGGCTGAAGACCCGCTATGCGGGGCTTCAGCCCAGGGGGAACCGCCTAAGCGGTTCCCCCACCAGAGTAATAAAAAATGGAAAATAATGTCAACGATATGGATAATTTTCGCATGCAAGTCATAGCTGGAACAAATGATTGAAGATCAAAATAAGGGTATTTTTTTTACGGCTTATCTTCCTGCAAAGATAGTGATTACCATTGTTTTCATAGCTATAATTGTCTTGTTTGGTAACGCTATCTTGCTTCAATTATTCGGCACCGGCATAAAAAGCATTCATTTTATTGAAGGCGCATTGATAACATTTATTCTCCTAAGCTGCTATTCTCTCTATCAGCTTATATCAATCTATAAAACCAGCATCACAATTTTTGAAGATAGAATTCAATGTATAACGATATTTCAGAAAAAAGAAATAAAGTTCGGTGATGTGGCTGGCTTTCGCATGAACACCTATCTTCTTGGCAGAGGTGTCAATAGATATTTGACTATCCGACTGAGGGGTTCAGGGGAAAAGATCCGAATTCCTCTAAGAAATATGAATCATAGCCTTTTAAAAAGATTGCTTAAGGCTAAATGCATAGATTTGAATGGATCAGAATATCGAAGAGAAATGGCGGCAGCAGTCAATGATACCAAGATCGAAAAGGCAAAGAAACGCTATCCCTGAAATCCTATAATAATACAGAGCATCGAATACTGGATGAAATTATGAATGAAGAATCTCCGCTCCTCACCGTCAAAGACCTCCAGACGCCGGTTCGAGGTTCGGGGCGGCGGAATGTTTGCTGCTAAGAAGCATGTCCGCGCCGTCGACGGCGTAAGCTTTACCATAGGTAAAGGCAGGACGCTCGGGCTGGTCGGCGAGAGCGGGTCCGGAAAAACCACCGTCGGCCGCACGATCCTCGGGCTCATCCCGGCTACCGGCGGCAGCGCGGTGTTCGACGGCATCGACCTCTTTGCGCAGACGCCCGGCGACTGGCGGCAGCTGCGCAAACGCATGCAGATCATCTTCCAGGACCCGCTGAGTTCGCTTGACCCGCGCATGAACGTTGCCGCCATCGTGGAGGAGCCGTTACTGGTACATGGCGGGCTCGGCAAGCGGCAGCGAAAGGCTCGCATCGGCGACCTCCTCGAACGGGTCGGGTTGTCGAGCCGCTACCTCAACCGCTACCCGCACGAGTTTTCAGGCGGCCAGCGGCAGCGCATCGGCATTGCCCGGGCACTCGCGAGCAGCCCGGATTTCATCGTGTGCGACGAGCCGGTGAGCGCGCTCGACGTATCGATCCAGGCGCAGATCCTCAACCTGCTCGGCGACCTGCAGGACGAGCTCGGCATTGCCTACCTGTTCATCGCCCACAACCTCGCGGTGGTCGAGCACTTCGCCGACGAGGTCGCGGTAATGTACCTCGGCCGCATCGTTGAGCGCTCCCCGCGCGACGCGCTGTATGCCGATCCGATCCATCCCTATACGAAGGCTTTACTCTCGGCGATACCCGAGCCCGATCCCGCAAAGTCCCGCCGGCGGCTGCGGCTTGCAGGGGAGACCCCGTCGCCCGTATCGCCGCCCCCCGGCTGCCCGTTTCATCCCCGATGTCAACTTACACGCGAGCGGGCGGCAGAAGGGGCCGAGACGGCTGAACTGTCGGTCAACGGGGAACATGTCAAGATCGTTGCGCGCTGCATGCGGGAGACGCCTGTCCTCCGGCCCTCGGCGGCCGACCCGGCGCATGTTCATGCCTGCCTGCTTGCGGGGAATTGAGCGGGGCTATTGCCGGGTAAAGTACAGACGGCTTGTGTTGAACCCGAGCCCGGCGGCCCGGTTCACCAGGGTGTCCACAACCTCGAAATCGAGCGCCGGAGTCCTTGACAGTATCCATAGATACTTCCGGCCCGAGGCAACCAGGGCCCAGCGGTACTGTGCAGTGTCAAGCGCGAGAATCGTATAGTCGGCATAGAAAGGAGCAAAGAAGGTGACCCGGAGAGAACCGATTTTCCTGTTGCCGGAAAATTTCGCCTTTCCGACCGCTCGTGAAATTTTCCCCTTGCTTTTCCCCATATTCAGAATGCTCACCGCGCCGTCGGCCCGGAGAGAATACGTAGCTGTCACGCTGTCGAGGTCGCGCTCGAACCGGGAAGGCATGCGGGCGATTTCGTACCAGGTGCCGAGGTAACGGTTGATGTCGAAGGGTGCAACGGGTTCGGGTCGGTTGATTGCCGCGCAGGCGGACAGAGCAAGGAACATCCCGATGATTGCAGGAATTGGCGGGCGGGAACGGCATAATCGGTCTGGGTGCAGAGGCATTGCGGTTTCCTCCCTTTCGGTCCGCTTCCCCGGTGAAGTTCCGGAAAAGCGTCTGTGTAAATAATATAAAGAAATGCAACTTTCGATGCAATGAAATACAAGTAGCCCGAATATCGATGGGCGTACCTCTTTGCAGACAGCCTCAAAATCGACTGCAGAGGCAGATGTCCCTTTCCGGAGTTTTTTAATAGTTGGTCTGATTTTTGCTTTCTTTATCGATTTCCCGAGTGCAGCCGGAGTGCTGCTGGTGTTCGCCTCGTCATCGAAGCAGGGAGGAGTGTTCGATCATGATATATTCCGGGAACCGGAAGCGGCGATGGACTTCGCAGTTACTCCTTGCGGGCTGCGGCATGGCAGCGCTCGTTTTCACCACGTGTCAAAAAACGCAGAAAGTTCCGCCGCCGGTTGCCGTCGAGACTGCTGTAGTTGCGAAGGAGGATATTCCCATCGAGCATGAGTGGGTCGGGACGATCGAGGGGCTTGTCGATGCGACGATCCGCGCACAGGTGCAGGGTTATCTTGTCAGCAAGAACTACCGTGAAGGCGACCCGGTGAGGAAAGGCCAGCTGCTCTTCACCATCGACCCGCGCCCATTCCAGGCGGCCCTCGACCAGGGTCAGGGCGTGCTTTCCCAGGCGCAGGCCCAACATTACATAGCGCAGGCAAATCTCCACCGGATCCGACCGCTTGTCGAGGAGAAGGCTATAAGCCGTCAGGAGCTCGACAACGCCGTTGGTACCGAGCGTTCGACGCTTGCAGCAATTGCGGCCGCGCAGGCAGCGGTCAACAAGGCGACTCTGGATATGGGCTTTACAAAAATCACCTCCCCGATCGACGGCGTCGCGGGCTTTGCTATCGCCCAGATAGGCGATCTGGTAGGTCCCGCGCAGGGAGGTGAATTGACCGTGGTTTCAAAGATCGATACCGTCAAGGTTTCCTATGCGGTCAGCGAGCAGTTTTACCTCTCATGCATGAAGTGTATGCAGTCGCCCGGCAATGATGCCGACGCGGGCCAATCGATGAAGCATGCAATGATCCTTGCCGACGGGTCCCGGTATCCCTACGAGGGCAGGCTCTATGCCGTCGATCGTCAGGTCGAAGCGCGGACCGGCACCCTGCAGATGGAAGCGACCTTCCCGAATCCGGGCAACCTGCTGCGTCCGGGGCAGTTCGTCAGGGTCATTGTAACGACCGGAATCCGAAAGAATACCCTCCTCGTGCCGCAGAGGGCGGTGATCGAGCTGCAGGGAATGTACCAGGTCGCCGTGGTGCGGCCCGACCGGCGGATCGAACTCCGGCAGGTCAAGCTTGGCGAGCAGCGCGGCGACCGGTGGATCGTTGACGAGGGGCTGAAACCCGACGAGACCGTGGTTGCGCAGGGAGTGCAGAAGGTCCGCGACGGGTCCCTGGTGTCGCCCATGCCCTATGAAGAGCCGACCGCACCGAACCAGCCTCCCGGGGCCGACTCAGCCGCGAATCCGAGGTAACCTGCCATGCCTCGCTACTTTATCAACCATCCCATTGTCGCCCTCGTCATCGCCATCATCATGATGATCGTCGGGCTTGTGTCCCTGGCCGGTCTGCCGGTGACGCAATACCCGAAGATCATCCCGCCTGAAGTCAATGTTATTACCACGTATGTGGGAGCCGACGCACTCGCCATTGAGCAGTCGGTCGCCGTTCCGCTCGAGGAGATCATGAGCGGTGTTGACGACATGAATTACCTGTTCTCCATCAACAGTAACAGCGGTTCCATGCGCATGACCGTGAACTTCGATGTGAAAACCGACCCCAATATAGATCAGATGCTCTCGCAGCTCCGCGAATCGCAGGCCGAGCGGCAGTTCCCGCCGGACGTTCGCAATATCGGTATCACTACCCAGAAATCGCTTTCAACGCCGCTTGTGCAGCTCGCTCTCTACTCGCCAAACGGCACTTACGATGCGCAATTCCTGGCCAACTACGCATACATTCACCTGAACGACCTGATTACCCGGGTGCGCGGTATAGCGAGCGTCACCGTATTCGGAGCCGGACAGTATGCTCTGCGCTGCTGGGTGCGGCCCGATATCCTTGCTAAACTCAACATCACGGTGCCCGAAATCATCGCAGCGCTGCAGCAGCAGAATACGGTAAACCCGGCGGGCCAGATCGGCGCCGAACCGGTACCGGCCGGCCAGCAGTTTACCTACTCGATTCGGGCGCAGGGACGCCTCGTGACCCCGGAAGAGTTCGGCCAGATCGTTCTGCGAGCCGACTCAGGCGGATCGCTGGTCCGCCTGAAGGATGTCGCGAGGATCGAACTCGGGGTACAGGACTACTCGGTGCGGGGAAGCTTCAATGGCCACCCATCGGCGATCCTTTCCCTCTATCAATTACCGGGCAGCAATGCGCTCCAGGCGGCCGAAGGCGTCCGGAAGGTCATGGAGGAGGCGAAAAAGTACTTCCCTCCCGACCTCGACTATGCCGTGGCCCTCGATACCACCAGATCGGTGAGCGAAGGCCTCAAGGAGATCGTGCTGACGCTCTTCATCGCCCTGCTACTCGTGATTCTCGTGGTATACGTGTTCCTGCAGGGGTTCCGCGCAACGCTCATTCCAATTATCGCAGTCCCGGTATCGCTTCTCGGGACCTTTGCCTTCTTCCCGCTGCTCGGATTTTCAATCAACCCCATCGTTCTTATGGGCATGGTGGTAGCTATCGGTCTCGTTGTTGACGACGCAATAGTCGTGGTCGAGGCGGTCGAGCGGCACATCGAGGAGGGGCTTGCGCCCCACGATGCCGCAATTGCCGCCATGCAGGAAGTACAGGGACCTATCATTGCCATTGCGCTGGTGCTTGCGGCCGTTTTTTTCCCCACGGTCTTCATTCCCGGAATCACCGGCCGGCTCTACCAGCAGTTTGCCGTGTCAATTGCGATATCGGTGCTGCTCTCGGCTTTCAATGCGCTATCTCTCAGCCCGGCCCTGTGCGCTTTGCTGCTGAAGCCGAAGAAAGCCGGGGCTTCCCGGGGGTTCTTCGGCCTCTTCAACCGACTCTTTGAGGGTGGACGAAGGCGGTATTTGAAAATATCGAGCATCGTCATCCGGCACCTGGGACTATCGCTCCTGGCACTCACCGTCTTCACCGTTGCCGTCGTGATTCTCGGTCCGCGGCTTCGCGCCGGCTTCCTGCCCGAGGAGGACCAGGGATACATTTATGCAAGTCTCCAGCTTCCGAATACGGCTTCACTGCAGCGAACCTCCGACGCCGCGCGAAAGGTCGAGCGGATGATCCTGAGTACGCCCGGCGTTCAGTATTGCACTTCGGTAGTCGGATTCAGCCTCCTGAGCCAGGTACGGACCACGTATAACGCCACCTTTTTCATACGTCTCAAGGAGTGGTCGCAGCGGGGAAAAGACGAGCGCGCCGACGCGATCATCGGGAGGCTTAACCGTAAACTTTCCGGGTTACCCAATGGCATCTCCTTCGCATTTTCACCACCCGCTATCCAGGGAGTAGGGAGTGCGGGCGGGGTTACCGCAGTACTTGAAGACCGCTCGGGAAAGGATATCGGATACCTGGCCGACAATGCGCAGACCTTTCTCCAGGCCGCGCGCAAGCGCCCTGAAATCGGGCTTATTTCTACAACCCTGCTCGCCTCGGTACCGCAGTATTTTGCAAAGGTCGACCGGGATAAAGCTCTCGGCCAGGGGGTGAACCTTGCCGACGTGTACACCACGCTCCAGACCTTCATGGGAGGTTATTTTGTCAATTACTTCAACCGCTTTGGCAGGGCCTGGCAAGTATACGTGGAGGCCGAAGGTGATTACCGCACCGATCCTTCGCACCTGGGCGATTTTTACGTCCGCAACAGCAGCAACAATCCGGTGCCGATTTCCTCGATAACGACTATCGAGCCGCGCACCGGTCCGGAATTTACCATGCGGTATAACCTGTTCCGCTCGGCCCAGTTCAACCTTACCGCCGCGCCCGGATACAGCTCGGCACAGGTTATGGCCGCGCTCGAACAGGTCAGGGATGCCACCATGCCCCAGGACATCGGGCTAGACTACCTCGGCATTTCCTTCCAGGAGCGGCAGGCTGCGAGGGGCGTACCCGCGTGGGCGGTATTCGCACTCTCGCTCCTCTTCGTTTTCCTCATACTCACTGCTCTTTACGAAAGCTTCTCACTTCCCTTCAGTGTGCTCCTCAGCACGCCGATCGCGGTGTTCGGAGCGTTTGCAGCTCTGCTTCTCCGGGACATGCCGTTCTTTATCTATGCGCAGATCGGCCTCATCGTGCTGATCGGCCTGGCAGCCAAGAATGCCATCCTCATCGTCGAGTTTGCCCGAAAGGAGTACAACCGGCAGGGAGTCTCCCTGCACGATGCAGCGCTTTCCGGGGCAAAGGTCAGGGTACGGCCGATCCTCATGACCTCCTTCGCATTCGTATTCGGCTGTATTCCGCTTGCCATCGCTTCGGGTGCCGGCGGCATAGCCCGCCGCGTAATCGGGACCGATGTCATCGGCGGCATGCTCGCGGCGACGTGCATCGGGATCTTCTTCATTCCGATGATGTTCTATGTTGTGGAAAAAATTGCTGAGCGGGGAGCGGGAAAAGGCCGAACTCCGAAGAGGAAGCCATGAGAGCGGCGCCATTTATAGCAGCTTTACTGCCGATCGTCTGCGGCTGTATGGTCGGACCGACCTATCACCGGCCGATAACCGACATCCCTTCTGCCTGGCGCTTTGCCGATACGAGTGCGAGGGCCGGTGTTAATGTTGCCTTCTGGGAGCAGTTTGGCGATTCGACGCTTGATTCGCTCATCACGGAGGCCCTCAGGGACAACGAAGATATTGCAGCGGCAGTTGGACGGGTTGAACAGTTTGCCGGCATCCTGCAATCGACGCGCGGGGCGCTCTTCCCGCAGGTCGGGGCGGAAGCCCAGCCCGAGCGAGGACGGTATTTCGAAGATGGGCTTTTCCTCGGTCCAGTAGCCAGCTATTCGCTTGCCCTAACCGGGAGCTGGCAGATCGATCTCTTCGGCGGGCTCAGACGGGCAACCCAGGCCGCGCGTGCCGACCTTCTGAGCGCGCGCGAGGCGAGGCGGGGCGTGCTTCTGACGGTCATAAGCGAAGTTGCAACCGGGTATATCCATCTGCGGACGCTCGATGAAGAGCTTGCCATTACCCAGCGAACTGCGACTTCACGCAAGGAGAGTTATGACCTTTTTACCCACCAATTCGAACGGGGAGTCATTTCGGAGCTTGAACTCAGGCAGGCGGAATCGGAGTACGAACAGGCCCTGGCCGCTATTCCGCAACTCGAAAAGGATATGGCGCAGCAGGAAAACAACCTCAGCGTTCTTCTCGCGAAGAATCCCGGCCGCATACCCCGCGGTAAAGGGCTCCGGGAACTGGCGCCTCCTTCCGTTCCTGCCCTGATGCCGTCAAGTGTCCTCAGGGAGAGACCGGATATACGGCAGGCCGAACAGGACCTCATCGCCGCGAATGCGCGGGTCGGCGTTGCCTATGCAAACTACTTTCCCGCCCTGTCGCTCACCGGTCTATTCGGCTGGGGGTCGACTGAGTTGCAGAATCTGGTTTCACATCCAAGCATCGTCTGGGATTATGCAGGACCCTTTGACGAGCAGATCTTTGTCGGCGGCGAGCGGCACGGGCAGGTCCGCTCCGCTAAAGCTGTTTATCGGCAGGCGCTGGCGCGGTACCGCCAGGCCATCAGGAACGGTCTGCGTGAGGCCGAGGACGCGCTCGTCGGTCTGCAGAAGACCCGCCAGGAGATCGAGGCGTTGAGTGCCCAGACGGAAGCCCTGAGAAAGGCTGCCTTTTTTGCCAGGGAACGCTATACAAACGGCTATACGAGTTATATCGAGGTACTCGATGCCGAGCGGAGTCTTTTCGAAGCGGAACTCACCCTCGCCCAGGCACGCGAAGCCCTGCTCGATGCCTATACGGACCTCTACATTGCTTTTGGTGGTGGATGGGGAGGGAAGGCGGGGCAAACGGTGGATACGGCAGAGACCGTGAAATGACCGTTTCCATAAATCAGCAATGAAGATAATGCAGATAGTCGGCGCCCCGCTCATGGAGCGCCTGCTCCTCTATTTCCTCCTGCAGATAAATTCCCCCTTCCCTATCGGTACCAGCAAACTATCGAATCGTGCATCGCTCTCCGCGCGACGTATCATCGGTTGCATGGATTCGAAATGATTGATCGCATTATCGGCAACGATCAACCCGCCAGGTATCATGAGATCCGATACCACCGCAAAGCACTTATCGTACAGCTCCTTTTCGCAATCAATGAAGCAGAAGGACACATTTCGGACCTCGTTGAAGTTTTCAAGGAAATCGCCTTCTATCAATTCAATACGTCCCTCAAGACTGCACAGCCGAAAGGTTTCCCTTGCCATTACAATCTTTTCCGGAAGAATCTCAAAGGTCTTCAATTTTCCGCCGTTCTTCCGGAGTGCCAAGGATATCCAGAGCGATGAATATCCGGCGCTTGTTCCAATTTCAATGAACTCTCCCTCTGGACAGTTCGCGGCAAGAAGAGCGATAAATTTGCCCGTTTCCGGGGGGATCTGACGGAGCCTATGCAGCCTTGCCGTACCGTCTGATCTATCCAATGTATCAATAGCCTCAAGGAAAGCCATTCTCTCTTTTATTGCCGCAGGAATATCGTTAAACATGCTATGCCTCTTTTTCTCGATTAGAGACCGTTCCAATTGTGGTTCAGGCGCACTAATTAATGTTCTCGACCTTTCAGGACGCCAGTTTCAGGTTGAGTTACTCGATCGTCCTATAATCCAAATTTAAGCGTTGCGGCTGACATAAGCAATATTGCTCCCATAATCCGCCGATAGAGGGAGTATATTATTATTCAATTCTTTGCTCCTGTAATGACCCCGGCAAGCCATGGCGGTACCGTGCAGGGAGTCCCGGAGCCTGAGGTTCTGAAGCCATGTCGATGGAAGCATTAATCAACCATATCGGATATCCGCTGGTGTTTTTAATAGTCGCGGCGGAGTATTCCGGGCTGCCCCTGCCCGGCGAGACGGCGGTCCTCCTTGCGGCCGCTGCTGCAGGCGCCGGTAAAGGCTTTCATATCGGGCTCGTATTTCTCCTGGCTGCGATCGGCGCTATTATCGGCAACGCGATCGGATACCAGATCGGCCGGCGAGGCGGTCGGGTGCTCATCGAACGGCTGTCCGGCCTGCTCAGATTCAAAGAAGCGCATATCCGGAGAGCGGAGGATTTCTTCGCCAAGTACGGCGTCATTACGATCTTCATCGGAAGGTGGATCTCCTCTCTCAGGGTCCTGACCGCCCTCATGGCCGGCGTTTCACGGATGAACTATCCGAAGTTTCTTCTTTGTAATGTTTTAAGCGGTATCCTCTGGGCAGGAATCGTTACCTTTCTCGGTTATAAATTCGGCAAGCACCTTGCAGTGGTCGAGCAGGTCATCGAGGAGGTCGGCCTGGTGACCATTGTTGTTGCCATCGCTGCGGTCGTCGTTTATTTTCTTGCGGCAAGATTATTTTTCCACCGTGATAAGCCGCACCAATAGTCTCGTTATTGCGGGAAACGTGATCGACGTCCCCCTCCTGCTCGCCCCCATGGCCGGTATTACTCACAGTGCCTTCCGCAGGCTCGTTGCCGAATTCGGGGGATACGGAGCCCTCTTTACAGAAATGCTCTCCGCTCCGGCGGTTCTGAGAGAAGACCTCGCCGTTTCCCCTTTTACGCGGCACCGCGCTTCCGAGGGAGCGGTCGTCTACCAGCTCGCACTGGTTGACAGCGAAAACGTCGGTCCGGTCATGGATAAACTCGCAACGATCAACCCGTACGGCATCGACATCAACCTCGGTTGCGCAGCCCCCGAAATCAGGAAGCGCGGAGGCGGCACCGAGCTTTTCGACGATCGCGACCGCCTCCGGTCGGTGCTCGCCGCTGCGCGCTCCCGATGGCGGGGTATGCTGACGGTTAAGTGCCGTCTCGGCCGGCGTGTCCCGGACTGGCAGGAGCGGTTTGCCGACCGCCTCCGGATCATCCGTGAAGCGGGGGTAGATGCCGTAACCGTCCATCCGAGATTTGCAGAAGATAAATTGACGCGGACGGCGCAGTGGTCGCTCTTTCCCGGTATTGTCGCCGGGGCGGGAATCCCGGTCATCGCAAACGGCGATATCGTTTCGGCGCGCGATACGATATTCCTTACCGGCGAAGGCCGCTGCTCGGGCTGCATGATCGGGCGAATGGCCGCTGTCAAGCCGTGGATTTTCCGGGAGATTTCCGTCGGTCCGGCTGCGGTGGATTACCGAGAGATCTGGAATCGCTACTACTGCTATGTTGCCGAGGATTTCCCGCCCGAAAAGCGGATCGGAAGGCTCAAACAATTTACCGCCTATTTTGCCTGCAATTTCTTTTTCGGCCATGAACTGTACCGCCAGGTGCAGGGGTCAAGGGATTGCGATACCCTTCGCGATCGTGCGGACCGTTTCCTGGCTGCATCTCCCGCCCTTGTCAAAGAGCCGTCGGTGACCGGGATCTGACGGGCGGGAGTGACGCGCCGGTCATGGCCGGTCGACGGCCCCCGACCGGGGAGCTCTCCGAAGCCCTTTATCCCCCGATTCGGCACGACTATCGGTCAGCGTTCTCTTCAGGCAATCAGGACATAGACATTCCGAGAACTCCGCTTCGGAATGGTTTGCCATATATTCTTCAATCAGGTTCCAATAGCCCTGCCGGTCGCGAATCTTCTTGCACTTTGCGCAAATCGGCAGGAGTCCCCGGAGAACCTTGATTTCATCGAGCGCCGCGGCGAGGCGATATTTATCCCGGATATGTTCCCGAATGACAAGGCGAACCGTGGCAAAGATCGCGGACAGGCAGAGCGCCATTGCAATCGCGATATCCAGCATGTGATGATGCCGGGAAACCACGTCGAGCGTAACGATAGGCGGGTACAAAGATTCCTTGAACAGGATGCCGCCGACCGCCACCACCGTGACGGCCACAAAGCCGGTTTTATGCCTCGGCCTGAGGGCCAGCGGCATGATGGAGCCGATGAGCATATAGAAATACGAATCGCTGCCGTATGAACCTGCCGGATCGAACGCCCAGTCCAGGGAGAGCAGCCAGAGAAACGCGATACAGGCGGGCAGCAGGAGCGGCTCCTGTTTTTTCGATTTTCGCAGGTAGACATAAAGCGCACCGGACAAGGCCATGCCGACGGATGTTGCGCAGACCTCGGATAGTTGCCCCAGAATAACATGGATGATGGTGGTAGCCAGGCTTATCAGGAAGATGAGCAGGACGATTGCGTTGAATATCCTGCCCTCGAGCGGGGTTGTTCGGAAATTGCCGATCAACAGTTCCTCAACCGGGTGCGGCAGAGAATACGACCGTGCCGTGGACCGGGAACCCCCCTTCGGGGGAGGAGCGGCCGGATGGGTCTGTACCTCTTTCGGACCCGGTGTCAAGCCATACTCTCCGTAAAGATCAGCCAGGCACTCCGGGCAATACCCATGGGAAAATTCCGCTTCCGAGTGCGTGACGATATATTCTTCAATACGGTTCCAGTATCCGGAGCGGTCGCGTATTTTCTTGCACTTCGAGCAGATAGGGAGCATGCCCCGCAGCGTGCGGATTTCATCCATCGCCCTGCGGATATCCTCCATGTCCCGGACGTGCTGCCCGATGACAATCCGGAGCTGAGTTGCGATGACGACCAGGCAGAGCGAGAGGGTAAGAGCGGTATCGCCAAGCCTGCAGAAACGGGACTTCGCATCGAGCGGAACCGGCAGCGGCGCGAAATGCTCTCTGACAAGCAGGGTGCCGATTGCGAGGATCATCAGGGTTACGAACCACGGAACGTGACGGCGTCTGAGGATAATCGCGGCAACCGTCGCAACCATGAAGAAAAAAAAGCCCGCTGTGCTGTAGCTGCCGGTATCGGTTGCCCAGGCAACTGAAACGACGGCAAGAAAAGCCAGGCACCCCGGCAGTGCAAGGGGCTCCCACCTGCCCGTTTTCCGCAGATAAAGATATACCGCTCCGCCGAGGATGGTGCCGAGCGCCGACAGGGAGGTTTGTTCCACGGTAGTGAACAAAGCATTTAAAATCATGGAAATAGCGCTCCCGAAGCAGACCAGGAGGCTTACCGAGGCGGCAACCCTTCCCTCCAGGGTGGAGGTTTGCTGGTGCCCTAAAAAGAGCTCCTCGATCGATTGTGCGGAAGTGCCGACCATAGATCAGGAGAGTATAGCCTTACGGGCTTCGGGTTGCAATAGAATAATGGGAGTTCACCGGCCCCTCAGGCCGGGTCGCCGAGCTCCGGATGCTCATTCAGGAAGTTGTAGAGCGTGGCCCGCCCCACCCCCAGGAGCCGGGCCGCCTTGGCCTTGTTGCCGCCCGCGCGCGAGAGGGCCTCTCCGACCGCGTCGGCGGAGAGCTTGGGATGCCTCCCTGCCTTACCCTTGATTTTCGGCATTCCCGTGGAAACGATTAAGGCGTCGGTGATTTCGGGGGGCAGGTGCGCCGGTTTTATCTGTTTCTCGCGGCATTTGATCAGTGCGAATTGAATCGCATTCTGCAACTGGCGTACGTTTCCCGGCCACTCGTACCCCATGAGCAGGCTCATCGCCTCCTCTGAAAAGGAAAGGACCTCCTTGCCGAGCTTCTTCGAAAATTCGGCAAGGAAATGGTCGGCAAGCAGGGCGATATCGTTGCGGCGTTTCCGCAGCGGCGGCATTTCGATGGGCATGACCGCGAGCCGGTAGTAGAGATCGTTGCGGAACGATCCGTCGGCGATGAGCGCCTTGAGGTCGCGGTTGGTCGCGCAGATGACGCGGACGTCGACTTTTTTCTGCATTTCGCCGCCTACCGGCTCCACGATGCCCTCCTGCAGTACCCGCAGGAGCTTGACCTGCATGCGCGGGGTGAGCTCGGCGATTTCATCGAGGAACAGGGTTCCCTTGTCCGCAAGCTCGAAGCGGCCCTTCTTGTCCCGGATAGCTCCTGTAAACGATCCCTTGACATGGCCGAAAAGTTCACTTTCAAGAATGCCCTCCGGGAGCGCTCCGCAGTTTACTGCGAGGAAGGTCCGGTCGCGCCGCGTGCTTTCGTTATGGATCGCCGCGGCGACCAGCTCCTTGCCGGTCCCGCTTTCACCGGTAATGATGACCGGATAGTCGCTTCCCGCGATATCGCGGATCAGCTCGAAAACGGCAACCATGCTGTGGTCCCGGCCGATGATTCCCGAAAACAACCGCTTTTTTCCCAGTGTCTCTTCGAGCTCGGAGAGATGCGTAGAATCGCTTATTGCGAGTATCGCGCCGATCACCGTTCCCTTGTCGTCCTTCAGAGGTACGCGGTTGATGGTGAGCTCTTTCCTGACGCTGTCAATCCCGATGAATGCCGCAGCATAGGTGCTGGTTTCGAGGGTGTCGCTCTCGCCGGTCCGGCAGAAGACGCACTCTTTCCCGCAGAGCCTCGGGTCGAACAGCTCATGGCAATCCCGCCCCAGGACCGCATCCTTCTTCACCCCGGTTATCTTCTCCGCACCGCGGCTGAAGAAGAAAATGCGGCGAGAGAGGTCGTGGACCATGACCCCCTCGTTGAGACTCTCAAAGACGTTTTCAAAAAATGCGGTCCGGTTGAAAAAGGCGTCGTGATACCCGTAGTGAAAGAAGTTCTTCA
>CAWDOZ010000026.1:0-11648 GCA_963803935.1 uncultured Fibrobacterota bacterium | reverse complement strand
CTGTGGCTCGTGGCTTTGCGGTCCGTGTGAGAACCATTCGATAGTCCGAGGCCACAATCTCATCGAACTGAAGGTTTGATTCTGTAGCGGCCGGTCCCACTTCTCGGGACCGGGCGGTTGTTGCCTTCGGTTTTCCGTTGCCAGAGATAGCGCCGCCGTCCCGCAGACTCTTTATGCTTTTGATTTTGTAGTCGTAGCGGCGCGGACCAGTGCGCCATCAGTGACGAGCGCCCCCGATAATCTCACGGACACCCATATCCCTATGAATCCAAACCTATTACGAGAACCCCACAAATAAAAACGGGAGGCAGATGCCAGGTGGCATCCACCTCCCGGGGTGGGTGGGGTGTTGCTAGAGCGTCGCAGAACTGGCTTGCGTGTGGAGAGCCTGACGCCCTGGCAATCCAGCGTTTCCGCCGGAATCCACTGTTGTACGATTCCTTATCATGCCCGGAGAAACGGTGTCAACTCCAATTGGCATCTCACCGCAGCCCATCCGCGATTCTAGCGATCCGCCGCGCGATCATCGGTAGCGCTGGTGCCTACGTGCGCCCTTACATACACAGCGCACCATCCTCACGATAGGGTTAGCCCGGATGCACCTTTGTCGGCTGCCGATCCAGCGTTTCTCGTACCCTCCGCGCCAGCTCTCGCGGCACGTATGGCTTCTGCAGCACAGTCAGCCCCAGTTCCTGCGCGCTATGCAGCAGTTCCATTTCGGGACTGTACCCCGTCGCAAAAATCACCGGAACATATCGAAGAAGCGATGCACCCGCGACCATGAGCTGCTGTGCGCTTTGCCCATGAATTTGGCTCCGATGATCGCCACGTTCAGTTTTTTCATCGCTCTCTCCTCCCGATGGTTAGACCCTGGCTTCGGAACTTTCTATTTCCACTGCCGCAGCGATCCTCTTCAGCTCCTGGATGCTTTTCGTCACTGCACGATCCTCATCCGCGAGGTAATCGGGATGCAGGAAGTCGATTTCGACCGCCAAGAACCCTTGGTATCCCGCGCGGGAGAGTAATCTCGCCAGTTGCAAGTTGTCAACAATGCCATCCCCGACCGGGGTACTCGAGAAGAAGTACCACTCGTCTGCCCCCACCCCTTTCTGGGGCTTCAGATCCTTGATGTGAGTCGCATAAACGTACTTCGCCAGCTTCTCCATGCCCTTAATTGGGTCATCGAGTAATCGCAGGAAATTGCCGGTGTCGAAGTTAATCCCCAGGTAGGGAGAATTGACCGCTGTCAGGAGGTGAAGCATTTCATCCGCGGTGAAGTCGATATGATTTTCTACCGCCATGCGGACGCCGTGTTTCTCTGCGACCTGCACTGCCTCGGAGAACATTTGGGTGAGCCGTGTGAGTTGCGGCTCGTGCGCTTGCTTGCGAAACCTGAGACTGCTGCCAACAACCCGCATGACATCCGCTCCAATGGCGTTGGCGCGTTCAATGCTGGCCACCATGTCGTCGTACGCTTCTTTGTTCGTCCCGCCTTCGAGTCCGTCCGGGTGCCCCCACGCGTATACCCTCTCCAATCCGTACGCGTCGAGAAGCTTCTTGAGGCTTGCTAAGTAATTCCAGTCGAGGTGCGGGAAAAAACACGACTCCAAAGAAACGCCGTCAACCTCGAGCTCTTTCGCTCGCTGCAGAAAGTCTTCGAGCGACATCGGTCGGGGCGGTGGCTGCTGTTGCGGGTAGACCTCGCCGAAGAATCGATGGTAGCAATAGCTGTCGATTCCGACTTTCATCTTAGTCCTCCATCAGAGCGATTCCACGCCAAAATCGAAAATCCTTCCGAGCATCTGGATATCGGACTGGTTGTGTCCTGTGGCGATCAAGTAATGATGCGAAGCCAGCGACTCCACCAGCGCCGGACCGTTCTTGACGCGGATCACTCCGCCATTCCTGCAGTCGGAGTCCGCGTACTGGGCATAGCTCTCAAGACAGCCTTCGGCCACGCTCATCAAGTCGAGCTTAGGGTGCAGTTTGGCAAGCGTGACAGGACCCTCGGGAAGACGGGCATCAATGGCCGTCGCGTTGTCGTTCACGATCGCCAACACCTTCTGCTTCAGGCTCCATTGCGTTGAGAACGACTGCGGGACCACGCCGAGATACCCGCAGTGCGCCACCAGGATGCAGTTTTCGGGTTCCTTAACCTGTGGAAACCCCGGAATTCGCTCGTGCTTAAGCGCCGCCTGCCCCAAGATAAACGGGTACAGGTTCGACATCATGATAGGCACGTGCAAGGAGCGGTGCAGGATCAGCTTGGTCAGCATCGACATCGTGTCCGCTTCGCAGCCCCAGATTAATTTGTCTTCCTCATAGAGAAGGTTCCACGCGAGACAAGGGGTCGTGTCGGAGAAATGCGATTCGTTCAGGCAGTTAATGCCGGCGGCCTGATAGGTCGGGTCCAGATCCAGTTCCCGCTTGACCGCTAAGTAGATCTTTAGAGCACTCAGCAAGCTGCGGGAAGATACACCGTCCACCGGAATCTTTCGAGCGTCGGCGGCCGCCTTCGCTTCTGTATCGCTGATCGCCTGGGCAGATTCGCCGAGCTGCTTAAAGCTTTTTCGGACAATCTCAATGCCGAACTTCGCCGCAATCCTCTCGGTGCACTCATTCTCCCACCAGTAAAAGCGCTTGAAAATGCTGGCTTGGAATCCCGCTCCGGGATTGTCCTGGAACACCAGAAACTTCGAGCGTCGGAGCTGCCTTTTCACTCCCAGAGCCCGACATATCATCTTAGCCTGATCGAGGTGGTTTGGCGCGAGCGCGTGGATTCCCTCTGACCGCATATAGGCAGCAATCTCCCAGTCCCACATCGAAACGGTCCCGAACTCGGAAGTAATAATAAGCAGCGGAACCGGTATAACCTTCAGTTGCGGCATGCTTTTGTATGCCGCGCCCAACACCTGGGGTAACACAACCGCGTCAGCCGACTCAGGGATGGCCACTCCGGCCACGCATCCGGCCAAACCCCAGCCATGCTGCAAGCCTGAACATCCAGCAGTTCCATAAGCCATATCAATCAGCCATGCCGGTCAGCTCCCCTGGCCTTCGCAAACATTTCTAAATTTCAGATCTTCTGTTCAGTTCAGATCGTCTGTTCTCACCTGCTCCCAATACAAGTTCATACATTGCTGGCCTCTTATCCATCACCTTCGCAATGATGATTTTGTTGCCGTTGAGAATATTGGCAACATCTATTGCCTTCAGCTGAAATCACAACTTTTAACAATCGGTAGGATTATTGAATTCGTACAGCGGCATGTGAACAACTCCTCGGTGGAACGTTGCGGTTGATGATCGGGCTAGCGACCGACTTGAATTTGCGGCAGAAAGGGGCCTGCCGACGATGAATCTCTTCCAACTCGGCGCGGCCGCCTTCACCCAGGCGGAATCCGTATGGACCTCGCTCGATGTACAACTCATTCAACGAGCCAAGGAGTTGGTCAAAGTGTTCAAGACCACTCCCCAGATGCAGGCCGTGTCGTTTATTCATCACAGAACAAACTAACTGTAGGTTTGATTCCGTCATGCAATTGTTGGGAGCCATCTCGATCAGCAGCAGGACCATACGTTCCACGAGTACCATTACGGGATTACCTCCACCATAGGTGAACCATCGGGACTTCCAAAGACCCGGTAACTGGTGCCCCATTGCGGTGCACCGATCTGTTCTTTGACCCGCTCAAGTGCGCGGGCCGCGGCTTGGCACATCTTCTCCAGAAGCTCACCACGAAACACCGGGACCATGGTCTTGCGACCAGCTTCAACGATCTCGACGTGCGGAACTGTCCAGACAGTTCCGCACTCGCAGCGACGATAATGAATGCAGGTGATGGCATTCTCATCGCCCGGTCCAAAGCAAAAGGAGACCGAGGCTCGAATACCACTGCTCTCCGAGTCCTGGCGCTCGGGAACAGTGACGATGGCGTGAGTCATTCCAGAGAGGAATCGCGTCATAGAGACTAGGCAGCCACCGGCAGTGCGGATTAGGGCGGCCGTCCGTCCCGAAGTGTCCGAGATCGTCCGTGGCCTTCCTAGGGATCAAGCACCTGGCGATCATCTCCGGCGACCACGACGCACCCACGCGCAGGCTCGCCGAGTCACTCGGGATCGACCGCTACTTCGCCCAGGTGCTCCCCGCCGATAAGGCCGATTTCGTGGCGAGGCTCCAGGCGGAAGGGCGCAAGGTCTGCTTCGTCGGCGACGGGATCAACGACTCGATCGCCCTCAAGAAGGCCGACGTTCGATCTCGCTCCGAGGCGCTTCGTCGATCGCGACCGACACGGCCCACGTCGTCTTCCTGGAAGGAGGATTGTCGAAGCTCTGCGACCTGAAGGACATCGCCCGCGACCTCAACCGCAACGTGAACCGAAGCTGGTCGATGATCGTGCGCCCAACGTCACCAACGTGGTCGGCGTGTTCACCATGGGCTTCGGGATCATGACGTCGGTGGTCACCAACAACGTCTCCGCCCTGGCCGCGCTCGCCAACGGGCTGCTCCGCTCCGCAAGGTCGCCGAGGCCGAGGCCCCGGACAAGCCAGTTCGCCGCGTGACCTTGCCTGAAATTTCTTCGCATTTTTTGATGGCTTCGAGCATCGAGCAATTGCTGAAGCGGCTGCCGCCCATATTGTAAACTTCGCCCGGCCGGGGATTCAGGTAAAAATGCCAGAAGGCATTGACAAGGTCATGGGCGTGGATGTTATCGCGCACCTGCTTGCCTTTATATCCGTAAATCCGATACTCCCTGCCCGTCACGGCGCATTTCATGAGGTAGGCCAGAAATCCGTGAAGCTCGGTTCCCGCATGGGATGGTCCGGTCAAACATCCTCCGCGGAATACACCCGTTTTCATGCCGAAATACCGGCCATATTCCTGGACCATGATATCCGCGGCGACTTTCGAGGCGCCGAATAGCGAATGCTTGGATTGATCGATGGACATCGACTCATCGATGCCGTTTTGATAATAAGAGTGCTCAGCGTCGATCTCCCATCGCGTTTCAAGTTCCTTCAGCGGCAGGCGGTTAGGGGTATCCCCGTAAACCTTGTTCGTAGAGGTAAAAATGAAGGCGGCGTCCGGGCATATCTGGCGGGTTGCTTCAAGAAGGTTCAGCGTGCCGGAGGCGTTGACCGAAAAATCCGTGAAGGGTTCACGCGCGGCCCAATCGTGGGATGGCTGCGATGCGGTATGTATCACCAGGACGATTTCGGTCCCGTACTCACGGAATACCCTCGCGACTGCCTCAAAATCACGGATGTCGCTTTTGAAACTTCGAAATTCCTTATGCGACGCCTGTAATTCCTCCATCATCCACTGCGTCGAGGCGGACGGGCCGAAAAAATATTTACGCATATCATTGTCGATGCCCGCCACCGCAAAGCCTTTTTCACAAAAAAACTTCACGGCCTCGGATCCGATAAGGCCCGCACACCCGGTAATGAGTACGGTCTTCATCAATTTCCCTTAAAAAGGCTCGAAAGAAGTTCTTCTTGCGTTGAAAGCCAGGAAAAGGTATCGCCCAGAATGGCTTCCGGATTTCTTCGGGGTTGCCAATCGAATACGGATTCGGTATTGCCATTATCGGTAATATACCACTTCAGGTCGGCGGCCCGGTCTTCGGCAACGCCGGCGATCGGAACGGTATTGCCGGTTATGCTGCGGCATAAATCCGTCGCTTCGCGAAGGGATAGACTCGAATGCGTGGAACCTCCCACGTTGAATATCTCTCCGCGGAACCGCACTATCGCGGCGATCTGCTTTTTAAGGAGGTCTGTCAGATCGTCAACGTGCAGCAAATCCCTCACCTGTTTTCCGGTCCCGCCATAGCCGATATATTTGAGGCTCTTTGAATAATAGTGCCGATGCAGCCAGTAGGTGAATATCCCCTGGTCGGCTTTCCCGAGCTGCCAGGGTCCGGCAATGACGCCGCATCTATTGATTATGCCGGGAAGATTGTAGAGCCCGCTGTATTCCTGCAGCAGGTATTCCGAACATAATTTTGCTGCGCCATAAAGCGATCGTAAACCCTGGAGCGGGAAGGAGGTGGCAATTCCCCTGCTGCTGACGCCCGCACGGTCATCCGCATACCTGAACCTGGTTGCATCTTCACTGAAAACAAGCTTGTTGATCGCCGTGTAGGGGTAAACTCTCGAGGTTGATAGAAACAGCACCGGAATGCACCGAATCCGGGCGAATTCGAGACAATTCACGGTACCGTATAAATTATTGCTGATCTGAAATCCGGCCTCATCGCCGTTTATTCCGACCAGGACGGAAGGATCGGCGCTGCACTCCACCAGTACATCGAAAGAATCCTTTAATGTGAGAAAGTCTTCCGGATTGCGAACATCGCCATGGACAAATGAACAGCCATATTCCTGGATCCTCCGCAGGAGAATTTCAGACCCTCTTCGTGAGAGGTTATCAAAACAAACTACGCTGTCGCCTTCCGATTGCAGTGCGACGGCGAGATTCGAGCCTATAAATCCGGCGCCGCCGGTAATGAGAACTTTTTTCATTCTATTCCCTTTGACGGCCCGAACGAAAGACCGGCCTTTAATCGAGGGGGATGCCCTAATCCGCTATCAAAATAAAAGAAGCCCGGATCAACAGCAACGGTATCATCAGCGCTATCCATGGGCGCGGTATCGGCCGGCTGAATAGTTCGCCAAATCCGGATGCTGGAACCCAGTCATCCTTCGCTGTAACATAGTATGGATGCGGTAGTGCAGAAACAGCTAATTTTAACACATTGGGCTTCTTCAAGATGCCGGGGATTCCCACCAAAAATTCCGGGTCCCATTGGGTTTTGCAAAGAAGCGGAGAAGAATTCTATGGAAACTACAATATTATTAGAGCCAAGGTTCAGGAAGTGCGTGGAGAAATAATTTGATGAAACGTAATTCGTTTCCGCTCAAAAATAGGCCGACGCAGGATCAGCATAAGATTGGCGATGCCATTGCGAATAGTTACCGGTTGGCCCTTATTCAGGGAACCGTGGTTGTCGGGGTATCTATTGCGCTCTACTATATTCTTGCCTCAATAATTGCCCGGCTCTATCATCCTGATCTGCAAAAAGCCTTGCAATTTGCAAGGGAAATTCTGGCGGATCCGAGCTCAGCCGCGCCGAAGCCGGTTGAAAAACTGCTATCCTTAACCGCGATGATTTTTTTTCCGGTTTGTGCGGCAGGGCTTTTCTGGCTTGGACGACGATATTCGAAAAATGTACCGCTCAGGCTGCTTCATCCTATTTATGCCGGTTCAACTGCCGCCGGATTAATCGCCATTGTGTTTGTTGCTATTAAGGGTTTCCTGGCTCCAAACCCGTTTGCAGCTAGTTCCCAGAATATCCAGGATTCCATCGCCAGAACAAATTTCGATTTTTATTTTATTTCGACTTTTATGTACGACAATTTTTTTTGGTATTGCATTCTAATCTTTCCGGTGATTTTTCTTTATTTATTACTGAGAGATCGGCTTCCGGCCGGAATTATTAATCCATTAAAAAAGGCGGAAACGATTCTCGCCTATGGATTCTGCACAATTATAACGATAGCCGTTTTTTTTTTTTGCCTTCAAATTTCCCTACACCTTGGAAAACAAATACGATTTTAACGCAGTTTATTATTCGGTAGTTCAGGTATATAACGGAGTTCCCATGCTTGTGAACCATTTTACCAATACTTATGGACAGTATCCGCACTTTGTTGCACCGGTGATGAAGCTGTTCGGACTCAGTATATTGAGTTTTTCCGGGATCATGGCTTTTTTACTTTCCGTATGTTTCATCTTCCTTTTCCTGTTTCTTCGAAAGACGATCCGCAATTCACTTCTTATCCTTTTTACCTTTACATCCGTTTTTTATAATTGCTATATGTACTTTCATCTTGCAACACCATTTGATGCTTGTTTTAATATGTTTCCCATTCGGTGGATTGTTCCAATTTCTCTCTTGCTCTATGCAGCCTATTATATCAAAAACAGACCGAAAAAGGCATATTTCACCTCATTCTTCATTTTTGCATTTGGCATTTTATGGACTCCCGATTTCGGCATGGTTAGTTTTCTGTCGCTCATCACCTTTTATTGTTTTCTTGAATTTGAAAGCAATACATTCTCCGCCTTTATTAAAAAGGTGTTGGTTCATCTCATGGTTGCAAGCATTTCCCTTGCAGCTGCATTTACGGCATACTCGCTATTCATAAGAATTGCTTATGGCTCCTTTCCTGATCTCTTAAAGATTTTTTCTACAATAAAAGTTTTTTCCATCGTCGGTGCCGGCATGCTGCCCACGCCCACATCTTTTCATCCCTGGATGCTGGTCGCCTTTGTTTATCTCATTGGTATCGCAATTTCAGTTTATCATATAATGAATAGGAGCATTACACCAAGAATTGCCATTATATTCCTGCTGACGACAGTCGGTGTAGCCGCCTTCCAATATTATCAGGGACGAAGCCATAATTGGAACCTTTTTTTGAGTAATCCCTGGTGTTTCATCCTGCTTGGAATTTTCGCCGATGACCTTCTTTTGGCAGCAAAAAAACATAAAATATTCATACCGCTGCTGGCAGCTTCCGTCTTTGTCCTGTCTTTTTCCGTATTTCAAACGGTTTATAGCAGTAATGGCATCGCCGATTTGTTGTCCGAAGATAAAAATAAAGCTAAAAGCGCCGAACAGCAACGCCTGATTGTGAAGAATGCTGAGGAAATCCGCAGGGAGGCAGGCGAAAAAGAAAAAGTATTGATACTTTCGGCAGATTATCTGCAGGGAATTTATTACACTCTTTCCCATACGGTCGCTGCTATAAATCCCGGATTCGAAGACCTGTTTTTCAAAACCGATATAGAAAGAATAATCTCCTTTCTTATCGAAAATCAAAGTACAAAAGTCTTTTTTGACGCTGCATCCTTTAGATTTTCCGATCAAAGAATTCCCGCTCTTTTAGCATCATTCTATGATATTCGCGAGAGCGGCGGAAGTATCCTGTATCTAGTCAAGAAGAAAGAGAATGAATCGGGTGAGTTCCTTTTAAAATCCGACACCAATACGATTTATCATGAAATCCTTGATAAGGATCTCAATAAAAGGGCCGGTGCCGGGGAAGGTCTGATTGGTCCGGTTACTGTGGCAAATCGATTCTCTATCCAGGTGCTGTTCAAACCGTCAAAAACTCCTTCCACTAATTTTACCAATTGGAAAACGGTGTTCAGCAATCGGATGGGAAATAGCGGCTTTATGTTAATGGAGAAAACCGATGACCCGGCCCATTATATATTTACAATAGGTGCTGCGCAGATAGATTGCCCTGTTGATTTTGAAAAGTGGAACTATTATGCTTTCGAAATAAACAATACGGATCTTCGTATCTTCAGGGACGGGAAACTTCTTGGGGATTTTAACGCCTATGGCAGTTGCCAGAACAGTGTGCTCCCGCTCTATGTGGGGAATTACAATATGCAGGGCGGCTTTTTCTGGGGCGATATTAAAGAACTGGAAATATCAAACAAAATATTCGACAACAAAGAAATCGCGGCAACATGGGAAAGGGCGGATCTGAATCTGTGACCATTTCAACCCCGAGGAATTGCAAATGACAGAAAAGCAAAATGAAATGCGCGGACAAATCTTCGATCTTGTGAAAGCATATCATGATGAGGTGTTTGCCGACAAGGTTTTCGTTCCAGGCAAAACCCCGGTTCGGTATGCCGGGCGTGTTTTTGATGAAAAAGAACTTGTATCCCTGGTGGACTCGGCACTTGATTTCTGGTTGACATCAGGGAGATTTACGGAAGAATTTGAAGCATCGCTCGCGGCATTTATCGGTACACGGTTCGCCATGGCGGTCAACTCCGGTTCATCGGCTAACCTTCTGGCGCTTTCCGCACTGATGTCCCCGCTCCTGGGTTCCAGGCGTCTGAAAGCCGGGGATGAGATAATTACCGTGGCGGCGGGATTTCCCACCACCGTTAATCCTATTGTGCAGAACGGAATGATTCCGGTATTTGTGGATGTAGAGGTCGGATCGTATAATACCACCGCTGATCACCTCAAGCGGGCATTGAGCGATAAGACAAAAGCCATATTTTTGGCGCATACCCTCGGGAACCCAATCGAGCTTGATGTAATAGTGCAGCTTGCACGTCAAGAGGGGCTTTTTCTCATTGAGGACTGCTGCGATGCCTTTGGATCACTCTATCAGGGAAAAAAAGTCGGCACCTTCGGCCATGTCGCCTCGCTTTCATTTTATCCGGCCCACCATATTACAATTGGTGAAGGCGGGGCGGTGGTAACCAATGATACGGCAATTGCCTGTGCAGCAAAATCATTACGGGACTGGGGCAGAGACTGCGTATGCAATTCCGGTGAGAACAATCGATGCAACCAACGGTTTGAAAAGCAGTATGGTACACTTCCGTTCGGATACGATCATAAGTACGTTTATTCTCATATCGGGTATAACTTCAAGGTAACTGATATGCAATCTGCGATTGGCGTCGAGCAAATGAAAAAATTGCCGGAATTTTGCAGAAAAAGACGGGAAAATTTCAAGGCATGGGAGCGAGGGTTTAAATCGTGGCCGGGAATATTTATCCTTCCCAAAGCGACGCCCGGGTCAGACCCCGCCTGGTTTGCCTATCCGGTGACCATTGATCCGGCTGCAACTTTCAGCAGAACCGATCTTACAAACTATCTTGAGCATCATTTGATTGAAACGCGAAATCTTTTTGCCGGCAATCTTCTCAGGCAACCCGCTTATGTAGACATACGACATAGAGTAGCAGAAAACCTTGTTAACACCGACATTATTATGGAACGAACCTTTTTCTTAGGCACATATCCGGGTTTATCCGGTGAAATGATCGATTATGCACTAGGGGTTATCGATTCTTTTATTAAGGATCGGCGATAATCCGGACATGAAAGGCGGAGTCGTATGAAAGTGGTTATTCTTGCAGGAGGATATGGGACCCGCATCAGCGAGGAATCGCAATTGAAACCCAAGCCAATGATTGAAATCGGCTATCGGCCGATTCTTTGGCATATCATGAAAATTTATTCCCATTATGGCTTCAATGAATTTATCATATGTCTTGGCTATAAGGGGTATATGATCAAAGAGTATTTTGCCCATTACTTTCTTCACGAATCGGATGTGACCTTTGATTTTTCTGAGGGGAACCGGCAGATCATCCATGGGCAATTTGCGGAGCCATGGAAGGTCACGCTGGTCGATACGGGACTTAACACTATGACCGGTGGTAGGCTGAAGCGCATTCAGTCATATATTGGGAATCAGCCGTTTATGCTGACCTATGGGGATGGCGTTGCGAATGTGGATATAATTCAGCTGGTTGACTTTCATAACCGGCATGGGAAAATGGTAACCGTAACGGCGGTGCAGCCGGGTGGTCGATTTGGGATGCTGGAACTCGACTCAGAAGGTTCCGTTACCAACTTCAGCGAAAAGCAGCAGGGAGACGGGGGGTGGATTAATGGCGGTTTTTTTGTCATCAGACCCGATATTTTTAACTATATAGAGGGGGATGAAAGCATATTTGAAAAGGGACCGCTCATGAAAGCCGCGGCCGAATCCGAAATCAAAGCGTACTTTCATAAGGGATTCTGGCAGTGCAT
>CAWDOZ010000025.1:0-54944 GCA_963803935.1 uncultured Fibrobacterota bacterium | reverse complement strand
CAGTTGTTGGGAGCCGGTTTGAGCGCATAAAAAATTCGGCAGTCGAGGTGGCGCAACAGGAGTGCGATGGTATAGACCGTGGAAAAAAGGATATCGAGGGCAAGCGGCGAAAAGGTCCTGCTCGGGCTGTAGACGATACCGTCAATCCGGTACAGGGGCTCCGCTCCGCGCTTCGATCGGTCGGTATAGACAACGGTGAACCCCTGCGCCCTGAGCTGCGCCGCGATGTTCCAGAAGCGGATAGCGCTCCCGCTCGTACTGGTAAAGGGAGAGGCGAGAAGGATTTTCATGCGGGATTTATTTGGTAACGAGGACGCCGGCCTTCCGGATGCTCTGCGAAAAATTTCCCCACGACCGGAACATCCGCCAAAACATCATCCACAGGTAGCCGGGACGCCGGTAATACCGCCGGTAAAAAGAGCCGAGGTAGTCGTTGAGCGCGGCATTGGAGAGGTGCGGCAGTTCGACCGAGGAGTGGTGAACGCTGTCGTGGGCTTCCCAGTCGTGTGACAGGAAGCAGTGGTTATCCTCGAGCACCGTATAATACTCGGTTCCCGGAAGCGGGGTCGGTACCGAGACCTGGGTAAACTCCGCGTTCAGTTCAAAGGCGAAATCGATGGTCTCTTCAACCGTTTCGGGCGTGTCCCAGAAGAACCCGAGCATGACGCAATTGAGCACGTCAAGGCCGTGGCTCTTGGCGATTCGGACACCGCGGCGCAGTTCGTCCTTGGTGGTATTCTTCCGGATCTTGTCCAGAACCTCCTGGTTACCGGATTCGATCCCGAAGAGCACCATCCGGCACCCTGCCTTCTTGAGCCAGCGAGCCTCATCATCGGTAAAAAGCTTCGGCCGGCACTGGACCGAAAAGGTAAAATCGACCTTTTCGCGGACGAGGAGCTTGCAGATATCGATAACCCGTTGGTTATCGATATCGAAGGTGTCGTCGTCGATCCTGATTTCACGGACCCCGAGGTTGTTCACCAGGTACTTGATCTCTTTCACCACGCGCTCCGGCGACATGGCCCGGTATTTGTGGCTGTAAATCGTCTGGGGATAGCTGCAATAGATGCACAGGAACGGGCAACCGCGCGAGGTGATCATGGTGGCGGCCGGGAAGGCGACAAAGACGCTCTCGTAAAACTTGCTCAGGTCGAGGAGGTTGTACGCCGGAATCGGCAGCTTATCGAGGTCCTCGATATCCGGCCGGACCGGATTGATCGTCACCTCGCCTTTTTCATTTTTCCAGGAAAGACCTTTGATATCCGCAAGCGGGGCGTTTGCCATGAGCGCCTGGAGAAGTTCGAGAACGGCGTAGTCCCACTCCTTGCGGAGAATAAAATCGACACACTCCCTCTTTATTTCGGTTTCATGGAGCGCCGTGACGAACGGTCCGACCCAGATGACAAAGGCGCCGGCCTTTTTTGCTGCCGCACTTACCTCATCGGCGGCCCCGGCGTTGATATGCTCTTTCATGATGACAATCGCATACGGACTCGCCGCCTCGATTGCCGCACCGGTCGCCGCGCAGTCGAGCCGCTGAACCGGGCAATGGAAGTACTCCACCTCAAACCCGTTATCCCTGAGAACGGCTGCACTCGAAAGATTCTGATAGCTGTAGGTCTGCTCGCCGGTTTCGTTCAGGCAGGGGTGACGCCGCCCCGCCTTGGAAATTTTTGAATCGGCACTCCAGGTGCGGGTCGGCGGCGGCTCAATGAAAAGAACTTTTGGCATATCCTTAAAATACCCGGAAACAGCTTGAAAATGCTACAGGGGTATGTAACCGTTCTTTTGCGGCTTCAGGTTTTTAAATTATTCGGAAATAATCTCCCCGAAGCTGGAATAACCTATTTTTTGCTTCGCCTCTCCAAATAAATATCGCGAGATACCATGATCGGTACGGTACGAACAGTCTCCTCCCTCCACGATGAAGGACTCGATCTCTACCGTACAATGCGGCGGCCGGTTCTTCATCGACGGCAGGGGCTTTTTGTCGCTGAGGGGGAAAAAGTATCCGGCCGGTTACTGGAAAGCGACCTGACCGTAATGTCGGTCCTCATGACTCCGGACCACCTGCAGCGCCGCCAGGAGCTTCTGGAAAACCGGCGCGAACCCATCACCGTCCTTGTTGCCGAAAAGCCACTGCTCGAAGAAATTGTCGGTTTTGAATGTCACCAGGGGATCATGGCGGTCGGCAGGGTACCGGAACCCGTGGCGCTTGAAACCATTGCCGTTGCCGGGCACTCTCCCCGCCTCCTTGTCGCGACCGACCATCTCACGAGCGCTGAAAACACCGGGGTCCTCGTTCGCAATTGTGCTGCATTCGGCGCCTCAGGGATCATAACCGGTGAAACTTCGGCCGATCCCTGGCTGCGCCGGTCGGTCCGCAACTCCATGGGAACTATTTTCAAGCTCACGACCCTTTACGCGGGCAACCTTGCCGAAAGCCTTCGCATCCTGCGGGCAAGCTATGGTTTCCGCATCCTGGGCGCTCATCCGCACGACGGCGGCAGGAGCGTCTATGATACGGACTTCAGCGGAAACCGGTGCATCGTCTTCGGCAACGAGGGTGAGGGCATTTCTCCGGCGATCCTGGACGCGTGCGATGAGACGGTCGCTATTCCCATGGCGAAGGGCATCGACTCGCTCAACGTCGCCTGTGCGAGCGCAGCGATCCTGAGCGAATGGTACAGGAAGAAAAATGAATAGGTTACCGGTGACCGAAATCGGAGGCATGATGATCAAAACAGCGATTTTACAGACGATAGTATTGCTGTCGGCCGGAGCGATTTTTGCCCAGTCGGACACGGCTTCCCTGTCGGAGCCCTACAACTACGACTCCTGGGGAACCGCCTGGGATTCCGAATATGTCATGCAGAACAGCCTTCTCACCGTTGCAATCGTGCCTGCCATTGCAGGACGGATAATGCAATATAATCTCGGCACCCATGGTTTCATGTATTTCAACAATGCGCTCAAGGGAACCACCTCGACCACCGGCGGTATCGTGTTCGGCGGAATGCGCCAGTTCGCTTCACCGCAATCGGACCTGCCCGGAGGAACCCCGACCTCCTGGCCTCCCCCGGCGACTCTCGATTCAAAACCCTATACCGCATCGGTGGTCTCGAATTCTCAGGATTCATGCGCGGTCCTCTGCCAGAGCCAGGTGCAGCCATTGTCGGATGGTGGGACGAATTTTCCCAACTATGTCGGACTCCAGTTCAAGAGAACCGTTACAATGTATCGGAACTCCACCCACGTCAGGGTAGCGATGACGATGGTAAATGCAAACAATGCGGCCCAGACTCCTCACGGGCTATGGGATATCTCAGAGGTTACCGGAGGCGATTCAGCGGCAGCTGCCGTCTATGACAGCCTCATATGGGTCTACCTCCCCCTGAATCCCAATAGTACCCTGGGTAAAGGCAGGGGTTATTCGCAGTTGCAGGGCACCGACACGACGCAGTGGATCAGGAATGCCGCACCCGGCGCTTCACCGGCAGTCATTGCCGTCAAATACCGGAAAATTGCGGCCAAAATAGGCCTCGACGATATTGCCGGGTGGGTTTGCATCGTCGACAGGAAGGCCGGGTATGCCTATGCAAAGAGATTCACCTATGTCCCCGGGGCGACCTACCCCGATACCGGTTCTTCGGCAGAGGTTTATACTTACAATTCCACCACTCCGTGCATGGAAGTCGAAATCATGGGTCCCATGACAACGCTTGCCAATGGCGATTCGACGACGTTTGTCGAAGACTGGTTTTCCGCCCGCTCCCTCGGCCCGATATACACGGTGAATAACGCCGGCGTCGTTACCCTGCCGCTCTCGGCCACCCAGTCGGGCGCCGTTGTGACGTTGCAGGGAACCTACGGCGTTTTTTACCCCGGCACGGTAAAGTATAACTTTGTCGATCCATCGGGTACGGTTCTTTCCACGGGCGACAGCGCCGCAGTGACCCCGCAGGACTCTTTCGTGCTCCGGGAATCCCTGACCGCTCCGTCAACGGCAACGAAACTGGTCCTTGCCGCCTATTCCGCCGGCGGAACCTTTATCGGCGATCTGGATTCCGTTCAGGTAACTCCGACCCTGGCGGCTCCGGCGGCGCCGGTCGCTGCTGCGCCGTCAAACGGCTCCAGCAATCTGCCGGTTTCGCTCAGCATAGCCTGGGGCAGCACCGCGCTTGCAGCATCCTACGAAGCAGAGGTATCGCTTTCAAGCTCGTTCGCCACAACCGTTTTCGATCAATCGGGCACCTCGTCAACCGGCGCCTCGCTCTGCGGTCTCGCCTACGGAACAACGTATTACTGGCGCGCGGATGCGTCGAATTCCGGAGGCACCGGCAGCTGGTCGGCGGTCTGTAGTTTTTCCACCGTGCCGCAGCTGACGGTCCCGGTTGCGGCGGGATGGAACGCCGTATCGTTCAACCTCTGCCTGCCCGATTCCACAGCCGCCACGATCTTCGGCGACTCGCTCTGCAATGCAAACCGGCACAACTTCATCCTGGTGAAGGATCTCGCAGGCGATGTCTATTCCCCCACCATGGGGATCACTGCCCTTTGCACGGCACGCACCGGTGTTGGCTATCAGATGTATAGCGATTCGACGGATACCATCCGGCTTGTAGGCCTCCCGCTGGCCGACTCACTCACGCCGATTGCCCTCCTGCTTGGGTGGAACCTGATCGGCTACCTGCCCGGCGCGCCGCTGCCGGTTGACTCTGCGCTCATTCGGATAGCGCCCGAAATCCTGGCGGTCAAAAATAACGCGGGACGGATTTACTGGCCGGACTACGGCATCGACAACATAGGCTCCATGGAACCGGGACAGGCATACTTTATCTATATGAAAAGTGCCGACACGCTTGTCTACCCCACCCCGGCGGGTCTTGCCAAACACCGGGCACCCAGCAGCCGTCCGCTGCTGCAACTCCCGGACCCGCGGCATTATGTGCAGCACGGGATTTCAGGAATCAGCGCCTCGCTGCTGGCTACCGGCGTCACCATGGGAAACCGGACGGTTCCCGACAGCTGCGAAATCGGCGCCTTCAACGAGGAAGGGTCGCTTGTTGGTTCCGGCACGGTACTCCGCGGTCTTGCGGCATTTACGATATGGGGTAGCGATCCCTATACAAAGCGCTCTGCAGGCTGTGCCGCAATGGAGCCGGTGACTTTCAGGCTGTGGTACGGCGCACGGGAGTATCCGCTCGACTACCGGACCCGGAACGGGACGACCCTGCAGTATGCCGCCGGCAAGGTAATGGTTGGTACGTTGCAGGTTCCTGACGCGTACCGTATCGCGAATTTCAACCTGGCGCGGGCGTATCCCAACCCGTTCCGGGGAACAACCGCGATCGATTTCGAGGTGCCTGCCGTAGCCGGTGCGCAGCAGCAGGCCGTCGAGATCGCGGTGTACAACCTTTCGGGAAACCTGGTGAAGATGCTTGCAAAGGGGATGTACCGGCCGGGCCGCTTCACGGTTACCTGGAACGGCAACGGGGACCGTGAGAATGCAACCGGTTCGAGCGTCTACCTCGTCCGGATGAAGGCGGAGAACTTTGAAAAAAGGCTCACGCTGGTACGGGCGCGATAAGGTCCCTGTAAACCACCCGTTGCCGTGGTCGGCACGGGAAGGAAAACGGAGCACACAAAATCCGAGGAGAGACATGAAAAACGATAACGAAAAAAAAGCGCTTGCGGACGAGTTTGAGAAGGTCCAGTTGCTTCTTGCGGAGAAGCGAACCGTCTTATCTCTTTTCAGGACCGGAATCGCGGTCCTGACTCTCCCCCTGTCGGTAGTCAGCGTCCTGATCGCCACTTCACATTACTATGATTCGTCCAAAATACTCTATCTGCTCATTCCTGTTTTATCAATAAGCGTCATCCTGATGGTTCTGGGAAGCTGGATTGTCGCCCATGCATTCAGGAAGTACCGGGCGCTGGACCTGAAAGTTCGCCATGTCAAGATCGGCCACGAAGAGCTCAAGGATCTCATCACCTGACGGCACTAACCATCCCTTTTCGCTGTGCGGAACTAACCGCCGCCGAATAGAAACGTATACCATGAAAAAAATTCACGCTTTCACCGACGGCGCCTGTTCCGGAAATCCCGGGCCGGGAGGCTATGGCGCCATTCTCCGGTATAACGGTACCGAAAAAGAGCTCTCCGGCGGTTTCCGGCATACGACCAACAACCGTATGGAGATCATGGGTGCCATTGCGGCACTCGAAGCCCTGCATGAGCCCTGTGAGGTGACCATCACCACCGATTCACAGTATCTTGTCAATTCGGTCGAGAAACGCTGGATTTTCGGCTGGAAAGCCCGCGGCTGGCGGCGCGGGAAGAACGAACCGGTGCAGAATGTCGACCTCTGGCAACGATTATTACCGCTCATCGAGCGGCATAAGGTGTCGTTTCAGTGGGTCAGGGGCCATGCCGGACATGTTGAAAATGAACGGTGTGATGTTCTGGCAGTTGAGGCTTCGCAGGCGAAAAATCTGCCGGAGGATATAAGGGAATAATTGATTGTTGCATCTGGTGGGGAAACCTCGCTGCGCGGGTTTCCCCTGGCCTGAAGCCGCGAAAGGCACGCGTCTTCAGGCACACCCCTTCCTGCGGAGGTACGCGGTGATGTTTGCCTTCGGCAAACGCTCGCGTACCCCCGCAACGCTCCCATTAGGCAGAAAACACATTAAAAGGCCTCTTTACTTCTTGTCTTTTACTTTTAACCTGAGACTTGCAACTTGTAACCTGTAACTTTTTTTAAAACCGCGTGGCCAGGATCTCCGATCCAGGTGCTTTTAAATTTGCATTAACCATGAGGGCACGGCACGCCGTGCCCCTACGTATCCATCAATGCAGGGCAACCACATAGAGTTGCCCCTACGAAATCTTTTATGTGTTTTCTACCATAGAAGAGGGCGTTGCGGGAGGGGAAGGGCGTTTGCCTTCAGGCAAACATCGCCTTCCCCTTCCGCTGGAAGGGGTGTGTCGGAGACGCGGCTTTGCGCGGCTCCGACCAGGGGGAACCATTTTTATGGTTCCCCCCTCAAAAGGCCTTTATCTTTATTCTTTTTTATCAATATCCCGTACCTTACTCAGGTTCTTTCTTACCTCTTCCGGAATCCTCACCGGCCTGCCGGCTTCATTGATGCACGCAACTCGTACCTCGCCCTTAACCAGCACGGTTTCTTCCCCGCTCCGCCGCATGACCGTGTGGAATATCATCGATGCCGCAGTAATATTGTCGACCGTCGATTCAACCTCCAGGAGGTCGTTGTATTTCGCCGGCGAGCGGTAGAACGCATGCGCCTCCGTGACGACGAACAGGATTCCCCGCTTCAGGTAATCGCTCAGTTCGATACCCCGTTCGCGCAATAGTTCGGTCCGGCTCCGCTCCATGAACCGCAGGTAGTTGCCATAGTAGACGACGTTGCCGCAATCGGTGTCTTCGTAATAGACGCGTATCTGCATGGGGCTACCTGGTCTCGATGCGGTATTCCTTGATCTTCCGCCAGAGGGTTGACCGTGAAATGCCGAGTTTTTTCGACGTTTCGGTGTAGTTGTAGTCGGCAAGCGACAGTACCGAGGCGATGTGGCTTTTTTCTATTTCCGCAAGGGTCGGGACCCGTTCCGGTGCGCCGAGTGCCTTCTGCGCCGGAGGCGCCGAGAGGAGCAGCCGGTTGCGGAACATGAATTCCGGAAGGTCGCGTTCGGTAATCTCGGTGCCCTCGGCAAGCACGACCGCATGCTCGATGATGTTCTGCAGCTCGCGCACATTACCGGGATAATCGTAGGTGGCGAGAATGGACTCGGCGTTTTTCGAAATGGTCGCGACATGCTTGCCGAAAAGTTCATTGTTGCGGTGCACGAAGAGCCGGATGAGATTCGGCAGGGTCTCCTTGCGCTCGCGAAGCGGCGGCAGGTACAGGTAAAAAACGTTGAGCCGGTAAAAGAGATCGTCGCGGAATTTTTTCTGTTCGACGAGCGTCGCGAGGTCCCTGTTGGACGCCGCGATGATCCGGGCATCCACCGACCGCGGCACCGTCTCCCCGACCCGTCGGAACTCCCGTTCCTGGAGAAAACGGAGCAGCTTGACCTGCGCGCCGGGCGACAGTTCTCCAACTTCGTCAAGAAACAGCGTTCCGAGGTGCGCCTCCTCCACCAGGCCCGATTTGTCGCGGTCCGCACCGGTAAATGAGCCCTTCTTGTGGCCGAAGAGTTCGCTTTCGAACAGGGTCTCGGGAATGGCGCCGCAGTTCATGGCAACGAACCGCCCCTCGGGGCGCAGCGACAGGCGATGGATGATCCTGGCGAAAAATTCCTTGCCGGTGCCGCTCTCGCCCCCGATGAGCACGGTTGAGGCCGTGGGGGCGATTTTGCGGGCAAACCGCAGCACCTTCTCCATGGCGGGCGAACCGGCCATGAGGTCGACCAGGAACCGCTGTTCGAGGTCGGCGAGTTCGCGCCCCCGGTCGACGCGCTCGGTGAGTTTATCGAGCACCGCCTTGAGATCGGTCAGTTTGAGCGGCTTGACAAGATAGAAGGCCGCGCCGTTCTTCAGCGCATTGGTCGCCTCTTCGATCTCATGGATGGTCGTAAGCACCACGATCTCCGCATGGTGCCGCAGCCGGATATAATTGACAATATCCATTTCCAGCGCGGGCATGTTTTCGATGTCGAGAAAGACGATGGCAACGGTCTTCTTTTCCAGGAGGGCAAGAGCCTCTGCCTGGGTTGCGGCCACGAGCGGCGTAAATCCCTGGAGCAGCAGATTTTCATTCAGGTTCGAACGAAACTGCCGGTCATTCGAGATGATGAGAACCGTCGCGGACGGCTTCGTATCGTTCATAGGGTTCAATCACGGCACACCGGAGAGAGGGCAACGACGTAATTTTAAATCCGGTAAACCGGAGATGCTAAAAATATGTTAAAGAGAACCCCAATTCAAAACCCGTGCCGGGCGGCCGGGAGCGCGCGATGCCGGTGACCCTGACTCCCGAAGGCCTGAGAAGACGCCTCAAGCGGCATCTGCTCCGGGAGCGACAGACTTTCTTTGCCGTTACGACGCCGGGTTTTGAAAAGGTGCTCCAGGGCGAGGTGCGGCAATTGCCGGATGCGGAGATTATCGGGCAGGTAAACGGAGGCGTCGAATTTGCCGGGCCGCTGGAACTCATGTACCATGCCGCTGCCGGGCTGCGCACCGCCAATCGCCTCGTCATGCGGGTGGCGGCCTTCACGGCGCGGTCTTATCCCGAGCTCTACAACAAGGTTAAGCGGCTACCCATCGAATGGTATGCAGGGTTTGCAGCAGGAATCGGTGTCGAGGCATCCTCGCACGTCTCCCGGCTGCATCACACCGGGAACATCGAAAAGGCCGTTTTCGAGGCGAGCGCCGCCCGCCTCGCCTCGCTCGGGCTCGACGTGGAACGGGATGACCGGGCACCTGTCCGCCTTCTGGTTCGCGTGAACGACGACCTTTGCATCATAAGCATCGACGCAAGCGGCCCGCTCTTTTACAAACGCGGTTACCGGCTCGATACCGCCCACGCCCCACTTCGCGAGACGACCGCCGCGGCGCTCCTCATGCTGTCGGACTGGCGGAAATTCCCGGTTATCGCCGACCCGCTCTGCGGCTCCGGGACCCTTATCATAGAGGCTGCCTTGCTTGCGCTCGGGGTAAAACCGGGGGCAAACCGGACCTGCGCCTTCCAGGCATGGCCATGCTTCAACGAGGGGCTCTGGAACCGCATCAGGCTCCTGCCTTCCGGCAGCGTTCCGCTCCCCGCACTTCCGAGGCTTACCGGATCGGACAGCAGCAGCCGCGCCGTTCAGGCCGCCGTTGCCAATGCAGAGCGGGCAGGCGTTACCGCATGCGTCTCCTTTTCAACCGGCAACTGCCTGGAATTCAATGCCGCCGGGGACCTGAAAGCTCCCGGCCTCGTCATCGCCAACCTGCCTTATGGAAAGCGCGTGAGCGAAGAGGGCGCAGCCCCGGAGGAGTGGAAGAAGCGGTTCGGAAGCCGGCTGCGGCGGTCGTGCAGGGGATGGACCTGGGCGTTCGTGACCGATGACCCGCACTTCGCAAAGGAAGCGGGTCTCCGGCAGCGTAGTTGCCTGCCGTTTAAAAACGGCGGGCTTGATGTTTACTTTGTAACCGGAACGATCGCCTGACCGAGATGCACCAGCGTATCGACCTCCGCATCGAGTTCGCCGATACTATCGAAATTCATGCAGCGCGAGTTGCACGAGCGATCTTTGGTGCATTTGTTGACGCACTCGAAGGGCGATGAAAAAATTTTGCCCTCATGCCGGAACGGCGCCCAGCGGGTAGCGGACACGACTTTTGCGGGCGGATAGAAGGAGAGGATCGGCCGTCCCAGCGCATTGGCAAGGTGCAGGGTGCCGGTGCTTGGCGCCATGACGAAGAGCGACCGACGGGTGACCCAGATGAGCTCTTCGAGCGTGGTCCGGCCGCACAAGTTAAGCGCATTGCCGCATTCCGCGGCCAGCCGGTCGCAGATCGGGTCGCTCTGGGTCCCGGACACCACGATGGGTATTCCCTTGCTCGCAATAGCCGCGCCGAGCCAGAGATAGGTCGCTTCCGGGATGTTCGGCGCCGAATTGCGCGATTGGGGTGCAATGAGCACATAGGAGTCCGGCAGGCAGGCTTTCGGGTCTGTGCCCCTGTTGTAAATTCGGGGACGTTCGAGGGTAATCTCCGGGCAGAGGGTGCGAATGAGGTCGCCGTTATATTCCGCCTCATTTTTTACCGAAGCGCTCCGGTGCTGGCGAACCCCCTCATTGAAGGCTAAAAACGATCCGAGCTTCGACAGCGGCCCTATGCGCCTGCCGATCCCCGCTTCCTTGACCACGCGCACGACACGCGGGTTGTACCACAGCACCACGGCAACCTCGTAGCCGCAGGCGCGCAGCTCGTCCGCCGTTACCTCCTCGATGAAATGAACCCGGTCGATGGCAGGATGGCCGGCGAGCACCGGCGCATTGGCCTTTGCAATGAGGAAGCCGATGGAGTCGTTCGGAAAACGCGCCTTGAGACCGGGCACCGCTGCGAGCGACTGGATAAGATCCCCCAGCCGGTCGGTACGGGAGAGGAGCACGTTCATGATGCAGCCTCCCGAAGGTTGGTGACGGTATTGAGGGCCCGCAGCTTTGCATACTTGAGATAGGTGGCATAGGCGGACAGCGCGCCGATGAGCAGGCCGCTTTTCCCATCGAGAAAGCCGCCCCGGATACAGTAATCGCGGATGAATTTGGCAGCAGGAGAGATCAGGAGCCGTGCAAGCGACGGTTGTTTGCCCTGCCGGAAAGCGTCCTCTGCCATCATATCGGTAAATCCGCGCATCTGGAGGAGGTGTTCCGCCACCGAGTAATACGTGTAATGATAACAATCCCCGGCAAGTTGGAGGGCGCGTTTCTCGTCGATGCCCTCGAGCGACTCGTGGATGGATCCGCGCCATTGCGTGCCGGTCCGATTGAAAATCCTGACCTTGGTGTCCGGGTACCATCCGCCGTGGCGAATCCAGTGACCGCAGTAGTTGGTTAAACGATTGAATTTATAGGCATTTCCCGCATCTTCCCCGACCAGCCCGGCGATTGATTGACGCAGCCCGGGGGACAGTGCCTCATCGGCGTCGAGCGAGAGAATCCGGTCATTCCGCGCCTGCCCGTTTGCAAAATTTTTGGACGCCGCATACCCTTCCCACTGATGCCGGATAAACCGTACGTTATAGCTCCTGCAGATCGCCTCCGTGGCATCGGTCGAAAAGGAGTCGACCACGAGAATATCGTCGGTGAGATTCGCGACCGAATCGAGGCATCGGGCGATATTCCGTTCTTCATTGAAAGTGATGATAACTACCGACAGATTGGCCATTATTATGCTTTCCGGTCGTTTTTCAGGTGTTTCCGGCCGGATGCCTTTCACAGGAAAAATAGCTGAAGCGCGAGCATAAGGAGTTTCGAGGAAAATGGCATTGATGGGGGAACCGATCTAACAGCCCTTGGTGGGGAAACCTCGCTGCGCGGGTTTCCCCTGGCCAAAGCCTCCGCGCCCGCAAAGCCGGGCTGCGGGGTCTTTGGCACACCCCTTCCTGCGGAAGGGGGAGGCGATGTTTGCCTGAAGGCAAACGCTCTCCCCCTCCCGCAACGCTCACTTTAGGTAGAAAACACAGGAAACAAATAAAAACTATGCGCTATGCATATCCCCTCTCCTTTCGGTAGAGGGGTGGCGCTTTTCGCGCCGGGGTGAGGTCGGAAGGCCGGATCGAAAAATGGCTATGTCAATCTGCAGGGGCTAATTTTGTGGATTCTAGCTCGTCCCGTATCGTCAATACCAGCGGGATGGCGATAATCATTCCGGGTATTCCAAGCAAAGCTTCTCCGATGAGCAGCGAAAGCAGGGTCAGGAACATGGGAAGGCTGACGATCGAGCCGATGATTTTGCCGTTGAGGAAATATTCGAGCTTATGAATCACCAGGAGCAGCCCGAGACAGATGATGAACGCGGGAATGCCGATTGAGACCAATGCGGTTATTGCTAATATGGTATTCGAAATCAGGTTGCCGATAATCGGCAACAACCCGCAGAGGAAGACGATGCAGACCAGGCTGGTTTTATGCGGGAACCCGAGTGCGATTAGAGCAATAAGGGTGATTATGGAATTTACCAGGGAGATCAGCACCTGCCCGCCCATTACTTTGCGGAAATAGCCGTAAAACGTCGCAATTCGTTTAACGACAAACGCAAAAAGATACGCAAGCAGACTGGTCGGCTCCCGGGTGAAAGCCGCCTCGATTTTATCCTTCTCATGGAAGAGAAGCGCATTGAGTACGATAGCGAATATGAAAAACAACACTCCATGAGAAATACCGCTGAAAATTTCCAGCACTTTGCCGAAAGATTGGGCGCCTTCCTTGAATACCGTATCCTTGATAAACCCGGGGTTGATTGCAATGCCGAACCGGACGGAAAGGAAATTAATGAATCGTAGAGTGTCTTCCTGTATGAATGAATAATATTTTGAAAAATCCTCGAAAAAAAGTGGTATCACCCTGGCGATTATCAGCGTCGCCGCGGCAATAAGAATGGCATAAAATGACCAGAATAGCGCCGCAGCTGGGATCCGGGAAACGTGGCGGTGAAGATCGACTGCGATAAAATCGGTCATGAGATAGATAAAGAGGAAAAACAGGCAGAGTAAGAGCAGGTGGGTGTACAGGATGATTGAGGTCAGGATGGTCAGGGCGATATAGCCGAAAAGGTCTTTTTTAATGAGGCTGGTGATCTGGTTCATGGTGCAGGGATTCCAAGGGTATTGGGGAGCAGTTTGTTTATGTCAAGGGTTTACCGCCGAACGCACCGAAATCCGTTGCTGTCGTCCGAAATGTACCTGCCGTTCGGGAAGAGGTTTTCCCGGTACGCAGCGCACAGCTCGCCGCCGTAGTAGTAGCTCTTCCACGAGCCCCCACGCAGCACTCGGTATCTGCCGGAAGTCGGTCCGGTCGGGTTGGTCTGGCTTCCGCTTGTGTAACCCTGCGCCCACCAGTCGTTGCACCACTCCCATGCGTTTCCGCTCATATCGTACAATCCAAATGCATTCGCCGGTTTCGTTGCTACCGGCTGTGTTCCATTTGATGAATTAAGATTCCACCATGCATGAACACTTATTTCCGCTGTATCGGCTGTCGTTATTGGTGGATAACTCTGGCCCCAATAATAGTCAGTCGTTGTCCCGGCCCTACATGCATACTCCCATTCCGCCTCAGTCGGTAACCGGTAGCCATTCTGGCTATAGTTAATCGTTAAATTGCCGAGACTATCGCAGCCGTTGCCCGCTACACCTCCTGAATAAAAACCGATTGAAGTATACGAATATACAGTATCGTACCCATCATGTTTGCTTCGTGCATTACAGTAAAGAACTGCATCAAACCAAGTCATCGATTCTACCGGCTGGCGCGAAGCAAGAGTCCCGGTATCGAAATACGAAGGATTAACCCCCATAAGCGACTGATAGCTTGCCTGCGTTACCAGCGCGCTGTCCATGTAAAATGCCGAAACTGTTACGCTGTGAATTGGCTCCTCATCATCTTCGGTCCCCAACTCCAGAGCCGTATTCGTCGATCCCATCTGGAATGTCCCGCCGGGAAGAGAAACCATACCGGCAATGGTAATAACCGGTGCAGCCGTGGTAAAGCTCCATGCGCTTGACCATCCGCTCATTTCGCCTGCACTATCTGCGTTCACTTCCCAGTAATAGGTAGTGCTCTTTGCAAGTCCACTAAATGCGCTGGACAGAGATGTTAAACTGGTCTGGCTTGAAAACACCGATGCAAAGGTAGCAACCGTCGATACCCGCACCTCATAGGCTGTAGCGCCAGCCACCGATTCCCAAATCAGTGAAAGCGATGTCACCTGACTTGTGGAACCATTGGGCGGCGTAGCAAGTGTCGGCGCTGGAAAATTGCCGGAATTTTTCGTATTATTCGGACTGCTTTTATTACCGCATCCCCCGATCATCACCGCCATAACTACCGTCCCGCAAATAAAAAGCCCTAATTTCATCAGAGCGAACCATCCTTTCATCGTAACCCTCTCTGTAAATTTTTATCATAATAAGATACTACGAGAGTTTTTCCAAGCATATTATTTAAAAAAAATATATGCCAGACAGTCAAAACAGGTTAGCAAATTTCTCCCGTTCAACAAATAATCCTCGCCGATACCTTCCCCTTCAAATCCACCACCACCGAAGGAACAAAATGCTCCGGGTCGGGCACCGAATCCGCACACGATGCCGGCAGTATCTCCCTGTTTTTCCTTAAAAACTCCTCCCCCGCCTCGCGCCACTCCTTGTCGAATACCGGCTGATGGCGCTTGCTGACGGTCACATCGCTCGTCACGATGACCAATGCGCGGCGGGCCGCCCGGAGGCAGAAATCGAGATCGTAGAAATGCCTGCCCGGAAAGGTCTCTTCGTCAAACAGGCATTTGTCAAAAAGGCTTTTCCGCACCGCCATGAAGCAGCCGTCGCACGCAACCACCGGTGTGTCCTGCCGGTCGGCTGAAAACACCACAGCGAAGAGTTCGTCATTCTCCGGATGGTACACGATCCGGCCCTTAACATAGGGCCTCCCGGCTGCGGTCCAGGAGCTCTTATCGGCAAAGAAATACTGCGTACCGGCAACCCCGGCGATACCGAGCTCCGGAGCGGCGGAGAACTTTGCAGATAGCGCCGTTCCCCAGAGTTCGTTCATGAGGTAGCAGTCATCCGCAATAAAAACCACCAGGTCGCCCTTTGCGGCAAGAGCGGCCCGGTTGTATGCCGCTGCAACGTTTACCGTCGGGCTGCTCCCGTCGATGGCAATGATTTCATGCTCCGTCCCGACGGTTTTGGCGGCATTCTGCTCCTGCAGCGTTTGCTGTGTCGGACTCTTACAGCAGGTGACAATGCTGATCATTATCTATACGGTTCCTCCCGGATATACTGCATAACTGCAATCATTGATGGCCCCGGGGCGTCAAGGGCCCGCCTTTTTTGCGACCCGGCGCTCCCGACATTCCATCGATCTCGCGACCCTTGCCGATGGTGGCCTCTCCGAAGCGCGCCGTAAGGCTATCCACGGCCGATTCGACGGCCTCCAGGTCCGCCGCAGGGCCGGACTCGGCGAAGAGGTCGGTCTGCACCCCTGCATCGAGCGCGGTCAGGCCGACGCCGATGAGCCGCAGCGCCCTTTCGCCGACCCCTTCGAGTAAATCGAGCGCACCCTCATAAATAAATCGTGCGGCGCTTGTCGGTTGGTCGAGCGGCTTTCGCCGTGAGTGGCGCGAAAAATCGGATTTGCGGTACGACAGCACGACCGTGCCGCCCTTGACCCCGCTTCGCCGAGCCCGCCGCGCAACATCCTGGGAGAGGGAAAAAAGCGTCTTCTTCCACGCCTCCCGGTCGGTTGAATCGACATTGTAGGTATACTCCCGCGAGATCGATTTCGCCCCCTCGGGAGCGGCGAGCTGCCGGTCGTCGATACCGCGGCAGAGTAAGAACAGCTTCTCCCCCTGTTTGCCGAATTGGCGGGCGAGGTGCTCCTGGGACAGTTTCTGCAGGTCGCCTATGGTCACGATCCCCAGTCGCTTGAGCGTGGTACCGGTCGCCTCACCGACCCCCCAGATTCGCCGCACCGGCATTGGCGCAAGCCACTGCACTATGGACGGCCCATCGAAGGGCGCCATGGTAATTCCGGCAGGCTTATGCAGGTCGGAGGCGATCTTGGCGAGGAACTTATTTGGCGCGATGCCGATGGAAGCGGTTATCGATCGTTCCGCCCGGATTCGGTCGGCCAGGGTTTTTGCGGCCAGCTGCGGGGAGCCGAGAAGCCGCCCGGTCCCGGTCATATCGAGGAACGCCTCATCGACGGAGACCTGCTCGATAAGCGGTGAAAAGGTGGCAAAAATGGCCATCACCGCATCCGATTCGCTGCGGTAAACTTCCAGGCGCGGCCGTACGAAGATGCCCTCCGGACACCGCCGGAACGCCTCGCCGATAGGCATTGCCGAGTGCACGCCGAACGCCCTCGCCTCATAGCTCGATGCCGCAACGACCCCGCGCATGCCGGGCTTTGCGCCGACGATGACCGGCTTGCCGCGATAGGCCGGGAAATCGCGCTGCTCGATGGAGGCAAAAAAGGCATCCATATCAACATGAAAAATCACGGTCCGCTCCATGGCAAGAAAATAGTAAACGACTCCGGCTCCGGGCCTGCGCAAACTATTTTCCTTATCCTATGGCAAAAAAAATCGCTCCTTCCCCGGCAGCAGCCATGCCGGGGCGGTCAACCTTTCTCACCTCGCCGGAGTTCTGGATCAAGGTCTTCGTCGCGACCTACATGATCATCCTTGCTGCGGAATTCTCGCCCGACATCAGCACCAACGGGGACGATGCGAAGTACCTTATCCTCGGTAAATCGCTGGTTACCGGCCACGGGTACCGGTACCTCTACGACCCGGCAAACCTGATCGAAACGCAGTACCCGCCGCTCTTTCCCGCATTCCTCGGCGCTTTCAGCATTTTTGACGGCGAGCCGCTTATCCCGAAGATCGCGGTCGGCATCCTGAGCGGCTGCATGCTGCTGCTGCTCTTTTACTACCTGAAATCCGCCTTCCGCAGGTTCGCCCTGCCGGTGACGCTCATCGTCGCGGTTTCCTCCTCGATTGCCATATGTTCAACGCTCCTGCTGAGCGAGGTTCCCTACCTCTTCGCGACGCTTGGCGCCCTCATGCTCCTCGAACTCTACCGCCGGCGCGGCGGCATGGGGCTCATATTCTGGGCGGCGGCGATTTCGGCCGTTGCGCCCGCATTCATTCGCACGGTCGGCATCGCGTTTGCCGCCGCCTGGGTGATCTCGGCTGTAATTGACAAAAAATACAAGCAGGCTGCCGCGCACGTCGCGGTCTTCGTCGGCTCCATGTTTCTCCTGCGCCTCGCAACATCCTTCAACAGCCCGTACATCGACCAGCTTTTCCGGCGGAACTCCTACAATCCCGAACTCGGGTTCGTTACCTTTCCGGAGATGATTCAGCGCATCGGCACGAACCTGCACGAGTACCTGTTCGGCGTCCTGCCGCAGGCTTTCCTCGGCGGGTCTTTGTCCGGAAATCTCCCGCTCCTGCTCTCCTTCGGGCTCCTGCTGCTCGCGCTTATCGGCTGGGTACGCAACTTTGCACTTCCCACCCGTTTCCTGAGCTTCTACCTTCTTTTCTACTGCGGAATTCTTTGCATGTGGCAATCGCAGTGGACCAGCCTGCGGTTCATCGTCCCGATCGTGCCGTTCCTGATCGTCCTGGCACTCCTCGGGCTCGAAACGACGGTCCACCTTGCGCAGCGGCTTTTTTCGAAAGCCGAAGGCTCCGGCGGGCTGAAAACCGGGATCGTCTGGGGAGCGGCGGCGCTCCTCGCCCTGCTCAACGGCTGCGATCAGCTGCGCATCCTGAATACGGATACCGCACTGACCCCGGACTGGAAGAACTTCTACCGCTGTGCCGACTGGATACGCGTCAATACGCCGCAGGACGCGATTGTCGTCAGCCGCAAACCCGAACTTTTTTACCTGCGGGCGCACCGCAAGGGATTCATATATCCCTTTTCGAACAACCCGGAAAAGGTCATCGACGGACTGACAAAGGGCGGAGCGCAGTACTGCGTTCTCGATAATTTCTACTGGACCGGAACGACCATGCACTACCTGGTCCCGGCGGTACGCAATCACCCGGAGATGTTCAGGATCGTGTACTCGCTCACCGACCCGGAGACCTATGTCCTGGAGGTCCGGAAATGACCGGCGCGTTTTTCAAAAAAAACTTTTTCTTTTACGCGGCACTCTTTGCACTGTGGGCGGCATTCCTCCTTGTCAGGTACAGCGGCCATCGCTACGAGGAAGCCCCGGTTCCCTCGGCAGGTCTCGAACAATCCGCGCAGGATCCCGCGAATGCAGCGGCTTCCCTGCAGACGAAGGTTACCGAGCTGCGGCAAAGGCTCGCCGCCGCGGCTACGCATGCCGAAAAATCAGGTGTTCTGCAGCAGCTCGGATATGCCTATGCAAACCTGTACAATGCCACCGGATCCGTATCGTTCCGCGACTCTGCGGTGGCAAGCATGCGCGAGGCGAGCGACAGCGACCCCGGAAGCGCACCGCTCCACTACAGCCTCGGCAAGTTCTACGGCGCCCTCGGCAATCCCGCCGGTGCGCTTGAACAGTACCGGCTGGCAATGCGATGCGACTCTGCCTATGCGCCGGGTTTTATCGAGGCCGCCGTCTGTTCCTACATCAGCTTCCACAAGGTTGCCGATGCAGCGCGCTTCGGCAACCGCGCCTTGCAAATCGACAGCCATGCTCCGCTCTGTCACCTTATCCTCGGACTCATTGCGCTCGATGCGAACGACTTCGAAGCCGGCCGTATGAACCTTGACCAGGAGATCGTTGCCGACAATGCCGCCATGGCGGCGGGCGCCCAGGCCCTCGACCCCGGCAGCATCCGTTTTGCCGCAACAACTGCCCGCTACCGGCTCCTGCAGCTTTACTGCTCAAAGATTCCCGACCGGGAAAAGGCTGGGGCTAACCTTGACGAATACCTCAAGCTTGAAACCGATCCATCGAAGAAGGCCGCGGCGGTGGAGGCGGTGAAGGCTCGGTGGGGCGGTTAAGTAGTTTTAAGTCAAGGTCAACTTCTGGGCTTTGCGGACGCGGAGGCTTTGGCCAGGGGGAACCATTTTTATGATTCCCCCACCAGAGGCATTTGACTTTGATTTACTTGTTTTTCTTCACAGGATTCCCGGCAGAAAAGCCCGTCTCGCCGACCGCGTCAGCATCCCGCAAAACTTCACCAGCGGCATCTTTTCAAGCGAAAACCGCTCCCCTCCCTTCGCTTTGAGGGCAGTCATCCTCTCATGCACCCTCCGCGCCTGCAGGACAAACGATTCGAGGTTTGCCTCGATGATCTGCGGGAAGGGCATGCCGTCGGTCTCGATGGCCAGGAAGGGAAGGTCACCGATATCCTCGAAGGCACGCGCCCGATCTTTCCATCCGGGAAGCCGGCTCTTGCCTTCCACGGTCATCTCCTTCTTGAGCATCGACTCGGCTACGCGGGAGGGCATGCAGCCGAAGGGACCTATGGAGATAACTCCACACGACGGCGCCAGGATATCGCGAAGGGCAAGACCGATGGTCAGGATCGCCTCGCCCCGGAAATTGATGTTGAGCAGATGGAGCGCAGAACCGACCGTTTTCTCCACTTCCACCAGTTCAAACGGGCTGAGCCCGCTCCGCGCAAGCAGCGATTTGATCCGCCACTCCCACCACTCCTGGAGCCGGCTCGTGATCCGTATGCGCATTCGCTCTCCCGGAGTCAGCGGGTGCTCGACCAGGCCGGCGTTGACAACCATGTTGTTATAGAGCATGTATTCGGAAATCGGCGCGACCCGCACCATGAACCCGGCCCGTTCGAGGTAGTCGACGATATTTTTACGCGAAAACTCGTCGCACCTTACAAAGATCTCCCCAACAAGGGAGATTACCGGAATGTCGGCCGGAGCGCGCTTGAGCGGGATTCCCGACAGCCGCTTCGCGAAGTCGGCGAGGAGACGCCCGAGATCGCCGGGGCGGCTGCCTTCGAGATAGTCAACGATCAGGCGCCACTCCTGTTCGAGCGTTGCGAGGGCCTGCTCACGGTTTGCCGCCGCGACCGAAAGCATGCTGCGGATATCCCCTACCGCGTCCGCCACCACGATGCCCTGCCACCCCTTGAGGAGGGTGCGGTTTCCGAGGCCGCCGTAACCGTTCTCGTCGGTCAGGGACAGTACTTCGGCATTTTCAATGCAGCTGCGCTCGATGACCTGTGAGAGCGAGCGCCCGTACTGGCCGAGGCGGCACGGTCCGCCGCCGGTGGGCATGAACAGGAGCGTCACGAGATCTTTCCGGGCACGGCTTTTCAGGTAGGTAAGAAACGATCCGCTTGTCACCAGGTAGGGAAGACACTCCTTGCACGTGGCGTTCTTCCGGCCTTCGAGCAGCTCCTCCTTCTGCGCAACCGGCAGGGCCCGGGCCCTGAGGCCGCGGCCGCGCAGCACCGCAGAGAGCGCCTCGGTTCCGTAGCGTCCCATATTGGGTACTACGATCTCGACGGAGGGGTCGGTGAGATCGAGCCGTTTACCGTCCGAAGTTACGACCTGCAGCGGCGGGCCCGACAGGAGACGGGCAGGCCTGAATGCATGACGGCGGGGAGGCGGCGCCCCGAGCCGGAAATGGCTGTTCATGATATCGAGCGCCGCCTCGACGCGGGTGTCGATGCCCGCGTCCGCCGTGTGCTGGTCGACTTCGAGGGTGAGCGACGGCTTGGTTCCCATGAGGCGGCGAAAGTAGCCGAGCAGGAACGAGTCCGGACCGCAGGAAAAATTCGTTATGTAAAAGCCGAAGAGGTTCGGCCGATCCTTGACATACGAGGCGGACTTCATGATTTTCTGGCCGGTTGCCCAGTACATGCGCCGGTCTACCTCGCGGTCCGCAGCGGGAAGCATGTCGCAGGGGATCACCAGGCGGCCGCGCGAAGCGGTCTTGTGCGGAATGCCCTTACAGGCATCGGCCGAGAATGCGCTGTACGGCCTGCCGAAAATCACGATGCCGAAGGAGCCGGGGTCGCTGTCCAGGCGCGCGAGCGCCTTTCTCCCTTCGTCTACGAGCCGGTCCTCAAAATCCCGCTGGCGACTGCAGGCGAAGCGCCATGCCTCACGTACCGTGACCTCGGAGATTCCCATGGACTGCGCCATGGCGGCGACAGCATCCTCGGCCGCCCCGTACGAAGCATTCATGTTGAGCACCGGGGAAAGGAGCACCGTTGCCCGCTGCTCGATCTCGCGCCGGAAGGTTGTTCGCAGGTAGTATGGTTCTCCCTGGACAAAGACGCAGGTCTTGCTCCAGATTGGCACCGAGTGAACCGGCAGGAGCGAAACCTGGGGCAGGAAGAGGTAATCCGGGTTCTTCATGAGCAGGTTATGGAAGCTGCCGTGGGTTATCTCGGCGGGAAGGCAGAATGACGATTCGGTTCGCGCCATGCCTTCCGGGTCTATGTCGTCGGACAAGACAAGCGAGAATCCGAGCCGGTCGAAAAAATTCGAGTACAGCGGATAGAGCGAGTGGGTCATGAACGACCGCATGATACCCACGGTCCGCTCGGGCCGGTCCGGGTCGGCGCTTGCCGGCCGGGATGCCGGGACCACCCCGTACTCCTCGAAGAGGAGCCGCTGCCGCAGCGCAACGAGGTCGAAATCCTTGACCGGCACCTCATGATGAAGGCGTAGATTCGCATAGAGGTTGCAGACACCACCGAAGGGATACATCCGGCCGTCGATGCGGATACGCAGGATTTCGCACTTCGCCTCGCACCGCTCCCGCCCTCCCGCGCAGGTGAAGCTTCCTTCACGGACGGCATCGCGCCCGATGAGCTCGTCAAGATAGAAGGAGCCCGGCGCAGCAAGGCCGCGTTCGATACGGCTTGCCGTTCTCGAGGGCCACGCCGAAGGCACCCATGAGGCCGGGATCGGGCGGCACGATGATGGGCGCATTCATGAGCGAGGCCATGGCGAGCGGCACCGCGCGGTTGTAGCAGACGCCCCCCTGCATGAAGATCCTCGTACCCGCAGGGCGTGAGCCCTTGACACGGTTGAGATAGTTGAGGCAGATCGAATAGACCAGCCCGGCAAGGATCTCCTCGACGCCGAATCCCTCCTGGCCCGCGGTCTTGATGTCGCTCGAAATGAAGGCTGCGCACTGATCGGTAAAGTTCGGCGGCGATTGCCCATTAAGAGCAAGATCGGCAATTGCCTCTGTGGCAACGTTAAGCGATTCTCTGGCCGACTCTTCGAGGAAGGAACCCGTCCCAGCGCTGCACGCCTCGTTCATTGCATAGTCGGAGGCGACCCCGGCCGTGAGATAGGTGTACTTGGCATCCTGGCCGCCGATTTCGAAAATCGTGTCGACCTCGGGATCGAAAAATGCGGCGGCAGCGGCATGGGCGATAATCTCGTTAATCACGTTGTCGGTGAGCCCGTGGAGCGCCGCGATCTGCCGGCCCGACCCGGTTACCCCGAGCCCGATAATATCAAGCATGGTGCCGCTGGTTTGCGAACTGAGCGCCGCATAGCAGTCACGCGAGGCGCGGACCGGATCCCCGTTCGTGCGCAGGTAGACGGATGCAACCACCATGCGGTCGGATTGGCGCATGAGAACCGCCTTGGTGGTCGTGGACCCGACATCGAGCCCGAGGATGCAGGTATCGCCCTGGCGGGGAGCATCGCGACGCGAGGGCCTGAAGTCGACGAGCGCTGCCGCTTCGGCCAGGGGGCGATGGCGCGAAAAGGAGTCGAACCGGTTATTGACAAGCCCGGCAAGATCGTCGGGCAGCGGAATGACCTCATGCCCGAGCGCATAGAGCGCCGCGCCGTAGGCCTCGAAACATGCCGCCAGCGGCGGTATTTCGAGAAGCGGATACCGGGCCTTCAGGTGCCCGATCATGGCACGGTTGAGCGACCCGCCACCGATAAGCGCAATCCGGTCAAATGATCCGGTCTTGAGGAGTTCGTGAATTTTTTCGGCCATCATGAGGCAGAGCCCGGCGACGATATCGGCCTTCGACTCCCCTTTGTTGAGCGCGTGAGTGCAATCGCTCTTGCAGAAAACGCTGCAGCGCCCGGCAATGCGGCGTGGTTTTCCAGTAAGGGCAAGGGCAACCGCTTCATCGAGCGAAAGACCCATCCGGCGGATCTGCTGGAGGAAGAATTCTCCGGTGCCGGAGGCGCACTTGTTTCCGGAAAGAACCGCCCCGAGCCCACCGGCGCGGTTTATGGTATAGGCGAGCTGCGTCTCGCCGCCGGAACTGATTACCGCCTGGGGGAGCTCACGCCCGGCATAGACGCTGCGAAGCGCATGCTCCACCGCCTCGGGTTCGGAAAGGGTTGAAAGCGCAACGCACTGGCGGAAGGAGCGACCGGTAACCGCGATGCGGTCGACGGCACCCGGTTCGAGCGCCTCCCGGATGAGGTCAAGAAAAACCTTTTTCGGACTTCCCTCGTGAGGCAGGCGCAGCGACTTGGTCACGGCTATTGCATTGCCGGTCTTTGACAGCTCGACAAATTGGAGGGTCGTTGCCCCGAAGCAGATACCGATGGCTCTCATAGGCGATTTCTGAATGTATTTTTTCGCAGGCGGAAGGTAACCGGTATAATTCCACAATATAGAATCTTTCAAGACGGTGCGCAAACTCCCATGGCAACAACCCGGTATGACGAAAATGACCCGAAATCGGTCGAGCGGTACTCCTCGGCAGTAACCCTGTCGGATATGGAGGTCTTCATCTTTCCCGAGTTACTCTTCGCGCTCGTCCTTGCCAACATCATGTCGCCGAGGCTCTGGAAGTGGAAAGCCGATCCCTGGTTCGAGGGCATCGATAAAATGGCGCCGCAGCGCCGCATCATGCGCCTGAAGCAGTATATCATGGAGCACTTCACCTTTAATCTCGATCTGGACACCTGGGGATTGACAACCAAAGGGAAGGAGCTCGCCCGCTTTTCGTCGTTTATCAAACCGGACGTGCTCGAAAAAAGCAATGCGCTCTTCGGGTATGAGGGCGACAAGTACTATTTCGACATCGACATCCGGCGGCATTTCGGGCTTGACAAATACTCGTCGGACAGCATTCCCTACTGGAAAACCGAGACGATCGAGGCAATGGAAAGTTTCCGGTACAAGCCCGGCTATGCGACCGGAGCGGGCGAATGCGTTTCGCTCTCGGCCCTCTATGCTGCCGCCGCGTTCGTCGTTGCCGGCATTCCGCTCGACCGGATCTACCTCCTGGCAACCCCGCTCCACTCCCAGAACTTTCTCGATATCGGGAACGGGATCCTGACCAACAATCGCCGCGTGGTGACGCGAACCATGTGGTTCAACGGCACCGAGCTTTCGGCCAAGGCGCGCCGTGCGCTTGAACACGAACAGGTGACGATCGTCGCCGACCGGACCGGCTATATTCATTCGCTCTATCCGGAAGCCACCATCGACCGCGAGCGCTACGGTGCCCTCTCTTCACGGCTGCGCTCCTTCCTGTCGGTCGATTTCATCGATTTCGAGGTCCTTGCCAATTTCCTGCGCTATCAATCGAAGCTCCAGCGCTGTTTCCAGATCGCCTATTCCGCTAATGACAAGACCCGGTATATCGAGGCCGAAAAGGTATTCGCCTACGAGCACAACTCCAAGGCACGCGTCAGCGATGGAACGCGAGGGCTTCTCCTGAGCGATATCGAGGAGGATGAATTCTACCCCGGCCCGATTCCGGGAAGGTTGCTGCTTAACGAGCTGGAGGAGTTCTTCCGCACCACCCGCGTATCGCTTGACGATGATGATACCATCGAACGGCTGAAGGCGCAGCTTCGCCACACCTGCTTCAGCGTGGAGAAGGTGATTCACGAGCTGCAGCAGTTCTGCCGGACCGAGCCGCGCCTCCCCCGGTTCGAAGAGAAGGAAACCGTTCAATCGATGCCCATTGACCTCGACGGTGTGACCTCTGCTGCGCAGGCTCGGGAGAGGATCGAGGCGCTGCGCGGGCAGAACGCAACCTGTGACCTGGCGTTCAGCGCCTTCCGGGATTTTGCCGCCGCCCCCTGGAAACCGTTTATCAAGGCCGCCCTCGAACGCAACCCGGTCATCATCGAAGGGCTCAAGGACCAATCCCTTGACGCCGCGTATGCCCTGCTCGGAAAGCTGCCGAACGAATCGATTTACGACGAGCCGACCCGCATCGCGCAGCCTGACGAGGTATGGAATTACCAGCGCGGCGACGGGCTGGAAAAGGCGATAAGCATGGCGAATGTGGTCAGGGCGCGGGAGCCGGAGGCAATACTGCGGTTGGAAAGGTCGGCGGAAGGGGTTAATTTGGTAGTCGGTGAGAGTGAGTTATATGAATTTGCATCATCGAAAACAGTAGGATTGCCGGAAGAGAAGGATTTTTGAGGAATAGATATACTGCTCACCCCTTCCTGCGGAGGGGCGCGGAGTGTCCGTGGAACGCGGGATCAGCCTTAAAAATGCCTGAAAAATGACATCACTAATGTCATTTTTGGACCAAATATGCCGGTAGCACCAGCATATTTCAATAAAATCACCTGGAAGATGTCACATATAGCCGTTTTTCCTACATAATCATCCTTCATCTCTCAACCTTCATCCTTCCTTTTTAATCTCCTCCCACTCCCTCGCAATCCCGTCCTCATCATTGGTCCACTGCGACACCTTCCCCGCCGCGACCTTTACCGCATCGTCCGCATTGGCCATGGCAACCCCCAGGCCCGCTTTCTGCAACATCGGAATGTCGTTTTGCGCATCGCCGAACGCCGCAACCTGGGACAGGTCGATGCCGTAAGCATTTGCCAGCGCTTCTAGTCCGCTGCCTTTATTGGCCCTGGGATTCAGGAATTCGAGGTAGTAATCCCACGTTCGGCATATATAGACTGTTTCGCCCCAGAGTTCCCGAAAATGCTTATCCTCTTCATCGATAACCAGCGGCGAGCCGACGAAGATGATCTTCGAGGGCATCCGTCCGCGAAAGCGGTCGAGCGTGGTCTCGTAGTGATAAAGCGACGAGGTTTGCCGCACATAGAGGTCGGTCCAGGGAATCGATCTTTCCGTTCGTACTGCATAGAGGTTGCCGTCGATATAGTAATTGAGGGCGAATTCACGGTCCCGGCCGTAATCGATGAGCGTATCCGCCGCTGAGCTTGAAAGCGGCGCAAAGTACAGGCGCTCAGAATCCTGGCCAGTCCCCTTCCACACTTCGGCGCCGTTCAGGGTGAGGAGTGCTATTTCTCCAAGACCTTCAGGGAGATACTGTTTTACGCTGCTGCCTATCCTCCCGGTAGCAAAGGCGACGATCCCTCCTTGCCCGACAATTTCATGCAGAGCCCGGCAGTTAGCCGGTGAAAGCTGCTTCTTGTTGTCGAGCAGGGTTCCATCGAGGTCAAAGGCAAAAAGCTTATAGCGCATAATCGGCCCTATACATGGTATGGGATTTGCTTCTATCTTCTGATCCTGAATGCACATGTCGGAAAATACATGTTTTCCGGCAATAATAAGCGGCGGGCAAATGTTTTGATTGCTACCGCAGGGAATCGAAAATGTATTTTAGAAGCGGCCTTTTATCACTCTTCGAGAGCAGCGGGGGACAGCCATGGACGATATGCGGACAACGATCAATGAGTTCACCGACAACGAACTCCTGAACGCCTATTTCCGGACCAGAGATCAGTACACGCCTGAGGCGCAGGTGATCATGGCCGAGGTCATCCGGAATCGTCGCCTGAGCGAAAAGGACCTTACCGAAGGCAGCGGACCCGCCTCAGAAGACGGCACCGCACCGGTTCAGTACGAGAGGGAGGATTTTATTCCCTTTGAACACTCTTTTTCCGCCACCGACCTGTTACTCGCTTCCGCGGTTTTGAAGGACAACTCCATTCCGTTCTTTGCCGATAACCCCACCTCTTCGGGAACTTTCCCGATCGAGACCGAAGCCGACCGGCGGCTCACGATCCGGGTCCATAAAGATTTCGTGGAAAAGGCCCATGAGGTACTCGGCGAACACTTTGCCAAAGACGGCTCCCGGTATGTTCTCAAGAATGAAGGGGTGCGCGAACGGCTTAGGGCCTTTAACTTTCACGATATTCCGGCCTCCGAACACCCCCCCCTCGAAGAGGTGGAGGTTTCCCTGACCGATCAGGAGAAAGCGGTCATCGTCGCGCTTGGACGGCGCCTGCTCGGGGAAGCGGATCTCATTGAAAAAAAACAGGATCGAATCCTTTTTTACTTCGACTCCCTTGAACAGCTCATTGAAGATCTTGAGGCCCCGCAAGGCGATCCGCTGACCCGGAACGATCTTCTGGCCATTCTCGAAATAATGCAGGTTTATGCCGATGATGAAGGGTTGCCGGGCTTCATGGACGAGTCCATCGCAACACTGCTTTCATTTTTCCTGGAGCCCGATACTATCTCTTCCTGACCCCCTCGCCGGACCCTCGTTCGGGGCAGAATATTCAAAGGGTTGACAAAACCTGCGGCGAAAACCATTTTGCAGGACATTCATCGCAAGGGTAACTTCAACAGAAGGATGTCGTATAATGGCAAGCGTTAAGAAAAAGAGAAAGGCCAAAATTAACCGCCACAAAAGAAAAAAACGTCGTCGTCTCAATCGACATAAGAAAAAGTAGGTCTTTGTGGTGCAGCAGCGCATCGGAAGGGCGGCTTCAGGGCCGTCCTTTTTTTTAGCGGTATCTTCAGATGAGAGCCCCTGCAATGTCCATCGCTCTTCAGGGAATCGTCACCGATATAGGGTATCAGAATGAGGACACCGGCTACACGGTGCTCCATCTCCAGGCGGCCACGGAGCAGGCACCCGTCACCTGCGTGGGAATCATGCCGACCGTCGGCAAGGGCGAATCGGTAGCCTTGCAGGGCGCCTGGGAAGTACACCGGCGATTCGGAAGGCAATTCTCGGTCGAAAAGTACGAGATCGTCCGTCCGACCACGATCGACGGCATCCTCAACTATCTGAGTTCCGGCCTTATAGTCGGCGTCGGGCCTTCGCGGGCGAAGCTCATTGTAGCGAAATTCGGCCTGAAAGCCCTCGACACCTTCGACAACGAGCCCGACCGCCTCGGCGAAGTCCACGGAATCGGGCCGAAAACGCTGGATAAAATAAAATCATCCTGGCAGCGTTCCCGGCATCTCCGGGACCTCATGCTCTTTCTGCAGGAGATCGGCGTTACGGTCAACGGCGCCCTGAGAATTTACAAAGTATATGGATCGGCTGCGCGCGAGAAAATTTCCTCCGACCCCTACGCGCTTCTCGATGACGTGTGGGGCGTGGGGTTCAAGAAGGCCGACGCCATAGCCCAGAAAATGGGCTTCAAGCATGACTCCTACAAACGCATCCGCGCCGGAATACGGTACGCGCTTGACAACGCAGCCGGCAGTGAGGGTCACTGCTACCTTCCGGTGACCGCGCTTATCCCGCTTGCCGCAGAGCTTCTTGGCGTTTCGGAGGAGCTCGTGGTCTATACGCTCGATCACGCTTCCGGGGCCGACATTTTTATCCGCGACGACGATCGCGTCTACCTTCCGGCCTTTTACCATGCGGAAAAAGCCGCGGCAAAGTACCTCCGGAAACGGCTCGGCAGTGCTCCCGGGCGGGATGACAATCGGGAGGGTCGCCTTCGGCAGTGGCTTGGCGCCTACGAATCACGGACCGGATTCCACCCCGAAGCCGCGCAGGCCGATGCCGTCGTTAAGGCCGCGACAGAGCCGCTGTTCCTGCTTACCGGCGGTCCGGGAACCGGAAAAACCGCGATTCTGCAGGTTCTGGTCTCCTATTTCAACGAACAGCGCAAAACGGTCGCGCTCGCCGCACCGACGGGCCGCGCCGCGCAGCGGATGGGAACGGTTGCGGGATGCGAGGCGCGGACCATCCACCGGCTTCTCGAATTCAAGGGCCAGCCCGGCGGCGGATCGCGGTTCGGCCGCAACGAGGAGAATCCGATCGAAGCCGATGTCCTGATCATTGACGAAATGTCGATGGTTGACATTACGCTCATGCGAAACCTCCTGGCGGCCGTCGGTCCGAAAACCTCGCTCATAATGGTTGGCGACAACAACCAGCTTCCTTCGGTGGGTCCGGGCAATGTACTTTCCGACCTCATCGCGAGCGGCAGGATCCCGCATGTCCAGCTTACAAAAATCTTCCGGCAGGCTGCGCAGTCCCGGATTGTCACTGCCGCCCACGAAATCATAAACGGGATAGTTCCCCATTTTTCGAATTTGCCTGATGACAATTGTTTTTTCATGACGCAGGAAGACCCCGAGGCCGGGGTCGACACCATCGTCGACCTGGTCGCGCGACGGCTTCCCGCACGCTACGGTTTCGACCCCATCGCCGACATACAGGTGCTCTCCCCGATGCATCGCGGCCCGCTCGGAACACTGAACCTCACCGCCCGGCTGCAGCGCGAGCTCGCCCTTTCGCCCGAACGGGTATCGCGCGGCACCATGGATATAATCCTGGGTGACAAGGTTTTGCAGCTTCGCAACAACTACGATCTCGGCGTATTCAACGGCGACATCGGCATCGTGACCGCCGTCGACCGGGATGAGGGAGTGACCGTCGACTTCGGGGGAAATTCCGTCCACTACAGTCTCAAGGAGCTCGACGAGCTGATCCCGGCCTACTGCATGAGCATCCATAAAAGCCAGGGATCGGAATTCAAGGCGGTGGTGATCCCTCTCTCCACGCAGCATTTCATCCTGCTCCAGCGAAATCTGCTCTATACCGCGCTGACGCGGGCGCGACAGCTGTGCATTTTTGTCGGCACGCGAAAGGCGTTATCAATCGCCGTGGCCAACAACAGGGCGATACTCCGGTACTCTTCGCTCGCTGACGAACTGGGTTCGTCGCCCGAATTGGGCCATAGCGCAAAGTTTCCGCCAACGGCATGAATCATTTATATTTAAACGATTACGAGAAATCGCCTGCCCGGCTGGCGGCATTTTTTCAATGCCGGTCTTGAAAGAGCTTTTTACTGCATATATATTGGTAAATTACGCGCCAGTAGCTCAGTTGGATAGAGCGTCGGCCTCCGGAGCCGAAGGTCACAGGTTCAACTCCTGTCTGGCGTACTATGAACATCCGGACGCTTATTGCACGATGTACCCTCATCAGGGAGGTTAACATCAACTTCCAGACTCGTACCATCGGATTATTCGAAATTGTCGAGCCCGTGCTTGAACAGGACGAGGTGCTCGATTCCAACCTGCTCAAGCAGACCATCGATTCGATGATTTCCGAAGGCAAGCGGAACATCAGCGTCGACCTCGCCCGGCTCGATTACCTCTATTCCGATACCATCAATGCACTCATCGTCATGAATAAGCGGATGCTTGATGTCTTTGGCAGGCTATCACTTCTGGCTCCACAGGCGCCGGTCATGGATATTCTGAAAAAAAGCGGGGTCCAGAATATTTTAAAGGTATTTGCCGACGAAGCTGAAATCATCAGGCTATCCGGGGAACTCGCAGGGCAGGTAGGGGGGATTCCCACGGCAGCGGCCACGCCTAAGGCACCGGTTTCAGAATTTGACGATCTCAGGGCTGAAATCGGCTCGGCATTCGGTGATGGGCTGACAATACCCCCGGCCAAGGCGCCTTCAACGCAACTCCCGCCGCCGGCCCGACCGGCCCACGGACCGGTTGCCCAGCCGCATTTCACTCCGCCGCATCCCCAGCCGGCGTTGCCGCCACGCCCACCGATGGCACCCAAGGCTGCACCTTTTGAAGCGGCCGCGACGAAACCTCCAATTTCGCCTAAAGCGGTGCCGCCGAAACCGGTTCCTGCCGCGCAGGCCCAGGACCAGAAACGTCCTGCAGCCCCGGAAATGGCACTTCCAAAACAGGCGACGCAGAAGAGCATTCCGGTTTCCCCTAAAAGTCAGGTAAGCCCCGATGATTTTGAGGCTGCGCTCGACGGAAGATCTGCGACTCGAGGAGCCGCTTCCGACAGAACCGGCCGAAAAGCATCGGTTGCAAAAAAGTCGCCGGCAGTTCCGGTCGTTATCGCCTTAGTGCTTTTGGTAATTCTCGGAGCAGGCGGTTATATTGCCGTCAACCACTTTTTCTCGCCGGGAAAAGAAGCGCTCCCGTCCCCAGCCGGTACCGTCACCGAAGCGCCGAAACCTGAGGCCCCTGGGGCTCCATCGCAGACTCCTGCGGAAAAAACGCCGGAACAATCCGCTGCTCCAGCCGCCCCGGAAAAACCCGCAGAGGCCGTCGCTGCTGCACCCGCTACCTCAGCTGCAGAGCTGCAACCCGCCGAATCCAATAAAAAAGCAGCCCATGCCAAGCTCAAGGCAAAAAAACGGGAAGCAGCAAGGAAAAAAGCGGAAATCGCCGCTTCGCAACCGGAAGAGTCCGCTCCGGTAAAGCCGCAAAAACCGGTTACTGCCGCTGCGCCGGCCAAGGCGATGAAGTCAACGACGTTCATAGCTTCCCAGCCGCCGAATGCGGACGTCTATATTGACGGCCAGCTGGTCGGAAAGTCGTATGCCGAACTGACCGTCACACCCGGTACCCATACCTTACGGGTGGTAAAGGACGGCAAGGAAGTATCGCAGCAGATAACCTTTCGCGAGGGCAAAAACCCGACGACCTTTATCAGCATTAAGTAGTCTGACCGGTATGTCTTCAGACGGCATCGAAAACAGGATCAGGGCTGAAATTCTCGAAACCGGTATAGATACGCGTCATAAGCTTGGCGCTTATCTGTTTGTCCTGAGCGGTTTCTCCTACTGCCTTGCCGGGATCGGTGAAATCCGTCATGTAAACGGGTCCGAGCTTTCACGCAGCCTTCTCGAGTTCGCCGTGCACCAGTATGGCCCTCTGGCCAGGAGCGTCTTTGCGGACTGGGGAATAAATGCCACCGAAGACTTCGGCACCATAGTTTATAATCTCATCGATATCCAGGTCATGGGGAAGGAACCAGGCGACCGCAGGGAGGATTTCACCGGCGTTGCGGACATCGACCGCTATTTTGCCGGTCAGGATTATTTTGAGATCGATAAAAAGTTCATTAAAAAGACGCAGTGTGCTTGAAAATCAGTCGTCGAGTATGTATTTTCTACATCCGTTCGAAATTTGGCTGCCGCTTTAGCTCAGTCGGTAGAGCAATGGACTGAAAATCCATGTGTCCACAGTTCAATTCTGTGAGGCGGCATATTGTAAAAAGGCACTTCCTCCCATTGGAAGTGCCTTTTTTTTTTGCATGCACAGAATTGAACTGTTGAGGCCCGGGTGGGCCTCCAGTTCAGTGGCAGGCTGCTCGCTAAGCTCGCGGTCTGTGAGGCGGCATATTGTAAAAAGGCACTTCCTCCCATTGGAAGTGCCTTTTTTTTTTGCATGCGCAGAATTGAACTGTTGAGGCCCGGGTGGGCCTCCAGTTCAGTGGCAGGCTGCTCGCTAAGCTCGCGGTCTGTGAGGCGGCAGGCAGCAGTATGTTTTATAGCCGGCTGCTGCCATCATGCGAACACAGCAGGGAGCCTTTAAAAATGACCCCCCCCTCGCCATGCAAAGATTGGTACAGAAATTATTTTAAGACTTGATCTTTCACCCATACTGGTAGGTGTCTGCTACCTGATAGGTACCGGTTGCCGGTCCTGAATGCCTCACGTAGTGCATGCCTGATTATTCCTTGAGGAACCATGGCCGGTAGTTGCTCAACCTGCTCGCGCAAGGTACGCCGACAAAACCCTTTCCATATGGCATGAAATCCCTGGATGCGGAATCTTCCAATGCACTCAGGGTATGATTCAGCCATGTTGATCTGCTCTCGATTGCATGCTATTTTATTCGATAACCTTTTGAATAGTATGCTTGATGAAGGCCATTGGAAATACCTATCTTTCCCTTGGAAACCCGGGAATCATTAATCGTTACAATGAAAGGCAGCGTTCATGGATAACAAGGTAACTTCAATCATCCTTGCCGGCGGTCAGGGAAGCCGCCTGCACCCCCTCACCCAGTCTCGTGCGAAACCGGCTGTACCGCTTGGCGGGAAATTTCGACTCATCGATATTCCCATCAGCAATTGCCTGCACCACAACATCCGCTCCATATGGGTGCTTACCCAGTTCGCCTCGGAATCCCTCCATCGACACATTTTCCAGTCGTACCGTCTCGACCAATTTTCCGGCGGATTCGTCTCCGTGCTGGCCGCTTCCCAGACCATCGAGAACAAGGGATGGTACCAGGGAACTGCCGACGCGGTTCGCAAGAACCTCGCAAATTTCAGCCAGTCAGGCGACACGGTGATGCTGCTCTCCGGCGACCACCTTTACCGGATGGATTTTACTAAATTCATCGATTTTCACAATTCCACCAATGCCGACATCACCTTGAGCGTCATGCCGGTACCGCGATCGAGCGTACCGGACCTCGGCGTCCTGAAAATGAATCCCGATTACCGGGTTGTTGATTTTATCGAGAAGCCGACCGACGAAGCAACGGTTAAAGATTTTGAGATTCCGGAGGAATTGCGCAGAAAGATCCCGGACCAGGGGGATGATCGTACTCATGTGGGGTCCATGGGCATCTATATTTTTAACAAAAAAGTCCTGTTCGACGTGCTGAAACAGTTCGATTATGACGACTTCGGCAAGCAAATCATCCCTGCCTGCCTGACCAGATACAAGGTTTTCGCGTACCCCTTTACCGGTTACTGGGAAGACATCGGAACCATCAAAGCATTTTTCGAAGCGCACATGGCAATGACCCAGCCGGTACCGCCCTTCGATTTTTACGACCAGCGAAATCCCATATTCACCAACGTTCGATTCCTCCCGGCTGCCAAGATTACCGGGTCCGACATCAACGCATCCATAATCTGCGAAGGCTCCATGATCGAAAACGCGAAAATTTCCGATTCGGTGATCGGGGTCCGTTCCATAATCCGCAACGGCTCCCATCTGTCGCGGGTAATTTTCATGGGAGCGGATTCTTATGAGGCAAAAAACCGGCCGGTTCCGCACCTCGGCGTCGGGGCCAATTGTCACATCCGGAATGCCATTATCGATAAGGACGTCTCTATTGGCGACGGGGCTGTGCTGATTAACAAAGACTCTATCGATAGCGGCGAGCGTGACGGGATCGTTATCCGCGATGGGATTATCATCGTGCCCAAGCACGTGAACGTGCCTGCGAAATATGTTCTTTAAAGAGCGCTGGCGAGCTCCTGTTCGCACCGCGTGATCTAACGCCTTGCCACAGCATAATTTATCTTCTTCCCGGCTGTTCCACCCTTTTCCCTGGAGGCAATCGTGCCATTCACTATCGAGCATATCGGCATCGTGGTTCCGGATGCCGTTAAAATGGCGGAATGGTACCGGGACGTTCTCGGCTTTACGGTCCGCTCATCAAACGTAAACGGGGAAAATGCCGGCGCATTTATCGTGGAGGCTGACGGCAAGGTCATGCTTGAGCTGTGCCAGCTCAGCGGCGTAAGGCCTTTGCGCGAAAAACTTAACCACCCGCTGCAGTTTCATCTGGCATTTAAAAGCAGCAATCCCGACGCCGATGCGGAGCTCCTGCAGCAAAACGGCGCGAAACTCATTGAGAAGAGCGCGGCGGCGCCCGGCGCGAATTATTTCATTCTGCTTGAAGACCCCTGGGGGAACAGCCTGCAGCTTGCGAAGAGGGTGAAGAGTCTGTAAGAGAATCCGGGGGTATCGGGACCGGTTCAAGTTTCAAGGCCGTACATAAAAAAACCCTCAGAAGGCCCTTGCCGATGTATCTGGGGGATTTTGAAAAGCTGGAGTGGATGGACTCGAATTCCGGACAGCGTTGTTATCGATACTTCAGGCGAAATCCCGGCTTTTCGATCTTTATAATGTCAATATATCGTAACGCACTGATATATAGGGGTTAGCATAATTATTAAGCAATCGTTTTTTTCCGCTTCTCAGCATCGTACCACCACCTGATACCTTGCAAATCCCTCCCATCTCATCATCAGGTGCGGAATCGCTGAGAAGATTCTTGAAAACCCGGTCCTCTCTAATTATATTATCCGCTGCAGAACCACTTCTTTTCTGCTTTATTTTTAAAAATGTATAAGGAGCGGCAACGATGAGGGGAAGACGATGTTTTTTTGCAATGGTTCTCGCGCTTCTATGGCTGGCCGGGATCGTCCATGCTCAGGAGGACTACACTGCCTGGTCGTATCACACCCCGATATTCCTCAACACCTCCGGGACAGGCGCGAATGTCCAGCACAACGTCTATAATTTTGCGGTATTGATTCGCCTGAATCCCTCGAATTTTCCGGGATTCAGCAAGGTCCTCCTGCAAGGCGCCGATATCCGCTTTTCAAAGAGCAATTATTCGCAGCACCTGCCCTACCAGATCGAACGATGGGTTGACGGCGCAGGATACAACGATACAGCCGTTATCTGGGTGTTGCTTGACACGGTGTTCGGCAACAGCACTTCCCAGTCCCTTGTCATGCATTACGGGAAGACCGGTGCGATCAGCCAGTCGAGCGGGCCTTCGGTTTTCACCGCTGCCGCCCACTACCAGGCAGCCTTGCACCTGGGTGAAGGAACGCAGCGGGGGGCGCAGGCTGCATTTATCGATGCGTCGGGAAACGGGAATAACGGCGATGACTCCTGCACCAATCCCGCAAGTCCCGGTATCATCGGCCTCTGCCAGACTTTCGGCGGAGGTACGTACACGGCAAGTCGTACAACTACCGACTATATCCCGCTCCGCAAAAACGGAACGAGTTTCAATACCAATTTCAACAATAATGCCCCGTGGACTATATCCCTGTGGGTGAATCTGTCGAGTTCCAACGGCGGGGGTTGTATCCTGTATAAAGGCAACCCCACGCAATGGAATTCAAATGAGCTCGAATACTGTTTCGGCAACCAGACCGACACGAAATCCAACGGACTTTATCCGCAGCTCGTGAGCTGGGGTCATGGCTTTGCCTGGACCGATAGCGTGCCGCTCACAACCGGGCTTGGCATCACCTGGTTCTCACCTATGCCAATGTACCGGGAGGTTCCCAGTATTATCTCGACGGGGTCCCCCTTGGCATGAGCCCCAATTATGATACGTATAATTCGGGCGGGAACGTACCCGATTCCAATAACAGCATGTGGATCGGACGTCCGTGCGATGCGAACACCAACGACGAATCGAGTGCCTATTTTCAGGGTTCCCTGGATGAGTTCGAGATTGCCGATACCGCGCGCTCGGCAGACTGGGTGATGCTCTCGTACCAGAACCAGCAACTCAATCAAACCCTGGTAAGCTTCAGCCTGCCGCCGCCGACACTGGCATCCCCGACCAACGGCGCCGGTTCACCGCTGCCGGTACCGCTGGCGTGGAATTCCATACCTACCGTGACTTCGTACGGCATACAGGTTTCGGTTTCGCCGAACTTTTCGACAACGATTCTGGGCCAGTCCGGATTCACGGGAACCTCGCTGCCGGTTTCGGGATTGGCCGTCAACACGACGTACTATTGGCAAGTCAATGCGACGGCGGGTGCCGCGACGAGCGCCTGGTCGAGCATCTGGAGCTTTACCCCGGTCATTGTGCCGGGAGTCCCCGCGCTTGCATCCCCGACCAATGGTGCCATCAACCGGCCGGTCAACATAAGCCTGTCCTGGGGGGCCGTGCTATCCGCATCATCGTACGCAATCAAACTATCCTTCAGTTCGGCCTTCACCGGCACGGTTATAACCCAGAGCGGAATCACCGGGACAACCGCCAACGACAGCGGTCTTAGTTACGCCACCACCTACTTCTGGTGCGCCAATGCGACGAACGCAGCCGGAAGCAGCACCTGGTCTGCCGTGTGGAGCTTTACAACTTCAATCTCCCCGCCGACAGCAGCCCCGGTGCAAGTCTCGCCCGGCGATGGTTCCAGCAATGTGCCCGTGAACGCGAGCCTGAGCTGGGGCAGTGTTGCCGGCGCGACCGCATACATCCTGCAGGTTACAACGGCGTACGGCTTTCCCGATACTCTTATCAGCCGCTCCGGACTGACCGCTACCTCGTCGGTGGTAAGCGGCCTGGGTACCAGCACCCTCTACTACTGGCATGTCGCCGGGACGAATGCCGGCGGCGTGGGAGCCTGGTCGTATATCTGGAGATTTACCACGTCCGGCGTATCGACCCTGCCCAAAGCTTCACCGGCAGGCACGGTTGTTTTCTCTGTCAGGAGCGGAATGATCGCCTACTCGCTTCCCGGCGCCACCGCAGTTGAGATCTCGATCCACGATATGCGGGGTCGGGCCGTGGCAACAATCAAACGGAGCCAGGCTGCGGGAAGCTATACGATTTCTTTCGATGACCTCGGCCTCGTTGCGGGACGCTATGTCGTGCGCTTCAAGGCCGCGGGATTCAAGCGGCGGGCTTCGATAATCGTAACGAAGTAACAAGGGGGACACAGCCGTCTACCATGAGGCAAGGCACGGTGGCCAACAAAATCCTCCGCCACTGCGGCTTGGGCGGGAGCCAATGCCGATTGCTTTGCCGTTTAATTGCGAAAGGAGCATGTTTATGAGGCTTGTGGAGAGGGGCAGCTGGTTTCTGGTGCTTGTAATTTTCGCGGCGGCTCAGCATAGGGTCACTGCTGCGCAATGTCCATGCGATATCTATGCCGCAGGCGGAACACCGTGCGTCGCAGCACACAGCATGGTGCGTGCTCTTTACCAGACGTACAATGGGCCCCTTTACCAGGTAAGGCGGGCATCGGACAAGGCCACCCAGGACATTTTTCCCCTGGCTCCGGGAGGCTTCGCCAATTCGGCATCCCAGGACTCGTTCCTGACCGGCACAACGGGCACCGTTTCGATCATCTACGACCAGTCCGGAAATAACAACAACCTTACCGTGGCCCCCAAAGGTTGTTATGTAGAAACCAACGATACCGAGGCTGGCGCAACCGGTGATAAGATTTCGGTCGGCGGCCATACGGTCTATGGTCTTTACCAGAATATCCATCATGGGTATAGGAAAGACACCGCCAATAACGTCCCGACCGGGAGCAAGTCGCAGGGGTTATATGAGGTCGTGAACGGCAAACATTTTAACTCGGGTTGCTGCAATGACTACGGGAATGCAGAGACGGACTTCTGCGGCAGCGGCGGGACCGGAACCATGGAGGCCATATACTTCGGAACTATCGCCAACTACGGTACCGGCACCGGCAGCGGTCCGTGGATCATGGGCGATTTTGAAGCCGGCATCTGGCCCGGAGGAAGCGGAACCTACACCAAAAACTATTCAACCAACCCGTCCCTCAATAACGATAATTATGTCTCGGGTTTTCTCAAAAGCAGCGCATCGAACTATGCCTTGAAATCCGGCAATGCGCAATCCGGTCCCTTGACAAACATTTACAGCGGAAACCCTCCTGCCACCTGGAAATTGCAGGGATCCATCATCCTGGGCATCGGCGGCGACAACAGTTGGTCGGGAGACGGGACCTTCTATGAAGGGGCCCTGACCTCAGGCCGGCCGACGGACACGGTTGAGGATTCCGTTCAGGCCAATATCGTCGCAGCAGGATACGGGCTGACCACGGCGACCCGCCCTGAATATTACGGTTTGTCGCAGCAGATTCCGTTCAGGATTCGCTACAATCCATCGATTGACAATATAGTCATCAACTGTGCCCTGACAACCGCATGGCACATAAGCGTAAATATTTTTGATCTGCAGGGCAGGCATATTGCTTCGGTCATGGACGGTGTCGTTTCAGCGGGCCGGCATGAAATGGTCTGGGATGCCAGGGAAGTCCATGCCGGCATCTATATCTGGAAAGTGACAATTGCCGGAGAGACTGAGCTGATGGGGAAAATCTCCATCAGGCAATAATGGCATCGCCAGCTCGCTGGAGGAGTTTCTGTTCTCCAGCGAGCCTTTGCAAGATTTCCCGGATAATTGATCCCATTTTTATGTACTTAGCCGTACCGGTACGGGTTAGCTTCGTACCAGGCATCGACTATCCGCCTGGCCTCGCCTTCGCAGCGGCGATGTCCTCCGCCCCGACCACAACCTCGCTTGTATGCTCAAACTGACCGTTCATTTCGTGAGGATGGCAGGACAAATCAGAAGGAGATGCCGTTAAAACGCCCCGCCGGTCGATGGCTTCGATGGGAGGCGAGGAAAAATACGCATGCCATACGTCGGGAACCCCATCAGAAAAAGATTGCACCTCTGATCGCTCAAGAGTATTTTACTGACATATTAACTATTTGCGTATTTCATCGCCCTCTTGTTTATTTCCTTTGACTCAGTAAAAGGGCGGTTAACAGTGACCTTATGAAAAATTAAGTTACCTGTTCACGTCGGGAGGGAGGCATCTTATGAAATACTCCGGTGCGATTAATTGCTGCAAAACGATGCTGGTACTTTTTATTTTCACCCTTGCTCAGCAACAGATTGCTGCCGCGCCGTGTCCTTGCGACATTTATGCCGCCGGCGGAACGCCCTGCGTCGCAGCACACAGCATGGTGCGTGCCCTTTACTCAACGTACAACGGACCTCTCTACCAGGTCAAGCGCCTTTCCGATAGCACAACCAGGGTCATCAGTACCGTGGGCCCCGGAGGCTTATCCAATACAGCGGCGCTGGATTCGTTCCTTGCCGGTACCACCGGCAAGGTTACCATCATTTACGACCAGTCCGGAAACGGTAACAACCTTGGTCGAGCGCCCGGCGGCACCGCTTGCACTACTTCTAAATCCGATAGTTTGGCAGCCCCCAGCGCAAAGATCACCCTGAGCGGGCAGACGGTCTATGGGCTCTATATGACGAGAAATAAGGCAGCGGGGTGGGGTGATGGGTATCGCAACGACTCAACCAAGGGCATGCCGACCGGAAGCAAACCGCAGGGTCTGTACTGGGTGGTAGCGGGCACGCGGTACAGCTCCGGGTGCTGCTGGGACTACGGGAACGCCGAGACAAATAATGGAGCCGGCGCCGTCTGCACCATGCAGAGCATCTATTTCGGGAATTCCACCTACTGGGGGACCGGAATGGACAGCGGTCCCTGGATTATGGCTGACCTCGAGCAGGGTCTTTTCTCCGGTGGAACATCGGTGACAAAAAATTATCCCTCCAATCCGACCCTTCACTTCGATTTTGTTTCGGGCTTTCTCAAGGGCAGTACGTCAACCTATACGCTTAAATACGGCAATGCGCAATCAGGCAACCTGACGGTAATTTATGATGGAAACTCTCCCGCCACGTTCAACCTGCAGGGCGCCATCATCCTTGGTGTCGGTGGCGACAACAGCTGCGGGGGGGCAGGAAACTTTTTCGAAGGGGCCATAGTATCCGGCAGGCCGGCAGATTCGACGGAAAACGCTATCCAGAACAATATCATCGCTGCAGGATACGCGGATTCCAGCACCACGGCGATCAGGCAGATCCCCGCATACAGGTCCGGGCTGCCGGCATCCCCGTTCGCGGCCCGCTACAATTCTTCAAACGGCCAGGCTGTCATCAGCTACACCCTGCAGAATACCCGGCACGTAAGCATGAACATTTTTAATCCGCAGGGCAGGTGTTTTTCCGTGATCTTCGACAATGTCATTTCTGCAGGCCCGCACGAAGCGGTCTGGGATGCCAGGCGCGTCCCTGCCGGCATTTACATCTGCAGGGTAGCAATTGACGGAATTGACAGCTGGGCAGGGAAAATCATGGTGGAAAAATAGGAACTATTGTGCTGACCCTTGAGGAATGCCCCGGCGACCTGGGGAGAACGTAATGAAGCTGCAAAGGTGCAATATTGCAGTATATCTGATTGCTGATTCCAAAACTCGGAAAATTTGAGATTGCGGAGGCTGCTGCTTGGAAAAAATGTAAGATGCTCCCGGACCTCTCTGCACGGGAAAAAATTTATCCGCTCTGAAATCCCGCAAAACCAGGGGAAATGTTTGCCCGAACGAGGGAGCGGGTAAGGTGCAATTTTTTTTATTTTCTGCCCGCAAGGTTGGCTTCATTGGGCATGCCCCGCATTTCATCAATGTTCTGTTCAATCTCCTTCGCCATCTCTTCCTGTCCGGAGGATCTTGCCAGCGCGAATGCTTTCCGGTAAACAGTTAGCGCCTCCCCGGCTTCCCCGGACTGTATCAAGGCAACGGCAAGGTTTTTATAGACAGCGGCATAATCCGGCGCAAGTTCTACTGCCTTGCGATAATGAACGATAGCTTCCCCGGTCCTGCCGGTGTTCAACAGGGCATTACCGAGGTTGCATTGCGCGTCGGCGAAATCAGGGAACAGGTCTACGGCTTCCCGGAATTGAGCGATGGCTTCTTCAGTGCCGCCGGTTTCAAACAGCGCTATGCCGAGATTATTATGGGTTTTTGCGTTACCGGGATTGATTGTCAGCGCTTTCCGGAGACACCTGACGGCCTCGCCGGGTCTGCCGATTTGCAAAAAAGTTTTACCCTGGTTCTCATAAGAATCGGCATAGCCGGAGTCGATCTCCTCAGCTTTTTCAAACTGGCTGAGAGCTTCATCGCTCCTGCCGGACTCGAGCAAGGCATTGCCGAAAATATTGTATGCTGCAGGGCTTGGATTGAATGAAACGGCATCGGTCCAGAGGGAGATGCTGTCCTTCCACACCGCACCGCGCCGATATGAAGCGAAGCATAAAAGAGCGATGATGCTGATGCCGGATACATAAATCGGGATATTTTTAAGAAATCCCCCCTTGATGGCTTTCTCAACGCTATAAGCGATGATGTAAAAAAGGCCGACATAGGAGAGATAGGAAAATCGATCCGCCGTGACCGTGCTGCCGACCGGAACAAAATGGAGCACAAAGATAATGTTAACCAGAAAAAAGAAAAATCCGAATATCGCGACCTTTGAGCGCCTGAAATAATACACCAGCCCGGCGACAACAATGCAAAAATATGGAGACGCCGAATATAATAAGGGCAACGGGCCGGTTATAGGGTGCGGGTAAGAATAAAATGCGGTAAGCTTTACCGGAGCAAAAAACTTCACCATATAAAAGGCGCATGAATATGAACCGATAGACAGCCTGTTCACCAGGGTCAACGGATGCCCGGAGCCTAGTGCCCCGATAGACTGTTGCCCTCGTACCGCCAGAAACCCCAGGAAAATCGCCGGAACAATGAACGGAATTTTTTCCAGGATAACCCCGGCCGAAAACCTTCGGCCTGCGTATCGGTCCAGAAGGAGCAATACCGCCGGCAGAGTTACGGCTGCGGACTTCGACAGCAGGGACAACGCCAGGAAGGCAAAGACGAAGCAGCAGGCAACCGCGCGTCTCTTACCTGTTGTATCAAGATACCGGAGATACCACAGCAGTGCAGCCAGATAAAAGAGTACGTACAGCAGGTCTTTTCTCCCGGTGACCCAGGCGACGGATTCTACGTGCATCGGGTGCACGCCGAACAGTATAGCGCACAACGAGGCAATACGGTCATTTCGGGAAATCTTCCGGATAAAGAGATAAACCAGGAGAACATTCACAAGATGCAGGAGTATATTGGTTGCAATGTAGCTCACGGGATTGAGTTTTCCCAGAGCATAATTGAGTGCCAGCGAGAGGATGGTGATCGGTTGATAATTGCCGCCGACGAAGGTTTCCGGGGAAAATATTTTACAGATATTCTGGAGCGAAATCGATCGTATGAGCGGATTGTCGGTTACATAAAGGTTGTCATCCCAATTGGTGAAGCCGTTGTTCAGGATAACCGAAAACGTTATTGCCGTCAGAAGCAAGGGCGTGGCGATTGCAAGGCACCGAAGGAACAGGTGTTGATCTGGTTTATGCAATGCCGTTGCCGTTGCACGCATGGGAGGCAGCTCGGATAAATTATTTAATCAGGTCATTCCGGATGAAGATGGCATTGTCAAGAACAGAGACCTGTTTGTAACTATCTGCATGATGTTGCAGAAAATTTGCAATAGCTTCATTCCATCCTGCGGGATAATTGCCGGATGAATTGAAGGCAATAGCGGCAGGAGGCGATTTTTCCATGCTTGCGGCAATGCTGCCGGGCTCAAAAGAGCGGCGGGCAGGCGAATTGAGGGGCAGCAGCGGGAGAAAGCCCTTTGGATCGCCCCAGCACTCGTCCCAGGTCATAAAGGTCTGGTCCTCCCGGAAACAGGGATGCGTGAGCCATAGACCCACGACACGCTCATGGGGCGGGATGAGGTGCAGCAAATTGTCGCATCCCTGCAGAATCACGGGTAATTCTCCATTGCCCAGTTCTGCTGCGCCTGATTTTAATTCGCCGATAACGGTAAAAGCGCCCAGGCATACGAGCAGGAAGCCGCTCAGAATCGGCCAGAATGGCCTGTTTATCAGGCGCGGAACATAGGGCACCAGAAGCGTAAAGCAAAATAGACCGGGAACAAGATATTGATTCTGCGGCATCACGCCGGTTGCCCAGGAAAGGATTATTCCAAGCGCGATGGCCGGGCCAACGAACAACGGTGCCCCCCGTTTTTTCCATTCAACCGCAATGAGCCCCGCTATGCCGGCGATAAACAGGAGAGCATTCCACCAGTTGGCGGAAAAATAATGAACGACTGAGGAGATCAGGTGCGGCAGACGGGTTTCCGTTTTTGCCACGTGTGCAAAATATCTCAGCATAAATAGCCCTGACCATTTGAAATCATCCCACAGCGTCACCTGGATTGTCAACAACAGTATCCCGGCAACGATGATACCGGAAATTCCGCCGAGTATCAGCCACCCTATGAACGCTCGCCGCAATTTTATTGTAAAGCCGCCATATAGCGCATAAGCGATAATTGCCGGAACAAGGGGATATACATATTTCGGCATGATCAGGAGCGACAGAGCGGCGAGGCCGGCCGCAAAGGCCCCGGACAGCGGATGGGGATTTCTCAACAGCAGGGCCAAGGCTGAAATGGCTAGCAGCATTGCAAGCGCATCGGTGCGAAATTCAACTATCCAGGGTAAAAGCCCGTTGGGAAAGCAGAGAAAGATCGGCAGCACTCCCCATATCCAATGAACCTGCAGTCTGCGGGTGTGGAGAATAAAGATTGCGCAAACGCCCGATACCATTATCAGGTTGAGAATTCTCATGACAAGAACGGAATATACCGATTCAGGGAGCACATGAAAGAATGGCAGGAGGATTGCATAGCCCGTACACGGGTAATTGCACCAGAAATCAAGATGCGGAATATGACCTGTCGATATCAACCAGAGAAAATGAAGGTGCAGAAATTCATCAAAGGTGAATCGTGCCCTGATTACGGTAATGGCAAAGGCGATAATTCCTATACCGCACGTCAGAATACAGGCTGCCGAACCGATGCCGGAACACACTTTTCGATGATTTGAATTTCTAAAAGCTTTCGCTATAGATAGGGTTCGCACGTTATTTCCCGGTATTAAGTAAACTACCGTCGGTGAGCTGCTTTTTCCTGACTTTTCACGCCGGCAGCAGTTAGGGTTTCAACTGACGCTTTCGACTCCTCCGGTAGTGCATTCCCGGCATTGGACAGACGCTCAGCCGGTGCCGGTCACTCGACCTTACCGTCCTGCTTTTCTTTAGTATAAAATGCCTTGAGCATTTCCCGTTGAACGACGACCCCGGCAATGATGAAAATCATAGATGGATTTCCTTCAGATGGATTCTTTGTGATACTTAATGTGAATCCTATAAATAATGATCCCCCGGGCCGGAAGTCAAATTTCCGGCCTCGGTTCGATGATCGACCGATCGAAGAATTCAACTGGCGTGATCAGCGCGAAGGCCTCAACCTCAACCAAAGTGCCTCCGACGAAGAGGAAAATGAATCCGCAGCAGTACGGGTTCGCTTAGTGCCTGGCATCGACTATCCGCCTGGCCTCGCCTTCGCCGCTGTGATACCCTCCGCTTCGACGACCAGATCGGTGGTATGCTCAAACTGGCCGTTCTTTTCCTTTATGGTGGGCAGGCAGTAGTTCACCTGTGGATCGTATGTTCCTGGCATAGTGGTTGCCTCAAGCATGTGGGTTGGAACTCCCTATAAAAGAAAAAAGGTTACTACTCAGGTATTCTGACCCCTTGCCTACCCTCCCGCAGGTTCCGCCTGACTGTTGTCCGATCTGTGAGCGCCTTTGACTCAGCCGCCGATACACCCGGCGCCGGTTGGCTATGCCGCCGCGGACAAGTGCAATGCCGAATTTTATCAATTGAGAGAGGGTGCAGAAGCAACGCAGAAAAAAGGCGAACGCTTAGACGAGCCTAAGGGATAATTACAAAGATTATTATGCAGCCGCCTTTAAATAAAGGTGAAATTTCGTTCCCTTACCAGTTGCCGATTCAACGGCGATGCTCCCTCCATGCCGCTTCAGCACCGAATGGGCGATAGCAAGATTAAGGCCGCTTCCCTGAGGCTTCGTGCTGAAAAAAGGATTGAACAGGTGGGACAATTCATTCTCCGGAATGCCTATTCCCTGATCGGCAAGGGTCAGCTGAATGTAGCGCCCTTTGGACAAATACACCCTGTTGGTTTTATCAAGAATCACATTGGCAGCCGTGAGCAAAAGTTCGCCGCCTTTCGGCATGGCTTCGACGGCATTACAGGTAAGCGCGTGCAGCACCTGGCGGAGCTGCACCTCATCGTACATGCAATTCCAAAGAGTTTCCGGAGCCTCGATGCGGCAGCGAATTGGCGCACCATTTACTGCGGTTTTCAGCACTTCTTCGGCAAAGGGAAAAATAGGGGAGCATTTAAGAGATGGGGTCCCCCCTTTTGAAAATGTGAGCAGTCTTGAAGTCAGCTCCTTCGCCCGTACCATGCAGGAGAGGGCTTTGTCAATATTGTCCAGGGCGACCGTATCCTGTATACGGCATTGCGCGCATTCAATAAAGCCGAATATCCCCGCCATCAGGTTATTAAATTCATGCGCTATACCAGCCGAAAGGGTACCCAAGGCTTCGAGCTTGCTTATTCTTGCGCGGTTAGCTTCGGAAATTTTCCTATCGGTAATATCGATAACCGATCCCTGAATGCATTTTTCACCTTCAAAGATGATTTCAGACGTTTTACAATTAACATCCCTGATGCTTCCATCTTTCCGGATGTATTTGCAATCATATTCCTGTTCGCCCAAATGAGCCTGTTCGCGCTTCGCCAGAACAATGCTTCGAGAATCGGGGGAAATGAGGTCCATGACGGAAACCTTGACAAGATCATCAAGCGAATCGTACCCGGCGATTTTTAAAAAAGATTTGTTCGCAAAAATTATCCTTCCTTCCCTGGATATCGCGATGCCTTCATGCGACTGCTCGACCAGGGTACGATATTTTTCTTCGGATTGCCTGATGGAATCCTCGGCGCGCACCCTCTGAATGGCGATCGATCCAAGGTGAACGATGGTTTCAATTGCTCCGGCGTTTTTGAGAACTTTTCCCTTAGGCAGCATAAGCACGAGAGCACCATAATGCTTATCGCTCCAGGCAAAACCGATCGCATAAATTGCACTGATATTGAGAACTTTTTCAAGGGCATGGCAAATCGGTTTCGGCACGGTGCGGATGGCAAGATTGTAGATACCATCTTCAAAATGATAGAGCTTTCCGCTTCGATAGCATTTGAGCTCCTCGGCAGTCGCCCCAGAAACCGGAAATTTTTTCTGGAAAGGATCGATCCCGAAAATCGTTGCCACAATTTTCAGGTAACGGTCGAACCCGGTTTGCCATGTTCCCTGCATATACGACCCATCAAATGAAACCCTGCTGGTATAGATCATCGCCTCAGGAAGCAGTTCATGGACCGCTTCGCCTGCAAGTTTGAGGATTTCCAATAAATTTCTGCAGGTGATGAGAGCGGTTCCGAATCGATCAATAACCGAAATAGAATTATTCTCCTGACCGTTTTGAATCGACACTTCTACCATGAAAAATGTCCCCCCGCTATCGCCAAAACATTAAAGGAAGGATTAAGCAAAATTTTTCCCGCCATTGGAATTATATCGTAACGGAAAAATAAGAAAAGGCTTTCGAATGTAATCAGGAAGGGCATGCCTGCAATTAAGGCCGGAAATAAAAAAACCTGCGACCAAAAATCCCGCGACCTGCGGTAGCATGAAAATGGCAGAAAAGCCTGAATCCTCCCCCCATACTGAACGAAACGAACTCATTAAATTATGATCCGCGATTATTGAAAACAAGGCCTATTTGAAGGTTGAATTTAAAAAATATCAGCATTGCAATTCGGCCCACTTCAGGGTAGAATTTAAAATGAAGCACTTCACGTAATAAAGATTCCGACTATGCTTATGGGGAAAGTAAATTATACAAAAATGTTATTATTTCTATCCAATCTTGTATCAAATAGAAATTATGCAATACTCGCAATGTTCAGCCCATTGAAAATGGCTCGTCCCGGAAATGATCATTTTAAAAAGCAATGATGGATTATCCTTCAAATTATGATAAATGAAATTCGAAAAATCAATATCCACCCCCAAACCTATCGTTGCGCCTGAGAGGATTAAATGAGGAAACAAAACTGCTGGGAAGCGACAAATTGCGGGCACCAGCCCGGAGGGGAAAACGAGGCTGCAGATGGGGTATGCCCTGCAAGCATTGCGGAACCGCTCGATGGAATGCATGATGGCAAAAATGGCGGCCGGGCATGCTGGGCAATCCCGGAAACGCTTTCCTGCGGAGGAATAGCCGAGAAAGGCGCGAGCAAATGGGAATCTTGCCGCAAATGTGCCTTCTATTGGAGCGTCCTGGGAGAAGAGAAGGATACGTGTTCAAGCATAAGCCAAATATTGAAGAAACTTTCAAACTGCCGCGTAGTCGAGGTGCCGACTTTGTTTTACGGTTAATTTTTTCACCCGCTCAGGGAGAATAAGGCAATTCATGGCTGAAAAATGCGAAAATTTCGAATCCTGTTTATTTTTCAAGTCCTTTGGTGACGGTGAGGACGAAATGAAGGAAGTCTGGCGTAGTTTATTTTGCGAAAATAAAGAAATGACAAAAAAGTGCGCCCGAATAGTATACGTTCAGGAAAACAAAGAACCTCCCCCCGATACCATGGCACCCAGCGGTACCATAATCTGACAGTAGTTTATTCCCTGGCTAATAATGTAATCTCCCGATAGAATACAAGATCATTTCGATACATATCCGCATGACTCCCCTCAGAGACTGCCTCACCGAAGCTCCTATGTGATTAAACGGCATTGTCCTATATCCGGCATGATTCTTGATCTCCAATATTTGGAAGGATATTGTTAGACGGTAAGGTTTATGAATATACTAATTGATGAAATTCTTGGTGAAAGCATGGTGCTGGAGAAGAGGGTCGGGGACCTCTATCGCCTCTTTGGAGGCATTTTCCCCGAAGACGTTGGTTTCTGGAACAAGCTTGCTGATGAGGAAGATTATCACTCGGTTATTATGCACAGTGCAAAAGATCATTTTTTTGAGGAGGGATTATTTCCCGTTCAAGCGCTTGACCCCGATGTCGAAAATATTCGAAAAATTGTCAGCGAACTCGAAGCAACATTATTGGAATATCGCCGAAATCCGCCTACAAAGCCGAAGGCGCTGGAACGCGCCCTTCAATTTGAGCAGAGTTCGGGAGAATATTATTTGAGCCTGGTCATCAATGCTCCCGCCAATAACCCCTCTATTGACCTTTTACAAAATCTTGTTGGAGAAAACAAGAATCATTCCGTAAGAATTGAGGAGATGATCAGAAAAACTACATAATAGCAATAAGAATGACTTTTCCCAAAAAACCAGGGATACAATAATCCTTTTTAATTTTTTTCAGGCCCCATGAGCCGATCGGCAATCCTATTCGCATGACCTATTTCGCGGACTGTTAAAGCATTGAAAAGTTGCATGGCCGGGCTCGATGGAGGGATTTGCAATGCAGCTTGGAAATAGAAGTCTCTTGAAGCGCCTTCAAGCCGTAATGCGGTCATGAAAGTGGATTTTCCCTTAAGCGGGACCTCATAATAGTGACCCAAGTCTCCTCACTCTTTCAGACCATCTTGCCTGCCTGGATCTATCCGAAGTCTCCATCCTGGGTTCGGTCCTCGCTGGTCCCAAGCATCACTTTACTTCGCGGGACTTCACACTAAATTTCACATTGTTATGGTACGAGGGGGTATTCGGGGGTATTTGAACCGGTTCGAGATCCACGGCCAGACATAAAAAAACCCCTCAGAGGCCTTTTCTTGCGTTTCTGAGGGGTTTAGAAAGCTGGAGTGGAGGGGCTCGAACCCCCGACCCAGTGGTTAACAGCTTTTACAAATTTCTAAAAAGCTGCGAAATTCTTCAAATTTCGGCGTTTTCATCCCGTTTTTTGCCTTTTCGTCTTCACACCGTCTTCACACTTTCGGCTGAAACATACTAATTCAAGCGCTCTCTTCGGCTCTCGGTGATAGTACGTGCTTAGCATGTTGGTTTTCCAACCGGCTATCGACATCACCACCCTTTCAGGTGTACCATTGTCGATTAGATTGGTTGCGCTTACATGCCGCGTATCGTGAAAGTGGATCAAAGGAAGTTTCGCTTCCCTGCGGATGGTATCCCATGAATGTTTGAAGTTTCCAAGCCCCACGAAATAGGAATTTTCCCCGGAACGATCATTCCGACCGCCGGAAATAATCCGACCGAATACGGGTTCATCTTTGCTCTTAGCCTCATTTTTCCGCCTGATGAAAAAAGCCATCATATCAGGCGGAATCGGTTTCCAAGTTCCTACGTCGTTTTTCGTCGTTCCATTTCGGACACGAACGGAGGGAGAAGCGCCGAAAAGGTCAACATCTTCAATCTTCATATTCACCAATTCGGACCGCCTAATAGGAACCTGCATTGCATAATTGATTGCATCGGCCAGGTGAGCGGTTCGCGGATTTTTCGATGCCGCCTTAATCAGTTCTTTCCGGTCTTCCTCGCTTATAGTAATGTCGCGGGGTATCTCTTTGACCTCTGGAAAGCGGACTTTATTAATAGGATTCGTTTTAATTAATCCCAAAGCATACAAGGTAGAAAACACCGCTTTCACAATCTCAATTGGTCGGTTTATTGCCGCCGGAGATCGTAGATTACCACGTTTTGAAGGTGTCATTCGAAAAATCCGAATATATTCTTCAAAACGATCTTCGAAGCCTTCCAAGGGAGCCGCGCCAAGGTCATTTTCAACCCTCTTGATGCTGCCTTCATATTCGGTAGAAAATGGACCGCGTTTTTCACGATAGATACGGAGTGCATCGGCAAAAGTCTTGAACGGGAGTTTCAAAGAGCCTGCGGGCTTCGCTTCGCGGAGTTCCCGCTTCAAAAAATAGCGCCGGTCTCGTGCTTTTTCTTTCGTTCCGCTTACAATTTCACGGCGTTCTATTATCTTGCCGTTTATGCGGATTCGAATGGCTATCCGGTATTTTCCCGGCTCAACCTGCTCGATTCCCGGCTCTTTTAATCTGGCATTCATATTCCCTCGATTCGGGTTATGAATACCGGATGCTTGCCCCTATAAAATAGCATTTTTAGCCCCTCAAAGCCATTTTTAAAAAAGAGCGCCGGAAAGCAGTTTTTTCTCTACCGCTGCCTTATCAAAACGCCAGATTCGGCCTATCTTCATTGCGCCGGAAATATGCTGTCTGTGCGACACAATAAACTTTTTGCTCACATTCAGGCGAATTGCAAGCGATTCGGTAGTATAACAGCCATTATAATCTTTCTGTTGATTAATGGGCTTTTCGTCAAAAGTCTGCATTTCTTTCATTATGCCGCCTCGCCTTTCGTGCATAATAAAAAAGCCCCATGAATTGAATCATGGGGCCAAAGCAATTATGCCTATGCCTCTTCTTGCTCAATGACTTCTTTGACATCATCGAACGCTGAGCGGGCTTCGGCTTCGTCGGTAAACGGCTCAATACTTTCCCTGCCGTTATTCCATTCGACGACAACCCAAAGGCCGCCATGCTGAAATAGTTCAACATCGTGACCTTCCGACTGTTCATCGTCGTATTCGCCAAAGCTCTCGACAGAATCGCCATTTTCAATGGCGTCATCGACCAAGGCATTTAGCTTTTCACTTGCCTCACTCATAAGAATCACCCCCTTAAAGTTGGTTGTAAGTATTTTTAGCAGGCGGGAAAATCAAAAAAAATCCCCTGCATACAACCATAGTATACAAGGGAATCAAACTGACTTGATATATACAAAACATTACTTTTATTAACTTAGCATTTTTCTCAATTCTTTTTCTGTTTTAGGGCATTTATCTTCACAATTCTTTTTCCGGTAATAATCTTTTACCAGAAATAGCAATTCCGCTAAGGGCATCGTGCTTCGCACTTCATCTACGAGGTTATCATCGAATATTTTTTTCCAAGGCGAACCTTGTTTGCTCAAATAAGCTTGCGAAATATCGAGTTTATGTGCAAGTTCTACCCTTCTTAGAGGCGGAGTAATTTCTTTATCGTTTTCCTTATTCTGTTTTCTTCGCGGATTCTCCTTAAATGGTTCCAGTAATGAATTTATCGATTTGTATTCTATGACACTGGAAGTACCTACTGTGACCCAAGAATATCCTATTTGTCCTACCAATTGATCCCTTCCAGCGGAAACAAAATAATTCGACGCGCTATGAATTAAATGCAAGCAAAATTGCACGTGAAGCTCTTGAATATCCAATTCCTTGCTTATATATTCGGATGTGAATATTCGTGGAATAACCTTTTTTGCGGTTAATTCATTTTTTATGAACTCTGTTATTTGATCGGACCATTTCACAAAGTCGTTTTCAGGATCATAACAATAAAGGGCATAGAGAGTAAGAATACCGCTCCTACAATAACTTTCATTACTAAGAATACGGCTAATAGCATCGTGTGTAAGTGTGCCCTCGCTTTTCAGGATTATACTCTCTACGGTGGCATACTCATTTTTTTTATAGCAGTTCAGATATTCAACAATCCATTGCCGTTCTTCTTTATCATTAATTATAATTACTGGAGCAGCCATTTTTTAACCTCCATTAAAATTACCATCTGCTACTTTTTTGTGCGCCTTAACCTGCTTTCATAGCTTAAACAACTTCCAAATCTGCAACAGAATTCCTCGGGAACGGGCGGCTTGTCCAAGCGAATATATAGCTTTTCAAAGTGTCCTTCGCAATGGTGGCACCCAAAAAGCCATTTTTGCCGAAAGAACCCTTTGCGCAGAAATTCCTTAACTTTTATTTCAGTATCTACTACGAGAACACCATTGGGCTTTTTAAATTTAATCGATATTGCGTTATCTTGAAGATAAAAGGTAGCGGGAAATGAACCTGGAGGGGTTTTCCTCGTTAGCTGAATTACTCCAGACTGTATTTTCTTCCCCCGCTCGGTGAGGAAAGGCAAGAATTGGGCAATATCGATTGCCCACGTCTCTTCAACGAGTGGCCGCCTTTCATGGTTTTTGCCCCATCGATTGGATGTGCTTCCACCCATCTTTTGCACGCCTTTCTATGGATGTATAAATATAGCGTATTTTTCGAAATCGCGGGAATATTTATCGAAATCCAGGAAGGTTTATCGAAATCGAAAACATAAGCTACCCCGAAGCAGAACTTCGAGGAATTAGACCCAAGAGATTAAATCTTCGGCTGTTTTCCTTAAAAAAATAACTGGGAATTACGCCTTTTCCAATTAGGAATATTTGCGATGATCTATCAATAGTTTGTCAAAGTCATCTCGCCATTCATGATATCCGATTCGGAGACGATTATTATTCTCCTGCCTTCGCATGTTTATTGCACTAACTGTTATTTTATGATAGCCGTCTTTACGCAAGCGTGCATTCGAAAGGTTGTAAGGCTTATCGTCATCATAAATCACACAGAAAAAAGCCCACCGAAGAAAGGGGAGCTTTTTCACAGCGGAGGAAAGCTTACTCAAATCCTCTTCTATAGCCTTAACGTTATTAGAATCAGGATGAACAAAACACTTTAATTCAAAAATATATATTGGTTTACTGTTCTGATATACTACTATATCGGGCTTCATATTATTTAGTGGCGGTTCGCACCTAACATATACACTATCTCTCTTTTGCTTCCTAAAATACGTTCGAATATAATAGTAAGCCGCGGCATGCATGTCTCTTTCATTGAAAATGTCGTTGTTCCAAAGGTCCGCAAATAACAAATCATCAAGGCTGTTCTTTACGAAACTGTTGAAACGATTAAAATCGAATGTTCCCATATAATAGCCCATTATAATTAGCAACTCGGAGATTAGATTTTACCAAATCTCCAAAATATTAATTCATAAGTTTTCACTACCCTTCGATGTATTTTTTACCATCAAAGTAATAATGATGCGTCTCCTTAAAGCGTTCAATATGATTCTTTCTTAATCCCTTTAAAAAACCCTTGTCGAAAATGATATGCGTACCACTCGTAATAACCTCGAAATCATACCATTCACTTGTCGGATTCTTAGTTACTCTCACTGAAGATTGATAGGACCAGCGTTTACTTGGGCTTATCTCTCCATAGTTATGAGTCACTACACCGAAAGCCTTATATAGGCTATCATTTACCATAGGTAAAAAAGTTTGACAATCATTAAATTCTCCCCCACCTTGATAACCTTCTTTTAAACTAAATCCGATTTTATTGATCCCCATTGAAACTGTGCGTAAGGTATCATCGATAACCCCATAAGCTCCTGTATTTAAAAGATGATAGTTTTTAGTAATTCTTATCTGGCCATCTGCCATTTTGTGATATATAGCATAGCCCAATAATGGCACGTCACAATGAGCTGTATACTCTTGCAATGTGGTTACAATAAATATAACGGTAAAATCCTCTTTTTGCGTAATTATTCTTTTTACACTTAGTATTTTACTATAGGCTATATTTTCATTCGTTTGTGCATTTTGGAAAAGTATATTTTTTTCTGCCGGGGTTATTTGCCAATACATATAAGGATGGTCGCTATCGAAAGGCCCTCGATTAATAAATGTTTTATTCTCAAGAATATCCTTCAAAACAGCTTTTTCAACAATCAAATCTTTATTGCCGTTACCTAATGATAGGGCGTTAATAAAAGCCTTTTTTGTGCTCTGGCCGAGTACGCTCGTGAAAATAGCAAAAACTATCGCTATTACAAACTGCATTCGATTATTCATCAATTTTCCTCCCGCAGGAAATAATATCCTGCTGTTATTGATTCTTTTAGGATTGTTGAAATGCTTTCCTTCAGTTTGAAGCTAATTGTGCCGATACTCGCACATCCGATGCCTTTGACGAGAATATTCCCCACGTTTTGTCTTGGAGCAAAAGATAGTAATTACCCGCAGCCATCCGACTTGATTGTTTATACGACTGCGTTTGGGATGCGGAAAAATTAGGATAGACTCCGTAACTTCCTTTATTTTCAAATACCACTAAATCTTCTCGGTTGATTAGTTCTATATGAATACCGTTTCCGTTTTCAATTGATGCCTCAATAGTCAAAGTGCCTGAATATGGAAGAGTCATTGGTATCGACTTCCAAGAATGTGCTTGAAGATTTTCAATCGTATTAATTAATGTTACGGGGGGAGGTGGAAGAGCTGCTTGAGCTGCGGCAGCTTGAGCTTGAGCCTCATTTTTATCATGAATATCGGAATAGAGAGTAAGGCCGAAGTAAGCTATCCCGGTAATTATAGCAATTCCAATGATACTACATGCAATTATAAGCGTTTTCTTCGGAAAGGTCTTTTTCTTGGGGGCATGTTTAATTTCTTTTGTTTCATCAATAACGGCACTT
>CAWDOZ010000024.1:0-45414 GCA_963803935.1 uncultured Fibrobacterota bacterium | reverse complement strand
TGTCGGACGCGCCGTTCACGATCGCGGCCATCAGCTTCACGCCGTCTGAAACGTTTTGCGTGTTGTCGCTGATCCCGAGGCTCTCGAGATATTTGCGGTTCTTGATCAGCGCTTGCAGAGCGAACGAGTCGTTGGCCCCGGTGTTGATGATGTTCACCACGTCGGCCGCCCGGACGACGGCCGGCGCCCCCGCCAGGGCCGCGCCGCGGCCAGACCGGCCAGGAAGGCCGGACGCGTGAAGGAGAGGCCGGCGGGGTCGGGCATGGGGACCTCGATAGCTATTTTACCTTTTGGGTCTGAGGTAGCAAGAGTCTCATTTATGAATTTTTCCATGGGAGGCAACATTTTGTAGTAGAAAGTAGAAGAACCAATTGCAATTGCTCCTGCGTCATTAAGGTCTTCAGGCTTTACGTCATAAAAGCTAACAGCCTTTACATCTATATTCCTTGATTCGATTCCATTAGCTATAGCCTCGGCCATAGATTTTGTATTCCCTGAAGTACTGAGATATACTACTATCGCTTTCAAACTTATCCCCTTCCGATTTAAGATGAGACGTTAATGTCATAAATGGACAAAAGTGAGTAAACTCGCCAGTTTTGCATATAACCGGATCTCAGGACTATAAAAAACGAAGCCTGATGTAATCTCGCTTTCCAACCATTTACTAGTTATAAAAATTATTTTAAATAAGGATTTCGTCCCACATTAAATTGATTTAAGATATTAAAGAAAAATTCCTGATGAAGATACGCGAAAGGTTCTGTTGCAAAAAAATCTATCTTTGTTACAAAATCAGTGAAAACATTCACAATCAGGAAAGTTAATCATTTTCATTAGAAAGAAAATGACACATAAAAGTAAGAATTATAGTTTCAAATTGCAGAAATATTATTTTTGCAACGGAACCTTTTTTAAGTCCTTCATTAATCAATGTTTCATCTCCTGCACTTATGCACAATTGGGAAGGCTATCTGGATATTACAGATCTACTGCTAACCTTCACCACGTGAGTCATTGATTTTTAGGTTAAGTTCTTCATTGAAGCGGTTCTGTTGCAAAAATAATTTTACTACCTTTTTAGACTATAACTATTGCTTTTTATATCATTATTGACCTGTTTATGGCATATAAATATCCCATTTGTGATGTTTTTCACTGGTTTTGTAAAATAGCCAGATTTTTTTGCAACAGAACTCTTAATACAGTCCCTGATAGTGAATTATATTTAAAGATTCCAGGTACTGTGCTTTGAGATACGAAATCTTTAGCAGTCGCATTTAGCTCCAGCTATGCCCTAAAAAAATCTTCAAAGGATTTGATGCTGTTAACAATATTTACATCTACAAATTGACTTTTTTAATTTTTTTCTCAAAACAAGTTAATACTAAACATGTTAATAGAAACCATTACTAACACGCTGGAAGTTAAATCAGCTATGGCTAGTAAATGGTCGTTTTATGTAGCGAAACAATGTGATTCCGATTATTTTAATTTTCATTTTTATAAAGAGATGAGGCAGGGCCGTGAAACGGAAAAGACTTGAAAAAGGGAAATCAAAGGTAGGACATTGAGCCTGGAACTCTTATCCATATTGGTGAAAAAAAAGTAAAAAAAGTCACAATCAAGATTGTGGAGTACAATAGCGAAAAAATTATAGAAAAGGAATTAAATAGTGTTGACGAGTGCTTGGCCTTTAAGAATCAACCAGGTGCCAACTTATGGATAAATGTGGACGGGCTCGATCAAATAGAGATTATAGCAAAACTTGGGAATTATTTTGATATTCATCCCCTTATCCTTGAAGACATACTCAATACTGAGCAGAGACCCAAGATGGAAGATTATGAATCTTGTGTCTATATGGTTTTTAAAGTGATGTTCTTTGACATACTGAAGAAGGAGATTGTAATTGATCAGGTAAGTATCATCTTAGGTTACAATTACATTCTTTCTTTTCAGGAAAGGGAAATTAGCATTTCGATCCCTTAAGAAATAGACTAAAAAATTCGTTTTTTTCCTTGCCTTCGAAAAAATGGAGTAGATTATCTCGCTTATAGCCTTATAGATTCTGCAATTGATAACTATTTCTTGATTCTCGAGCATTTGGGGGAGGAAATTGAAGACCTTGAGGAAGAATTGATAATACATCCAGTTCCTGAAACTCTCAAAACTATTCATAAATATAAAAGGGACATGATCATCCTTCGTAAATCTGTTTGGCCTCTTAGAGAGCTAATCAGTGGTATGCAGCAAATCGAATCGGAAATTATTAAGGCGACTACTCGAATTTACCTTAGGGATATCTATGATCACACCGTCCGGGTGATCGAGACAATCGAAGGGATTTTTTTAGGGATATCTTGTCATCAATGGTGGATATTCACCTCTCAAGCGTCAGTAATAGAATGAATGAAATCATGAAAGTTTTGACAGTTGTGGCCACGTATCTTCATCCCTCTAACTTTTATAGTAGGCATTTATGGAATGAATTTCGAATACAGCCTGAACTCCATTGGCGCTGGGGCTATCCTGTGGTCATGCTGTTTATGGCATCACTAGGAATCAGTATGCTTATTTATTTTAAAAAGAAAAGATGGATTTGAATCTGCTTTTTCTTTTTCGCATTTTAAGACTTATACTTTGTAGGTATAAAATCAAGTACAATTAGCAAAGTAGTTTAAATTTGCATCTCTGACATCCATTGAACAATCTTTAGCTTTTACTGTAATAAGCTCATTCAATACAAGTATTGAGAAAGGTACTGTTTTTTCAACGGCCTGCGCGGCATCTATCGCCTGTACCATGGAATCGCACAGTTTCCGCCATTCGGCCGGTCGGGCGCGGTACCAGGAAAGAACCGATTCGGCTTTACCGGCATCGATTCCGGTCAATTGCTCAAGTTCTCGAAATTTCTGCACTCTCTGTTCGCCTGGAATCCCGGCAAGGGACTGCAGGAGATACACCCCTGAAAAAAACTGAGCCTGCTTCGTGGTCGGCGCCGCAAGGGCCTCGCCCCCGAGTGCCAGGAGAATGGCCAGGATTGTTGTTTTCATTGAAGTGTTCTGCCCGGGGCCCGAGGTGTTCAAGGTTTCAAGGTAAAAATACTTTCCTTCCGTCCGGTTTAACAGGGTGCGTTGCGGCATCCCGCCGGGGTGCTTCAGCTGCTGACAGTTCTTCGAGCTGCCGTATCACCTGTTCGGGCTCGATTCTCCGCATACAGTCATGGGTAAGGCGCAGGCAGCGGTTGCCGCCGTGGGCGTGGCAGGGACGGCAATTGAGCGGTACTTCGAAAATCCGGAAGGCCGGGTCCCCAAAGGGGAAAAAACCGAAATGGCGTGTGGTGGGCCCGAAGAAAATCCCGGTTCGCACTCCGCAGGCCCGGGAAAGATGGGCAAGCCCGGTATCGTTGCCCAGGGCAAGTGAAAACCCGGTAATCAGCGCTCCGCACTCGTAGAGCGTGAGCCTGCCGGCGAGCGAAATGGCCGTGCCGCCGATAGCCGCCTGCATTTTCTGTGCCGCCGGAGCGTCGCCTTCACCTCCCATGACCACCGGGACCCACCCTTCAGCCATGAAATGCCGCCCGACTGCTGCATAGCTCTTTCCCGGCCACTCCTTGTTCTTCCAGGCGCTGAAGGGGAAGAGTGCGAGTAACGGGCGGCCGATACAGGTCGGCGGGAAGATAGTCTGCAAGCGCCTTCCGTCGGCCACTTTCGCTGAAAAAAAGGCTGGGTACCGGGATATCGCCCGGAGAGCTGCCGGTTGCGGCTTCAATGTACCGACCCGGAACGGTCAGCGACCCGGCATAAGTATCGCGCCGGAAGAGGAGCAGAGCCAGCCGCTTCCCATGCAGCTTATCGAAATACCCGCGTTTCGCTTCGATTGGCCCGAGCAGGTTTCGGCTGCGACGGCTGTTCTGAAGATCGACGGCGTTGTCCCAATTTTGATTGAGAACGGCGGGAGGCAGTTTTTCTTTCGGCGTAATTCCGATGACACCGGCAAGACGGGGATCGTCGGCAAAGAGCGGAGCATAGTTATTCTGCGTTATAAGGGTGATTGAGGCTTCAGGATCGTTGGCCTTCAGGTAGGAAAATAAAGAGGCGGTAACGATAACATCACCCATCGAGGACAGGCGCAGAACAAGAATTTTCCTCATTGCATTATTTTCACCGATTCGGCGCTCCCGGGATAAAAATAACGTTCGGGATCCACCGCCCTGCCGCTGCGCCAGATCTCATAATGCACATGCGGGCCGGTCGCAAACCCGGTGCAACCCACCGTGCCGATCAGTGCGCCCCGCTTGACTTTCTGCCCGCGAACCACGGTAAGCGATCCGAGGTGCGCATAGACCGTGCGAAAGCCATTCCCGTGCTCGATTGCCACCCGTTTTCCCCATACCGGGGTTTCCTCGGAACAGGTGACGATGCCGGATGCGGCAGCAATGACCGGCGTCCCCGGGGTAGCGGCGATATCGACCCCGCGATGGACCTTTTTCGTACCGGAAAAGGGATCCTGCTCAACATCGAAGCGGCGGCAAACTACGGCAACCCCGGGCAGAGGGTTACATACCGGGATATGGTCGAACAGATTGTCCCATCCCCCGAGTTTCAGGGCGCACTGCCCGATGATCGAATCGATGCGGGTCACGCCGGCACCAAGCTCATCGACGGAAATGTCTCTCCCCTGCGGTTCCGCCTCCCGGGCGGCAGCCTTGACCGAAGCTCCACCGGCGCCCTGGCTCGCGACCCGCTGCCTCTTTGCGTTCAGCAGATCGATGCGTTCCATCGCTCTGCCGAGAGTTCGCGCTGCGGCCTGGACTTTCCCGCGGAGCACGGAGTTGCTCCTGCCCAGCTCCTGCTGCCGGCGAAGATCGGTCGACGAGAAATGAAAGGTCTCGGAGGGTATGAAATAGGCGGCAATGCCGATAATCGCCAGTGAGGCGGCGATGATTGCTACCGGGCGGCTCAGCGATAATGAAACTACCGGTTTTCCCTTTTCAGAAACGATAACAATTGACTTTCGGTGCTTCATTGCGGCCTTCGGACTCCCCTGCCCGCCCTACCCGGGGGCTTCAGGATTTGAAGCTCCCCGCGGTTCGGACCTCTGAATCTTATATTCCTTCGGTGATGTCGCCTTCGGGGCAGTGCTTCTTCGAGGCTGCCTGGATCTCCTTAATTTTCTGCTGGATCTCAACTATTTCTTTCCGCAGCGCCTTGATATTCTCGACCGATGTTTTAATTGCCAGATCGCTTTCCACCTGGCCTGTTTTTTCCGCTTCGAGAAGGTCGAATGCACGCTCCCCTATATCGTTAAAATTACGGGTAATTTTGCGCCGCGCCGCAATCTCTTCAACGGTTAGTTTGCCGATCTTCGAATACTCTTCGATTTTCTCCATTGAGTATACGGCGCCATCCTTTAATCCCTTTTTCAGCTTTTCCCACATCGTGTCCATACCGCCTCCTGGTGAAAGGTCTGCCCAGCACCTATAAAATTAAAATATGATCTGGAACCCTGCCGCCCCGGATCATTTTGCATCCTGCCTTCGCCGGAGCCGGCATAGCGGTGCCGTCTTCCCGCAAATCCCATGTATTTTTCGCATATGCCCGAGAAAAACAGCCGGCTCTGCTTCCTCATTAATTATAGTTACCGGGACCGGAACAATCGTTTCGAGATGGAGCTCTACGCATCGGGGAGCGATAGTGCGCCGGTAAAGATCGCCGTCGATACCTTCCGCCCGCTGTTTTTTGTTCCGCACTCGGTTCCGTATGAGGAGACCACCCGGGCGAGCGAACGGCGTCAACTGGCACTGGTTTCCATGACCCGCGGCGAATCGGTCGATTGCCTCTATTTTCCGACCTACAACAGCTTTCTCGCCTGCCGGAAATATCTCCGGGATAAGGGCATAACTGTTTACGAATCGGACATCCACCCGGTGGAACGGTACCTCATGGAACGCAGGGTTGCCGGCGGCTTCGAAGCGGATGGCTCCTGGACCCGCCAGGGAACCTTATGGTGCTGCCGCAATCCGGTGATTCGCGGAGCAACAATGGCACCGGTTCTTTCGATCCTTTCGCTCGATATCGAAACCAATGCCGAAGAGGGAACCATCCTGAGCATAGCATGCAGCGGAAACCGGCAGCGGGTATTCATGCAGGGAGTGGGCGCCGAGGCACCGCCGGTCCATTTCTGCGGCGGAGAGCGGGAGGTCCTCACCCGCTTTCTCGACTATCTCCGCGCCGAAGATCCGGATATTATCATCGGCTGGAATGTCATCGATTTCGACCTGCAGACCATACAGGACCGCTGCGATTTTTTCCGGATTCCCTTCAATGCCGGGCGGGTTGCTGGAGCCAGAATCCTTCCGGCCGGGCCAGGGGGCAGGAAAACCGTGCGGCTGCCCGGCCGTGCGGTGATCGATGTTCCCACCATGCTGCGGGCCTATTTCCACACTTACGAGGAGTATTCGCTCGATTTTATCGCAACCGCAATGCTCGGGGAGGGAAAATCGATCCGGCTCTCCGGCCAGGAAAAAATTCGCGAGATCATTCGCCGTTTCAGGGAAGAACCGCTTTCGCTGGCAGAGTACAACCTGCGAGATGCGGAATTGACCCGGCGGATATTCGATGGCGCCAACCTCCTGCCCGGCGCCATCGAACGATCGAAGCATTCCGGCCACCTCATCGATCATTACGGGGGCAGTATCGCGGCCTTCGACTACCTCTACCTTCCCCGGCTTCACCGCGCGGGGTATGTGGCAATCGACGTTGCCGATGTCGTGCCGCCGGCAGGGCCTCTTGCCGGCGGCTTCATTGTCGATCCCCGGCCGGGCCTCTATGAGAACGTCCTTGTTTTCGATTTTCGCAGTCTCTACCCTTCAATAATCATCACCTTCTGCATCGACCCGCTCGGCAGGTTGTCCTCCTCCGGCAATCGGGTACAGGGTCCTGTCGGGCCATCATTTGCTACCGACGTTACCATTCTGCCTCCGATAATCGCGGATCTCATGGAGGCTCGCAGCAGGGCCCGGAGGGATCGGAACCCCTATCTTTCGCAGGCGATTAAAATTCTGATGAACAGTTTTTATGGTGTGCTCGGGTCGCCGGGGTGCCGGTTTTTTTCCGCCGATATCGCATCTGCGATCACCGGCATTGGCCAGTATATCCTCAAGCAGATGATAGAGTACTTCCCGTCGTCCATTGGGCTTGAAGTCATCTATGGCGACACGGATTCGCTCTTTGTCTGCAGGGGTGGCGGCGATGCCCGGTCTCCGGAGGCCGCCGGTCCGGAAATCGCCCGTCAGGCAACCTCCTGGCTCGGCGCCAGGCTCAAAGAGCGTTTCGGCGTGACAAGCAGTCTGGAGCTGCAATTCGAGCGGCATTTTCGCCACTTTTTCCTGCCCTCACTGCGCGGTTCAACCGAAGGAAGCAAGAAACATTATTGCGGGTCGATGGTCGACCCCTCAGGAGAAATGACCCTGCTTTTCAAGGGGATGGAGTCCGCACGGTCCGATTGGACCGACCTCGCCAAGGAGTTCCAGTACGAGCTTTTCATGCGCTTCTTCACCGGAAAGCCGATCGAAGAGTTTATCCGGTCTACCGTGGAAATGGTCCGGCAAGGCGGGGCGGACGATAAGCTGATTTACAAAAAAAGACTCCGCAAACCTGTAGCGGAGTACGTCGATCACCTTCCGCCTCACGTGCAGGCCGCAAAGCTTCTGGCGTCTCCGGGGAGGCTGATCCGATACTGCATCACGACAAGCGGCCCCCAGCCGGTCGAGAACCTTACCGCGCCCCTCGATCGGGAACACTACATAGAGAGCCAGCTTCAGCCTATTGCCGACTCCGTCCTCGAATGGCTTGGAACCGGGTTCGATCGCATTCTTTCCGGACAGCAGGAGCTTTTCCAATAATCTACCTTAACCATATAGAACTTTTGCGTCCTGCTCCGACATAAAAAAAGAGGGGACTCTGAAAAGAGTCCCCTCCCGGGAAATTCCTGACTTCTTTAATCCTGCTCAGCTACTTTGTCAGCAGCATGAAAGCCTGCCGCTCATAGGCGCCCGCCTTGAAGCGCACAATGTACTGCCCTGCAGCAAGCGTGCTTCCCTTAAGATCGATTGCATAGGAACCGGCTTCCTGCTGGCGGTTAAGGCTCAGTGCGGTCCTGCCGAGGACATCATATACGGCAAGTTCGACCTTGGCCGCCGACGGCAGAGAGTAGGAAATCGAGCCGAGCTTCATGGAGAACTTGTAAGTATTGTTTACAGCAACGGAGGGGGCTACCGATGTCGAAGGAGTCAACGTCCAGATGCTCGACCACGCGGTTCCCGCCGGATTGACAGCAGCAACTTCCCAGTAATATACCCACCCGTGAGCCGGAGTAAAGGCTGCAGTTGTCGTTGCCCCACTGCTTTGGAGCACCGTGTTGGCAAAGGTGGTGGAAGTAGATACCAGCACCGTATATGAAGTCGCCGCGCCAACAGATCCCCATGTCAGCGTAAGCGCCGCATTCTTGTTAAAAATTGCGTTGTTCGTCGGAGAAACAAGCGCCGGGGCCGTAGGCGCAACAAGCGTTACAAAACTCCACACTGGCGAATAAGCACTGGTTCCGCCGGCATTGGTTGCGCTCACATGCCAGTAATAGGTGTTTCCGCCGTAGGCAAGCCCGCTGGTTACCGCTGCGGTCACGGCAACGCCGGTACCGTTGAGTATGGTAGTAGCGAAGCTTGAACTGGTGGACACCTGGTACGTATAGGAGGTAGCTCCGGTTGGGGCAACCCACGCCAGGGTAAGTGCCGTCAACTGGCCGGTTGCACCGTTAGCAGGGGTGGAAAGCGAAGGTGCAGCGGGAGGCAAAGGAATGGTCGTGAAACTCCAGACGCTCGAGTAGGGGCCCGTTCCGCCGGTACCGGTTGCATTAACCGCCCAATAGTACGTTGTTCCGTTTGCAAGACCGGTCGGCACCACCGTGGTGCCGGTAATTCCGGTCTGGGAGAATACGTTGGTTGTAAAAGTTGTACTGGTAGAGACCAGCACCAGGTACGAAGATGGCAGCGCACCGCCGTTTCCGGCGGCCCAGGACAGAGTCAGGTTAAGCGGCTCATTGATGGTTCCGCTCGCCGGCGAGGATAGCAAAGGCGCCGGCGGAGGCGCTATAATTGTCGTGAAACTCCAGACAGCCGACCACGGGCCCGTGCCGCTTTTATTGGTGGCATTTACTTCCCAGTAATAGGTCTGACTGTTCGCAAGGCCGGACAGCGCCTTTGTTACACCCACCAGCCCGGTCTGCGCAGCGACCGTGGTGGCGAAAGTCGAAACCGTTGAAATCATCATTCCATAGGAGGCAGGCGCCCCGCCGGCCGATGAGGTCCAGCTGAGGGTGAGCGCGATAGGCTGATTCGCAGCACCCATGGTCGGAGCGGAGAGCACCGGTGCGCTTGGAGCCGACAGACCGACAATGCTCATGGGCACCGAGTAGGCAATGGGACTTCCAGCAACGAAGGTTGACTCCGTGGATGGCGTTATACCAGGCGGGAACGGAACAGCTCCCGTTGGAGGGTAATAGGTGACGGTAGCGGGCATCTCGCCCAGCGTGGTGTCCCAGAGCCTGAAATGCATAGTGGCGCCGGCCTTCAGGCCGAGCTTGGCAACACCCGTATTGTTATACCCTGCGACTGCGAAGGTTGAATCCTGACCTGCAGGCCAATAGCCCACTCCCCAGCAATTGCCAACCGAATCGAAAATGCCGATTTCGTCGGGCACAATATTGTTATTGCGGATTGGCGTGCCATTGAGCGTAGGATGTGCCGCCGTATTGAGGAATACCGTCAGCGTAGCCCCCGTCTGGCTGTCCAGGGGATTGAAATGCCTCGCAAAAGCGCTCCCTGCGAGCAACGAAAGAAAAATCATGACTGACGACCAACGGTTCAATGATAATTTAATCACACTAGCCTCCTTTTCCTTTTTGCAAATAAGTTCCACAGCAGACTGGTACGCCATCCCAGGCGACTCTATTTGATTTCAATAAGCTTCATCTGCTTCTCAATACCGTTGGCCTTCACTCTGACGAGGTAGATGCCCGATCCGGCGACATCACTGCCCGAGGGCCTGCCGTTCCAGGACACCGCATAGCTGCCCGCGGCATACTGGCCCTTGACGAGACGCTGAACCAGATTCCCCCGCATGTCGTAGACACCGACCTCTACCGGCTGCTTGGCCGCTCCGGAAATGGCCGGGACTTCAAATGCAATGCTCACGCTTCCGCGGAACGGATTCGGAAAGGCGCGCGGAGCACTGAATGATGATTGAATCTCCTGGGCAGGTCCGGCGAGCGTTGCCGTTATGATTGACTTGGAGGCAAACACCGGATCGCTGCCGCCGGTAACGGTGAGCGGGTATTCCTTTTCGCCGTTCCATAACTTGAAGGAGATCTTCTCCGAGGGTCCGCAGCCGTCGTTTGCCTTGTTCATCGGGTTCTTCCCCCAGATTGCAAAGGCGGACACGCCATTGACCACGGTTCCGGCACCGACAAGGCTGCCCTTTGCATCGAAGGCGCCGACTTCGCAGCTGCCGGATACGGGCTTGCCGCCGAATTCTACCTGCTTTGCCAGGAACACGGCGAAGTTACCGGTATTGGCATGCTTCGCAAAATGCTTCAGCGCGGGCGGGTCGACAAGCTTCTTCCCAGCATCGGCCAGCATTTTTGCCGGGCCGCTGCCGGCGGTGGGATAGGTAAGCGAGGTTGTGGCGTTCGTTAAAATGTAGTAGCCATTCCCCACGGTCATGGTATTAATCTCATTGAGCGTGGCGGCAGGCCAGTAAAGATTGCTGTTGCCATCCATCGCAAGAATGAGTTGAGAGCTTATGGGGTTAAGCGCCGTTACAATAGACATGCTCACCTGCGGGAAATAGGAAATCAGGTTCCAGTTCGAACCCGGCAGCGGAATCGGGTTTGCGGTAATATTGACCGCATTGCCGGTCAGCTTGAGCGTGTCGTTTGCAAGCGTATCGAGGATCCAGTAACCGGAACCGGTATGGATCGTGCCGATTTCATCAAGCGTTGCACTCGGCCAATACAGGTTGTCGCTTCCATCCATGGCAAGGATAAATCCCTTGAGCTTGCCGAAAACTCCGGTAGTCGATGAATCCGCAGGCTGGAGGTTGAGCGAGTACATGAACCATCCGTTGGTCAGCGGAATAGCCTGGCTCGCGGTGGTGGTGAAGCTCCAGGCACCCGACCAGGTGCTCGTGCCGCCGGCATTGGTAGCATTGACTTCCCAATAATAGGTGGTGTAATAGGCAAGACCTTTCACAACCGAGTTAAGCCCGGTAATGCCGGTAAGGCTCACGACCGAACTGGTGAAACTTGAACTCGTGGACACCATGAGGCCGTAGGAGGTCGCACTCGCGACTGATCCCCAGTTCAGGCTCAGCGAGATCGGCTGGTTGGCAGCTCCGCTCGCCGGGGAAGATAGCACCGGGGCCGAAGCAGGGCTGATGGTCGCCCGCAGGGTGTCGAGCATCGAGATATAGCCCCCGCCGGCAATGAAGGTAGAGTCGGCGTTGGGAATTATGCCGTCGATGGTGCCATGCGCGGCGAAATGGGCATAAATCGTGGTGTACGTCACCCCATTCAGCGAATCCCAGATTGCGAACCTGAATTTCTGACCCGCCTTCAACCCCGGCGTGACAACCGGAGTGTGATGGGTAGAGTCGTAGGTTGAATCCCATCCCTGCACCGCGATGCCGACGGTGCCGCTCTCGTACTTATGCGCACCGATGCAATTGCCGGCCGTATCAACCGCAGCGATGACGCTCCCGTAGGGCAGAGCTACCCCCCCTACCGTGGGATTGCTCGAGAAGTTGCTGCTGTTGAAGTTATAGCTGGCGTAAACTGTTGCATTGGTAGAGCTCACGGTCCATTTAAATGGTCCCGCCGAATCGGTCGTTGCGAATAGGCCTGTGGTCGCAGAAAAAAGAAAAATCAAAGCTCCCCGCCATCGTTTTGCAGCTTGAAGATGCATTGCCATGCTCCTTTCTTGAAACACAGGTGTGTTCACGATGCCCTTTTAAATTTCAGATCCCGAATACCGACAATGGAAGTAAAATAATTATTCCACAACCGTTTGCAAAAGTTTTTTTAAAGTTTTTACTCGACCTTGATTACCCTCATTCTTTTGTCAAAGTTTTTCGCCCTCATCCGGACAATAAATATGCCGGGTCCAAGGCTCCCTTCAGCCGGGTTCCAGGCAACGGAATAATGCCCGGGCATGCGGGCGCCGCTCGTAATCCTGTGCACCAGGCCTCCCTTCATATCGTAGACATTCAATTCGATTTTCTGGGCATTCATGCCGCCCAATGCCGGAACGTCGAAGGCTATCCGCACACTGCTCCGGAAAGGGTTCGGATACGCTCCCGCGAGGTCAAAGCGCGTAATAGGCAGCTCTGCTGGAACAGATAGAGAACCATAATAGACGGTACGGGTGGCATATTCAGGCAAAACGCCGTTGCCCGGCAGATAATCGATCGGATACTCCTTATTTCCATCCCAGAGCATGAAGGTTATCGGATCTCCCGGCCCGCAACCATTTTTTTTGCCGGTAATCGGGTCGCTGCCCCAAACCGCAAAGGCGGTGTGCCCGCCGGTAACGGTTCCCGCCCCGACCAGATTCCCCGCGGCATCGAACGCTCCGATTTCGGCATTGTCGGAAACGGTCTTGCCGCCCGATTCGACCCGGCCGGCCAGGAACACGGCGAAATTACCCGTATTCGTATGCTTTGCAAAATGCTTCAGAGCGGGCGGTTCGGAGCACCGGTTCGCGGATGCAGCCGACAGTTTTGCCGGACTGCTGCCTGCAGCGGGGTACGCAAGCGATGCGGCTGCATTGGTTAACACATAGTACCCGTAGCCGACAGTCATCGTGGTGATCTCATTGAGAGAGGCGGCGGGCCAGTAAAAATTTCCGCTGCCGTCCATGGCCAGCACAAGCTGGGAGCTTATGGAGTTAAGCGCCGTGGCTATGGGCATGTTCACCTGCGGCAGGTAGGCAACCAGATTCCAGCTCCCGGAGGATAGTGGAATCGGACTTGAGGAGATATGGACCGCACTCCCGGTCAGATTCAAGGTATCGGTTTTGAGGGTATCGAGAATCCAGTAACCCGAACCGGTATGCACCGTGCCGATCTCGTCGAGCGAAGCACTCGGCCAATACAGATTGCTGCTCCCGTCCATTGCTAGAATGAAACCCTTGAGTTTGCCGAAAACCCCTCGGGTAGATGAATCCGCCGGCTGGAGATTGAGCGAGTACATAAACCATCCATCCGAGAGCGGAATGGAGAAGCTTTCGGCGGTGGTAAAGCTCCAGATGCTTGACCAGGAGCTGGTGCCCGTCGCATTGACGGCATTGGCTTCCCAGTAATACGTTGTGTAATGGGCAAGCCCGGTTAGCGGAGCCGAAACTGCATTCAGGCCGCTTTGATTCAAAACCGTGGAAGCGAAGCTCGACACGGTTGAAACCTGCACCCCATAGGAAATAGCCGTTGCAACGGCCTGCCAGTTCAGCGAGAGTGAAAGCCCGGTGCCCGTTGCGGAATTGATCGGTGAAGAAAGCACCGGCGCATTGGGTGGACCAAGGGTCGTGAAGCTCCAGATGCCCGTCCAGATGCTCGTGCTTCCGGATGTCGAAGCATTTGCCCGCCAGTAGTAGGTGGTATTGTAGGCAAGCCCGCCGATCGATGCAGACTGGCCCGTAAGAAGAGTCTGGCTTGCGACCGTGGTTCCGAAGGTGGCCCCTGCCGACACCTGAACGCCATAGGAGGTGGCCCCTGCTACCGATCCCCAGGACAGGGTCAGGGTGATGGGCAATCCGGTTGCCCCGTTCGCAGGAAAGGAAAGGGCGGGGTCGGCAACGGCTCCGGCGGTGGCAGTGAAACCGGTCAGAACCGCTATACCGCCATTTGAATAGGTCTGCAACGGGACAGCCTGCGCGAGTCCCTCCCGCTGCGAGGCAAAATGCCAGACTCGGAAGTAAACCGTATCGCCGCCGTTCAACCCATCGGCGGTCGAGGAGTATACGTCCTGGCCGACGACATCGATCGCCTGGTTATGAACGCTGTCCCAAACCGCACTGCCGACGCAAAGCCCGGCCTTGCTGAAAGCGCCGACCTCGTCGTAATCACCCAGCGGCGCCCCATTGAAAGTCGGGTTTATGGCAACCGGCAGGTTGATAGTCATGCTCGACCCGGTCCTGTTATCGAAAACGTAATGAACGGTAGTAAAGCTCCAGGTCGCCGACCAGCTGCCCGCTCCCCCCGCATCCGACGCCTGCACATGCCAGTAATACGTTGTCGCGGTAGAAAGATCGCCCGGAGAAACGGATGCTGCCGTCCCGCCGCTCTGGTCGAAGAGGGTTGTCCCGAAACCCGATGCGGTAGATAGCTGCACTTCATACGAGGTTGCCAAAGAAACGGTATTCCAGGAGAGCCCCGCTCCGATCGACTGAGCTCCTGTGCCGTTCAATGGCGATAGCAGGACCGGCGCGGCAGGAACAACCTCAGAGCAGAATCCCATCCCCGGCAGGAGAAGGAATGCGGCCCATGGAATGGCTCTCTTGAACCGGAATCGAGACATAACCGCCCTGCTGAAAAAGGAACCACCCCGTAAGCGGTTCCGCTCTGCCCCCAGGCGAGCCGGAGCAGAGCGGACCGATTTTGGTTGCTGCCTTGAGCTATTCTACTCTTACCAGTTTGATCCTCTTATCGAAATTCTTCGCCTTCATTCTCACGATATAGATGTTCGATCCGACTCCTCCGGACCGGTTCTCGGCGGCCGACCACTCGACCGTGTAATGTCCTGGCGCGTATTGGCCTTTGGCAATCTGATGAACGAGGCTCCCCCGCATGTCATAGACATTCAGCTCGACATTCTGGTTGTTCATCCCCGAAATTGCAGGAATATCGAAGGATATCTTGACAACACTCCTGAACGGATTGGGATAGGCCCTGGTCAAATCGAACTGCTTGATAAAATAACCCGAGGCAACCGCAAGAGTACCGAGGTACACCCCGTCGGTCGAGTATTTCGATGCTGCGCCGTTTGACGAAACGAAGTCGAGCGGATACTCCCGGCTGCCGTCCCAGAGCTTGAAACTCAACTTATCGCCGGAACTGCAGGCATTCGTTTTCCTGGTAACCGGGTCGATACCCCAGATTGCAAAGGCGGCACGGCCGTGCAGCACGGTTCCAGCCCCCACCAGATTCCCGGAGGCATCGTACGCCCCGATCTCACTGCTGTCGGGCGCCGTCCGATCGCCGAACGACACATTCTTTGCAAGGAGCGTGGCATTGTTACCCGTATTTACATGCGATGCATAGTGAACCGGGTTCGGGAGGTGGAGGTACACCGGTCCGTTGCCTGCAAGCACCGAACGCTTCGCCACACCGGCGAGCGGCGTCGGGTAGGTCAGCGATGCGGCCGAGCTCATCAACATCTTGTACCCCTGCCCGGGCAGCATCGAATCGATATTATCGATGTTATACGCGGGCCAGTACACCTGGCCTGCGTTGTTCTTTACAATAACAAGCTGCGAGTCGATGGAAGCAAGCGCATGCACTATCGAATCGGGCACCGAGGGCAGATAGCTGATCAGGTTCCACCCTGCGGTAAGCGGGATAGCCGTTGTCGCAGGATTTACCGGCGCGCCGGCAATGTGGAAGGTATCCGCCAGTGACGAATACACCTGATACCCCTGGCCTATCTGGAAGTAGTGAATGTCATCCTGGCCCAGGGCCGGGCAGTACACATCGCCGGCATTATCCTTGATGAACAGGAAATCGCCCGCCGGCCCGGTTCCGAAGACCGTTGCAGAGGAATCGTTCCCGGACGGGATTACGTTAAGCGAAACCGTATTCCAGGCTGTTGCCACCGGAATCTGCCGGAGCACTGCCGTGGTAAAACTCCAGGCAGCGGCCCAGCTCGTACCGCCCGCATTCGAGGCGTTCGCCCGCCAGTAGTAGGTCGTGCCGTTGGCAAGACCGCTCACGGTCGCTGTAGTCAAGGTTGCGCCGGTCTGGTCAAAGATCGTGCTCCCGAAGGCGCTTGACAAAGAGACCGCTACTTCATACAGGGCGGCTCCGGCAGAGCTGCCCCAGCTCAAACTGAGCGATGCCACCGGTTGGCCGACCGCTCCATTCGTCGGAGCAGCAAGAACCGGCGCTGCAGGGGCCGGAATGATCGTCGTGAAACTCCACACGCCCGACCAGGCACTCGTGCCGCCGATATTCGCGGCATTCACTTCCCAGTAGTACGTTGCGCTGTTTGCAAGCCCGCTGAGCGAGGCCGATACTCCGGTAAGGCCCGTCTGGCTCGATACCGTCGCCGCAAAGTTCGCAGCGGTCGATACCAGGACGCTGTACGATGCCGCTCCGGTCACCGCTCCCCAGTTCATGGTCACCGTTGTCGGCTCGTTCACGGTTCCGTTTGACGGGGTAGCAAGCGTCGGCGCTACCGGCGTTGCTATAATCGTGGTGAAGTTCCAGGCACCCGACCAGGCGCTCGTTCCGCCCGCGTTGGCGGCATTCACTTCCCAGTAGTAGACCGTGCTGTTCGCGAGGCCGGCAAGCGACGCAGACGCTCCGGTCAATCCCGGCTGACTCGACACGGTCGACGCAAAATTAGAGGTTGTCGATACGAGTACCGTATAGGACGCCGCACCCGTAACCGTACCCCACACCATGGTCAGCGAGGTCGGCTCATTAATCGCCCCGCTTGACGGTGATGCAAGTACCGGCGCGACCGGTGCTGCTATTATCGTGGTGAAGCTCCAGGCACCCGACCAGGCGCTAGCTCCACCCGCGTTGGCTGCATTCACTTCCCAGTAGTAGACGGTGCTGTTTGCGAGGCCGGCAAGCGACGCGGACGCTCCGGTCAAACCCGGCTGACTCGACACGGTCGACGCAAAATTTGAGGCCGTCGATACCAACACCGCGTAGGATGCCGCGCCTGCTACCGTTCCCCAGCTCATGGTGAGCGAGGTCGCAACGTTCAGTGATCCGCTTGCAGGGGCCGCGAGAACCGGCGTTCCCGGCGCCGGAGGCACCGTTGTAAAGCTGTTTGCCGTTGCCCAGCTTCCGGTACCGGCAAGATTCGAAGCATCCGCCCGCCAGTAGTACGTTGTGCTGTAGGCAAGACCATTTACGGTTGCCGATTGGGATGCACCGACCTGGTCAAACAGCGTGCTGCCGAATGCATTGGATGTCGAAACTTCTACTTCGTACAAGGATGCCCCGGCAGCGGTACTCCAGGACAGTCCGAGGGACGCAATCGGTTCATTGATCGCGCCGCTCGTCGGGGTTACCAGCACCGGTGCAGGAGGAATCGCAATGATCGTCGTGAAACTCCACGCAGCCGACCACGTCAGACCTCCGGCGTTCGATGCATTCGCCCGCCAGTAGTAGGTTGTGCTGTTCGCAAGACCGTTCACCGTGGCAGCGGTACCGGATCCGGTCTGGTCAAAGACCGTATTCCCGAATGAACTTGAGGTCGATATTTCTACTTCATATGAAGATGCGAGGGCTGAAGTGCCCCAGATCAAACCAAGAGCTGAAACGGGCTCATTTGCCGTTCCATTCCCCGGCGAAGAGAGTGCCGGGGCAGCGGGGGCAGCTATAATCGTCGTAAAGCTCCAGGCACCGGACCAGGCGCTTGTGCCGCCGACATTCGTTGCATTCACTTCCCAGTAATACTGGGTGCTGTTCGCAAGGCCTGTAAGCGAGGCCGACACTCCGGTCAAGCCAATCTGGCTCGATACTGTGGTTGCAAAGCTTGCCGATGTCGATACCATCAGGCTGTACGATGCTGCACCGCTCACCGCTCCCCACGTGAGGGTCGGAGAAACCGAGGCGTTCACCGTGCCGCTCGTCGGGGTGGCAAGAGCAGGCGCAACCGGCGCTGCGATGATGGTCGTGAAACTCCAAACGCTTGACCAATTACTCGTGCCGCCGACATTCGTCGATTTCACTTCCCAGTAGTACAGCGTGCTGTTGGCAAGGCCGCTGAGGGAAGCGGAGGTTCCCGTCAGACCGGATAGGCTCGATACCGTCGAAGCAAAGCCTGCAGACGTCGAAACCATAAGACTATATGATGCTGCGCCGGTTACCGCTCCCCAGGTCAGGCTCAGCGATATCGGCTGGTTAAGTGCGCCGCTTGTGGGAGTAGCAAGAACCGGCACACCCGGCGCCGCAATGACCGTCGTAAAACTCCATGCTCCCGACCAGGCACTTATGCCGCCAACATTCGATGCGTTAACTTCCCAGTAGTATTGGGTGCTGTTCGCAAGGTTGCTTAGCGAGGCCGAGGCCGCGGTCAGGCCGGTCTGGCTCGATACCGTCGTCGCAAAGTTCGCCGCAGTCGATACCATAAGGCTGTACGATGCAGCACTGGCCACCGTTCCCCACGTGAGGGTCGGAGAGGTTGAGGCATTCGCCGTACCACTCGTCGGGGTGGCAAGAACCGGCACACCCGGTGCCGCAATGATTGTGGTGAAACTCCATGCACCCGACCAGGCACTTATACCGCCGACATTCGTTGCATTGACTTCCCAGTAGTACTGCGTGCTGTTCGCAAGGTTGCTCAGCGAGGCCGAGGCCGCGGTCAGGCCGGTCTGGCTCGATACCGTCGTCGCAAAGTTCGCCGCAGTCGATACCATAAGGCTGTACGATGCAGCACTGGCCACCGTTCCCCACGTGAGGGTCGGAGAGGTTGAGGCATTCGAGGTGCCGCTCGTCGGGGTAGCAAGCGCAGGCGCAACTGGCGCCGCAATGATCGTCGTGAAACTCCATGCACCCGACCAGGCACTTATACCGCCGACATTCGTTGCATTGACTTCCCAGTAGTACTGCGTGCTGTTCGCGAGGTTGCTCAGCGAGGCCGAGGCCGCGGTCAGGCCGGTCTGGCTCGATACCGTCGTTGCAAAGTTTGCCGCAGTCGATACCATCAGGCTGTACGATGCTGCACCGGTCACCGATCCCCATGTCAGGGTAGGAGAAACCGAGGTGTTCACCGTGCCGCTCGTCGGGGTAGCAAGTACCGGTGCGACAGGCGTTGCGATAATGGTTGTGAAACTCCAAACGCTCGACCAATTACTCGTGCCGCCGACATTTGTCGCCTTAACTTCCCAGTAGTACTGCGTGCTATTCGCCAAACTGCTGAGCGATACGGATACTCCAGTCAGGCCCGACTGGCTCGATACCGTCGTTGCAAAGTTCGCCGCAGTCGATATCATAAGGCTGTACGATGCCGCACCGGTCACCGTTCCCCAGGTGAGGGTCGGAGAGGTCGAGGCGTTCGCCGTGCCGCTCGTCGGGGTAGCAAGCGTCGGCGCAACCGGCGCCGCAATGATCGTCGTAAAATTCCACGCTCCCGACCAGGCACTTATTCCGCCGGCATTCGTTGCATTCACTTCCCAGTAGTACTGCGTGCTGTTCGCAAGGTTGCTCAGTGAGGCCGAGGCCACAGTCAGGCCGGCCTGGCTCGATACCGTCGTTGCAAAGTTTGCCGCAGTCGATACCATAAGACTGTACGATGCCGCTCCGGTCACCGTTCCCCACGTGAGGGTCGGTGTGGTTGAGGCATTCGAGGTGCCGCTGGTTGGCGTGGCAAGAACCGGCACACCCGGCGCCGCGATGATCGTCGTGAAACTCCACGCACCCGACCAGGCACTTATTCCGCCGACATTCGCCGCATTTACTTCCCAGTAGTAGGTGCTACTATTCGCAAGACCGCTGAGGGAAGCCGATACTCCTGTCAGACCGGTCTGGCTCGATACCGTCGTTGCGAAGTTCGCCGCAGTCGATACCATCAGGCTATACGATGCCGCATTGGCCACCGTTCCCCACGTGAGGGTCGGAGAGGTCAAGACATTAACCGAACCGCTCGTCGGGGTAACAAGCGTCGGCGAAACCGGCGCCGCTATGATCGTCGTGAAACTCCACGCTCCCGACCAGCCGCTCGTCCCGCCGATATTCGCCGCATTTACTTCCCAGTAGTAGGTGCTACTGTTCGCAAGACCGCTGAGGGAAGCCGATACTCCTGTCAGACCGGTCTGGCTCGATACCGTCGTTGCGAAGTTCGCCGCAGTCGATACCATAAGGCTATACGATGCCGCATTGGCCACCGTTCCCCACGTGAGGGTCGGAGAGGTCAGGACATTCACCGAACCGCTCGTCGGGGTGGCAAGAACCGGCGCAACCGGCGCCGCAATGATGGTCGTGAAATTCCAGACGCTCGACCAATTGCTCGTGCCGCCGATATTCGTTGATTTCACCTCCCAGTAATATTGGGTGCTGTTCGCAAGACCGATGAGCGAGGCCGAGGCCACGGTCAGGCCCGACTGGCTCGATACCGTCGTCGCGAAGTTCGCCGCTGTCGATACCATGAGGCTATACGATGCCGCACCGGTTACCGTTCCCCAGCTCAGGCTGAGCGAAATCGGCTGGTTGACCGCACCGCTTGTCGGAGCAGAAAGGGTTGGCGCAACCGGAGCCGCGATAATCGTCGTGAAACTCCACGCTCCCGACCAGCCGCTCGTCCCGCCGATATTCGCCGCATTTACTTCCCAGTAGTAGGTGCTACTGTTCGCAAGACCGCTGAGGGAAGCCGATACTCCTGTCAGACCGGTCTGGCTCGATACCGTTGTTGCGAAGTTCGCCGCAGTCGATACCATAAGGCTATACGATGCCGCATTGGCCACCGTTCCCCACGTGAGGGTCGGAGAGGTCAGGACATTCACCGAACCGCTCGTCGGGGTGGCAAGAGCCGGTGCAACCGGCGCCCCAATGATGGTCGTGAAACTCCAGACGCTCGACCAATTGCTCGTACCGCCGGCATTCGTTGATTTCACTTCCCAGTAATACAGTGTGCTGTTAGCAAGACCGATAACCGAGCCCGAGGCCACGGTCAGGCCGGTCTGGCTCGATACCGTGGTTGCGAAGCTCGCGGCAGTAGATACCATTAACGTGTATGACGCTGCACCGGTAACGGTTCCCCACGTCAATGTCGGAGATGTCGGTTCGTTCACCGTGCCGCTCGTCGGGGTGGCAAGCGTCGGTACCGCCGGCGCCGCAATGATGGTCGTGAAACTCCATGCCCCCGACCAAGCACTTGTGCCGCCGACATTCGCTGCGTTCACTTCCCAATAGTACGTAGTGCTGTTCGCGAGACCGCTGAGCGACACCGAGGCCACGGTCAGGCCGGTCTGGCTCGATACCGTGGTTGAAAAGCTCGACGAAGTTGATACCATCAGGCTATACGATGCCGCACCGGCCACCGTTCCCCAGGAAAGATTCGGTGTGATCGAGGCATTCACCGTTCCGCTCGTGGGGCTTGCAAGCGCCGGAATGCCGGGCGCCGCGATGGTCGTCGTGAAACTCCATACGCTCGACCAGTTACTGGTGCTGTCCGGGTTTGAAGCATCGGCCCGCCAGAAGTAGGTTGTATTATATGCGAGGCCGCTCGCGGTAGCGCCCGGAGAAGCAAGACCGCTCTGGGCCTGCACGGTGCTGCCGAAATTCACATCGGTAGATACCTGTATGGCGTAGGTAGACGCGCCCGCGGCTGCACCCCACTGGAGAGAGAGCGTAATCGGCTGGTTTACCGAACCGTTCGTCGGTGCGGATAGCGCCGGAACAGCGGGTTTTCCCTGTGCGGTGGTGAAAGTCCATGCGGTGCTCCATGCGCTCGTGCCGATTGGATTCGCGCCATTTGCCCGCCAGTAATAGGCCGTACCGTTGGCAAGTCCGCTTGCGGTCGTCGACGGTGCGGTCAGCCCGCTCTGCAGAAAGACCGTGGAGCCGAAACCTGCGGATGCTGATATTTCTACCCCGTAGCTCGTTGCCGACGCGGCGGTTCCCCACGTCAGACCGGCAGTAATCGACTGGCCCGTGGCATTGTTCGAAGGACTCGATAGATTGGGCACAGCAGGTAAAGAGTAGCCGTTGAGACCGGCGAGGTACAGTATCCCATTGGCGACATAGGTGTTATTGGGGTCCGCCCCGGTTCCCGAGGTATAGGTCGCCGCGGCCAGGACCTCCAGATTCGCCGATTTGCTCCAGAGGTGGTATAGGAGCGTCTGGCCCGGGAGCATGCCGGAATCCGTCGTTCCATTACCTGCGGAGGTTTGCCCCCACACGGTGATGCCAAGGTTACCGGTTCCGGTCCAGACGGCTGCGCCGACGCAGAGTCCGGTACTGTCGAAAACACCGACTTCGTCGCTGTCCTGCAACGCGACGCCATTGATGGTCGGATGAATGGAAGTATCGGCCAGCACCGTCATGTAACTGCCGGTTTTGGTATAGGGAACAACGAAATGCGAGGCAGACGCCATGGTAATCGAAGAGAGCAGAGCGATAACAATCAGCTTGATCGTGGGAAATTTTCCGTATCCCAATTGCAAACAGCGCCGGGTACCCGCCCGTTCCGTTTTTCCAAGCATGGTGGACTCCTTATGCATATGTGAACCAGTATATAGGATTTCTTTTCTCATAATAATCGGCAAGCCGATACCCCGGAATATAATAAAAAAATCTACCCCCGATGCGTCCCGGGCAGCTTCGCAGGATAAGGAATATAATCAATATATGCTCAATGCGGTAGAGAGTCAAGAAAAAAATATCATGAACATCTTGGCTTTTATTAGCGTCTTATAAGAATTGGATTACCTGCCTTCTTTGGCTGGAGACGCCATCTACTTTATTTTAAATAAGTTACAGCACAATTCGGAGGATTAATCATTATACGGTTCATCCGAATTTATTTCAAGGGACCTCGAAAAAAAAATCATTTATAGCCGACAGGCCATCCACAGCCGATTAAATTTTCGGGAATCGGCCGGTCTTGCGTGATCCTGACCCTATAAAATTATAAGGTCATCTCCGGATAATCTTCTCAGCCTGGGAACAATGACGCCTTAAACGTTGAATTTGAAATATAGTCACAGCCGTCCCGCCGCCCCCAAAATAAAAATGCCCTGCCGGATAATCTCCGGCAGGGCTTACTGCTCATTTGATGGCGACCAGGCTTACTGAACTTTGACCAGCTTCAATCTCTTATCAAAGTTATCCGCCTTCATCTGAATCACGTAAATGCCCGAGCCTGCAACGGCACCACCCACCGACTCGCCGCTCCAGGATACCACATAGTGGCCGGCATTATACTTTCCGCGCGCCAGCTGATGCACCAGGCTGCCCTTCATATTGAATACATTGATTTCAACATTGTGGGCAATGACCCCGTTAATCGTCGGCACATCGAAAGCCACCTGCACAAAACCGTGGAACGGATTTGGATACACCTTCGCGAGGTTGAACTCGGTAATGAGCGCAGCTTCGGGAACGGCAAGCGATCCAAGGAAGACCGCCTGCGGCGCATAGCTCACTGCATTGCCGTTGGCGCTCTTGAACTCAACCGGGTACTCCTTTGTTTTATTCCACATCTTGAAGGTGATTTTTTCCGATGCGCTCAAACCATCCTTCGACTTGGTCTGGAGGTCTTTTCCCCAAACCGAGAAGGCGGCAAGGCCATGGATTACCGTACCGGAACCGACAAGGGTCCCGCTGCCGTCGAAGGCACCTATTTCGCAGCTGTCCGGAGCCACCTTGCTGCCGAACGACACCAGCGTAGCGAGTACCGAGGCATTGTTTCCGGTATTTGCATGCTTCGCATAGTGTGCCGTCTTCGGCAGTCTGAGCAGCGAGCCGGCATTCACTGTCCGCTTCGCTACGCCAGAATAGGTCAGCGACGCAGGATTGGTCATATAGATGAAGTACCCCTGCCCGACCGCCAGCGTGTCGATGACGTCGATCCCGTATTCCGGCCAGTAAATATCGCCGTCGTTATCCTTCACCAGCATGAGCTGCGAGGAGATGGACGTAAGCGCGGTGGTAATCGGCTCCGTTGTCGGCGGCAGATACCCGGCCAGGTTCCATCCCTTGAAAAGCGGAATCGGCGTACTGAAAGCGGCTATCGCCGAACCGGCGGTACGAACCGTATCCGCCGTGCTGCTATACATCTGCAGCCCGATGCCGGTCTGAATCACGATCGAATCGCTGATGCCGAGCGTCGGACAGTAGATATAGCCTGCAAGGTTCTTGACGAGAATGAAATTGTGATTATTCGCAATCGCCGTCGAATCGCCGAACACCTTTACCGCATTGGAATCTGCGGGCCTGATGTTGAACGATATCATGTTCCAGCCCGGTTGGGCAACGAGGCTGAAGTTAACGAGCGTCGTGAAGCTCCACGCGCCGGACCATGCACTCATCCCGCCGATGTTGGCTGCATTCACTACCCAGTAGTACGTCCCGCCGGAGGCAAGACCGCTTACCGTCGCGGTGCCGTTTGTCAGCCCCGTCTGGCTCGCTATCGTCGTTGCGAAGTTCGCTGCCGTCGAAACCATCAGCGCATACGACGTCGCACCCGGTACCGTGCCCCAGTTCAGGCTGAGCGACACCGGCTCGTCAATCGCACCGCTTGCAGGCGAAGCAAGCGAAGGCATCGCCGGAGCCGCAACGATCGTCGTGAAGTTCCAGACAGCCGACCACATGCTCATGCCGCCGATATTCGCGGCATTTACTTCCCAGTAGTAGGCAGTGCCGTTCGCAAGACCGGCGACCGGTGCCGTTACTCCCGTCAAGCCGGCCTGGCTCGATACCGTCGTTGCAAAGTTCGCAGCCGTCGATACCATGAGGCTGTACGAAGCCGCACCGGTTACCGCTCCCCAGTTCAGGCTGAGCGATATCGGCTGGTTAACTGCGCCGCTCGTCGGAGCAGCAAGAATCGGCGCAACCGGCGCCGCGATAATCGTCGTGAAACTCCACGCACCCGACCAGTTGCTCATGCCGCCGATATTCGCAGCATTCACTTCCCAGTAGTACGTGGTGAGGTTCGCGAGAGCGCTGAGCGAAGCGGATACTCCGGTCAGGCCGGTCTGGCTCGAAACCGTCGTCGCAAAGTTCGCAGCCGTCGACACCATGAGGCTGTACGTTGCCGCATTGGTTACCGCTCCCCAGGCAAGGGTCGGCGAGGTTGACGCGTTGACCGTGCCGCTCGACGGGGTGGCAAGAGTTGGCATTGCCGGCGCAGCGATGATCGTCGTGAAACTCCACGCACCCGACCAGTTGCTCATGCCGCCGACATTCGCAGCGTTTACTTCCCAATAGTAGGTCGTGCTGTTGGCAAGCCCGCTGAGCGCTGCCGTTACACCGGTCAGGCCCGTCTGGCTCGATACCGTCGTTGCAAAGTTCGCTGCCGTCGATACCATGAGGCTGTACGACGTCGCAGTGGCCGATGCTCCCCAGTTCAGGGCGAGCGATGTCGGTTCATTAACCGTGCCGCTCGACGGGGTGGCAAGCGCCGGCATTGCCGGGGCGGCGATGATCGTCGTGAAACTCCACGCGCCCGACCAGTTGCTTATGCCGCCGATATTCGCAGCGTTTACTTCCCAATAGTAGGTCGTGCTGTTGGCAAGCCCGCTGAGCGCTGCCGTTAGTCCGGTCAGACCCGCCTGGCTCGATACCGTTGTCGCGAAGTTCGCTGCCGTCGATACCATGAGGCTGTAAGACGTCGCCGTGGCCGATGCTCCCCAGTTCAGGCTGAGCGATATCGGCTCGTTAACCGCACCGCTTGTCGGCGTTGCAAGTGCCGGAGCAACCGGCGCGGCAATGATCGTCGTGAAACTCCACGCTCCCGACCAGCCGCTCACTCCGCCGATGTTCTTCGCACCAACGCGCCAGAAGTAGGTAACGCTGTTGACAAGGCCCGAAACGGAAGCCGAACCGGTGGTCAACCCGATCTGCGCCGTCACCGTGCTGCCGAAACTCACATCGGTTGAAACCTGTACCGCGTAGGTCGATGCGTTCGCGACCGTGCCCCAGCTCAGGGCAAGCGTGGTCGGCGCATTTACCGCACCGGTTGACGGCATAGCAAGCATCGGGACTGCCGGCGCCGCTACGATTGTCGAGAAACTCCACGCACCTGCCCAGGAGCTCGTACCGCCGATATTCGCGGCATTCACTTCCCAGTAGTAGGTTGCGCTGTTTGCAAGCCCGCTGAGCGCGGCGGATGTTCCCGTCAGCCCGGTCTGGCTCGAAGCCGTCGTTGCAAAGTTCGCAGCGGTCGATACCATGAGGCTGTACGATGCCGCATTGGTTACCGCTCCCCAGTTCAGGCTGAGCGATATCGGCTGATTAATCGAGCCGCTCGTCGGGGTGGCAAGCGTCGGCATCGCCGGCGCGGCGATGATCGTCGTGAAACTCCATGCTCCCGACCAGCCGCTTACACCGCCGAGATTCTTCGCACCGGCACGCCAGAAGTACGTCGTACTGTTGGCAAGGCCGGAAATCGAGGCCGAAGTACCCGTCAGCCCCCACTGCGCGGTCACGGTGCTGCCGAAACCGGAGGTAAGCGATACTTGCACCGCATAGCTTGCCGCATTGGTCACGGTAGACCAGCTCAGGGCCAGTGAAACCGGCGTATTGAGGCTGTCATTGGCAGGAGAGACCAGCGTCGGCGCCGCACCCGGAGCCGCTACGATGGTAGAGAAGCTGAACGGAGCCGACCAGCCGCTCACACCGTTGATGTCTTTCGCACCGGCGCGCCAGAAGTAGGTCGTTGCGTTGGCAAGACCGGTAATGGACGCCGAGGTACCCGTGAGGCCCCACTGCGCGGTCACCGTGCTGCCGAAACCCGAAGCCAGCGACACTTGCACCGCATAGCTCGCAGCATTGGCAACGGTTGTCCAGTTCAAGGCCAGCGAAACCGGCGTATTGAGGCTGTCATTAGCCGGGGTTACCAGCGTCGGTACTGCAGGCGCTGCTATTATAGTAGTAAAGCTGTACGGAGCCGACCAGCCGCTCACGCCGCCGGCATTCTTCGCTCCGGCGCGCCAGAAGTAGGTCGTTGCATTGGCGAGGCCGGTAATGGATGCCGACGTTCCCGTCAGACCCCACTGCGCGGTCACCGTGCTCCCGAAACCCGAGGCCAGCGATACCTGAACCGCATAGGTAGCGGCATTGGTTACGGTAGACCAGCTCAGGACGAGAGAGGTTGGCGCATTGAGACTGTCGTTGGCCGGAGAAACCAGAGCCGGCGACGATCCCGGAAGCGAGGAAATGGTGGTGAAGCTGAAGGGTGACGACCAGCCGCTCACGCCGGCAAAGTCCTTGGCACCGGCGCGCCAGAAGTACGTCGTAAGATTGGTAAGTCCGGAAACGGTAGCGGATGTCCCGGTAAGTCCCCACTGAGCCGTTACGGTGCTGCCGAAACTCACATCCGTGGATACCTGGACGGCATAGGTCGCAGCATTGGCCACCGTGGTCCAGCTCAGGGCCAGAGCAATCGGTTCATTCGCCGAGCCGTTGCTTGGAGAGACCAACACAGGCGACGGAGCTGGAACCGCTACAATGGTAGTAAAGGAATAGGGAGCAGACCAGCCGCTTACACCGCCGAGATCCTTCGCACCGGCACGCCAGAAGTAGGTCGTTGCGTTGGCAAGACCGACGATCGTCGCCGATGTGCCGGTCAGACCTATTTGCGCGGTCACCGTACTGCCGAAACCGGAGGTCAGCGACACCTGCACCGCATAGGTCGCGGCATTGGCCGATGTCGTCCAGCTCAGGACCAGCGAGGTTGGCGCATTGAGGGAATCGTTACCCGGAGAGACCAGCGCCGGCATGCCGGGAGCTGCTATAATGGTCGTGAAGCTGTTCGAAGCAGACCAGCCGCTTGTACCGCCGAGATCCTTCGCACCGACGCGCCAGAAGTAGGTCGTACTGTTGGCAAGGCCGGAAATTGATGCCGAGCTTCCCGTCAGGCCCCACTGTGCGGTAACCGTGCTGCCGAAGCCTGCATCAGTCGATACCTGGACGGCGTAGGTTGCAGCATTGGTCACGGTGGTCCAGCTCAGGGCGAGTGCGGTCGGCTGATTAATTGAACCGCTTGTCGGCGTTGCCAGAATCGGAACTCCGGGAGCCGCAATTATGGTGGTGAAGCTGTAAGGAGCAGACCAGCCGCTCACGCCGCCGGCATCTTTTGCTCCGGCGCGCCAGAAGTAGGTCGTGCTGTTGGCAAGCCCGCTGATGGCTGCCGACGTGCCCGTCAGCCCCCACTGTGCGGTAACCGTGCTGCCGAAGCCCGATGCCAGGGATACCTGAACCGCATAGCTCGCTGCATTGGTCACCGTTGACCAGCTCAGGACGAGTGAGGTCGGCGCATTGAGCGTGTCGTTACCCGGTGAGACCAGGGTCGGCGACGCACTGGGAGAAGCAATGATCGTCGTGAAGTTCCAGGCGCCCGACCATCCGCTCGTTCCGCCCACATTTTTCGCTCCAACCCTCCAGAAGTAGTTCGTGAGGTTGGCAAGACCGGTAAACGAGGCCGATGTACCCGTCAGACCCCACTGTGCAGTCACCGTGCTGCCGAAACCCGAAGCCGTGGACAGCTGCACCGCATAGGAGCTCGCCGTGCTTACGCTATTCCAGCTGAGCGTCGGAGCAAGCGCCACGCCGGTGGCGCCGGTCGTCGGGGTCGCAAGCGCCGGAACCGCAGGAACCAGCGCAGCCGCAAGGCTTGCAAGAATCGAATTGCCGCCGGTGCTGAAGACATTGGTATCGTTCGCATCGTGGTTCACGCTCGGCGAAACAAAGGTTGCCGTGGCGCCAAGCTCGTTCGAATTCGCCTGGTCCCAGACCCGGAACTGCAGAACCTCGCCTGCGGCCATGCCGGGCTGTGTCTGGCTGTTGACCGTTGTCTGGCCCCATACCGATATATAAGCGTTACTGTCTGCGGCAGCGGTATCTTCCCAGACGGTTGTTCCTGCGCAATACCCGCTGTGGTTGAAGACCGCAATCTCATCGCCGTTTTTAATAGCCACGCCGTTAACCGTCGGATTTATTGCCGATCTCACCAGAACGATCATGTTGTTGCCGGTGTTGATGGGTGCCGCGAAGTGCGAAGTGGTTGCAAAGCTCCAGGCGTTGGTCCACCCGCTGACGCCGTTGGAATTTATCGCCTCTACCCGCCAGTAAAAGTTCGAAAGCGTAGCAATGCCGATTATCGCTTTGGAAGTACCCGTCAGCCCGGTCAGCGAAATCGCCGTAGTACCGAAACCGGAACTGGTAGATACCTGAAGGGCAAAGACCGAATCGAAGGATGCGCTTGTCCAGCTGAGCGTCAGCGCCGTCGGCTCGTTCTGAGTTCCGCTTGCCGGCGTTGCAAGGGTCGGCACCGTCGGAGTAGACGGCATGGTCGTAAAGCTCTGAACGGTCGACCAGGCACTCGTTCCGCCCGCATTGGTTGCGTTCGCTTCCCAATAATAGGTAGTAAAGTAGCCGAGACCGCTGAGCGAGGCAGTTACACTGGTCAGGCCTGTCAGACCTGTCTGACTCGAAACCGTAGGACTGAATGTCGTGGAAGTCGAAACCAGTACTCCATAGGTAGCCGCGGTACTCACCGTACCCCACGTGAGATTAAGGCTGAGCGGCTGTCCCGTTGCGCCATTGGTCGGCGTTGCCGTTGCAAGCGACGGCGCGGCCGGCGCAGGAATCTGGGCAGGAGTGAAACTCCATATCGACAACCAGGCTCCCATACCTCCTGCACCTGTGGCACTCACCTCCCAATAGTACTGAGTACCAACAACAAGGCCGGTCGGAGTGGCTGCAAGCGTGTTGCCTGAGGCGGTATATACCAATGAACTCCAGTTAGTCGATGACAGCGAAACCTGCACGGTATAGGACGTCGCACTCGGGCCTGTGGACGGGGCAGTCCAGCTCAGGCTGATCGATGGTGTTATATAGGGGCTGGTCCCGGTCGCCGGGGATGCAGAGGCTCGGCGGTTGCGGAGGGGGATTCGTCAGGTAGTCGGCAGAACCCTGGTTCTCATAGCAGAGGCGGATCCAGGTTGACGACCGGATGGTCGTATCGATACGCATCTCCACCATTGATCCGCCGAATCGCTCGCCGACATTGGCATTTGTTGCCTGCTTTCCCAGGACCGTCCGGTAGCCGCTGCTGCCATTACCGAGGGTCCAGGCGAGGCCATTGGTAACTCCGATATTTCTGACCGAATCGCCATTAATATAAAGATTTTCAACAGGAGTAGAGGCGGAGGGGTTGAGGGCAAATGCGACATATTTCCACCCATTATGCGTTCCAATCGCATGGCCGGTGGAATTCGATTGATTCAATTGCGGGTTAGTACCAGTCAATGGTGCCGATGGCCATCCATAATTAGCCCAGCCGCTGCCGCTATACCACGCAGCCGTGAGAGAGTCGGTCGCGCTCCCATAGGCACCGGAGATACAAAGGTTATCATAGTCATCCATTGAAATAAGGGTGGCCTGATGCCCGTTGCCGCCGGTGTTGTACTGATCGAGACTGTCGGTCCGTATCCAGGCCGACATCGTAATTGCGCTATGGCTTCCCAGCAATGAGGCGATCTGGATAGAGTCACCCGACAGAATGTTGCTGCCCGGACCGGTAAGGTGGAAACAGGCAGCACTGTCAAATGCAGTACCCGGAACCCCGCTGCCGACCGCGCAGGTGGTATCTCCAAGGGTGTTGCTGCCGTTACCGATATTACCGCTGCCGGTGGCATCACTGAACACATTATAGGTTCCGGTACTGTGACGCTTATTCAAATGCAACACAACCCCGAACCCGTTCGCCGGGACGAACACATTGGCCGAATCCGACTGTGGCCCAAGGCCGGCTGTCCCGTAAAACATTGTTATCATTTGCGAATTGTTCTGCGGTTGTATTACATCCATATTCACCCAGACGAGCGCCGTCTGGGCAGCCACATTGATTTTATTCAACTCATAGGCAAGATGATTCCCATTCTGGGCGTCCGCAAACCGCAAATCCGCTCCATTAAGGCCGGTTATCACCTCATTGGCGAAAAATGCACTCGCATTGGCAGAGGTCAGGCGGAGCAGGACCGGGAAGTTGTTCACTGTGGTCGAGGTATTCGCTCCGGTGTTGCTGGTATTCAGGGTAATGTGCGTGCTATCAGCCCAGGTAGCGTAATTCTCACCGGTCGTAAAACTCCAGATGGTCGACCAGGCGCTTGGCGAATAGTTGGCATTCACTGCCTGGACCTGCCAGTAGTAGGTCGTAGCAGCTGAAAGTGAACTGACGCTATATGAAGTAGTCCCGATCCCGCTTGCATAAGTACTCGCAAAGGTCGAGGAGGTCCCGAAATTCAAATTATAGGTTGATGGCGCCCCACCGGCACTCGTACCCCAGCCCAGTGTCAGCGTCGGATTGCCCTGGTTTGTTGCGGCATTGGCCGGCGATGGTGACGTCGGCACGCCAGGCTGGGCAATGATAGTTTTAAAGTTCCATGCGGCAGACCAGACGCCGCTGTTGGCATTGATCGCCTCGACTTCCCAGTAATAAGTGGTATTATTCAGGGAAATGCCTGTCGGCACGGCTGAGGTCCCGGAGGTTATCCCCGTCTGCGAGTATACGCTATTGCTGAAAGTAGATGACGTCGATACCAGAACCGCGTAGGACGCAACCGCTCCCCCGCTCCCTGCGGTCCAGCTCAGAGTCAGATTAGACGACAACGAATCATTTACCGCCGCATTTAAGGGCAGGGAAAGAGACGGTGCACCCGGCGCCGCTACAATGGTGGTAAAGGTCCAGACGGAACTATATCCTCCACCGACCCCAGTGCCGCCCTGGGAGACCCGGCGATAGGCAAGGTTGCTGCTGGTATCGTTGTAAGCGTTGACCTTCCAGTAATATTGTGTGAGGTTACTCAAAGGAATCCCTGCATACAGATCGCTTACCGTTGCCGTGGTTATCACGCTATCGTAAAATGGCGATGACACACCGACATCGGCTCCCGAAGAAATCTGAACTTCGTAGCTGGTTGCGCTGGTCACCAGATTCCATGTAAGGGTAGGAGGGATCGGGATCGATATTGCACCGCTTAATGGAGAGTACAAACTCGTCTGGCCAAATGGCGAGGCGGTTGCAAAACTCCAGGTCGCGGACCAGGTTGTTACGCTGCCGTTTGATGATTGCACCTGCCAGTAGTATTGTTGACCCCCGGTAAGCGTTGGCATTGCGGCGCTGATTGTCCCGCCCGAGGGCGAGGTAATCGTTGTCGAGTAGACGCTGGAGGTGAAGAAGCTGCCACCACTTGATGAGGATAATACCACCACATACGATGTCGCGCCGGCGGCAGAATTCCAGGAAAGTGATAATGCCGTAGATGACTGTCCTACGCTTGCATTGGCAGGCAAAACGAGCACCGGAGCGGCCGGAGCATTCAGCCCAACGGGACCTTTAACCGTCAATGAATCGACACCGGTGCCGATGGTCTTCTGGACCTGGTTTGCCCAGGAAAGTCTTTCCCACTGGTGGGAGCGTGGCACATTGGAAAGTTCCACTTCCTGTATTTTCCCGTTCCAATACCGCGCAAGCGCTCCATCAGCGCTGTCCCCCAATACGCCGATTTTAAAACCATTCACCAAGTTTCGCCGGTAATAGGTGTTAGGCGCATAGGTGGTGTAGGCAGTTGTTTGTAAAGCACCATTTATGTACATCGAATCTAAATAGGGAGCGGAACCCACATTATTCCGCACCATGGCAATATGGTACCAGGTTCCGGTGGTTACCGTGCCCGCCTGCCAGTTGTTATTACCGTTATAAGAGTTGATGTTATTAGGGCCATTGTCCTCCCAGTTAAAGGAGGAGACATTGTATTCCGAACCAAGCAGGTAACCGGTGTTGTCCCCCAGGCCGGCTGCGCTCATGCCGCCATTGGAAGTGGGAAGAGCTCGGAAATAGACCCATGCCGACAAGGTTAACGGACCGCCAAAGGGAAGGCGCAGCCTCGCGATTTCCTTTGCAGATGACGAGTCGGCCGCTTTCAAATACGTTGAGCCGCTGAAGGTATCCGCCGTAGCGATCATGCCCCCGCTAATGGCACTGCCTGCGGCGGCCGGCTTGGCGGAACCGGTCATGGCGAATCCGGAGGAGGATGCATCAGTGGTGTCCTGCAGGTGCCACACCGCCTGGAAGTTGTTGGTCGCGGAATCGAAAACGTTGGCGCCGCTGCTGGTGTCGGTCGCTGTCCCATTGCCCCAGTACATATGCAGGTAGCCGGTCGGGCTTATTGTATTACTATCGTTCCCGTAAACGGTATCGGCAAGCACCCAGAACTCGGCCAGTTTGTTGGTGTAGTCCCAGCGTACGCGCTGAAACGCGAAGGGGGTTCCATTATATTTCGAAAACCGGATATCTATACCGGTAGATTGTGCCTGCGCAAACACGGTAGAGTCTTGCGCGTTACCCCCGTTGCTGCCCTTGCCGCTCAGACGCACCAGCACCGGGAAGTTGCTGACGTTGGAACCGGAAGCGAGGTTGGCACCGGAAGCCTTCGTGTTGAGCATGATATTCCGGGTATATTGGAAGTTCATGTAACTTGTGGCGGCCGAAATGGCAAAACAAAAAATGAGCACCGATAAAAATCCACCCGCCAGCCGAATCCGATTTCCGGTTGCCATTATTCCCCCCATAGTTGAGCAAAAACGTTGAATAGCATGAAGGCCTTCGCGTGAATTCCTTGAACCAATCATACGGGAACCCCTCTTTCTCTAGGTGGACAACCGCTTCGGTTTGGGTTTTTTATTCGATTTTTAATTAAAACGGTACGCAATCCTAATATATGACACTACCGATGCCCGGGCGTTTTTAAATGCGCAGTACCGTTCCGGGAATTCATTGGAAGTAATATAAGGAGATTCAAAAGCAGAGTCAAGAATTATTTCATTGATTTTTTTAAAATAGAATGGCATAATCACTTTTTTTCCGCTTTGAAGAACCCCGAGCCGCCGGGTCGCTCTATTTTCCACTATCGCAGGCTGCACAGTAATGTCCGATTCCGCCCCCCCGCATAATCACCTGAAATGTGAGACAATGGATTGAAATCATCACTAAAAATCTTAAGTAAGGCCTTTCGCGTACACTTTGCAGGGAGATCGAATTTGCCCTTGAAATCGGAATCACCTATGCATATAGAATTCGTTCCGGCCTTGGCGGTGGGAGGCGGGGGACTACGGGAATCAGAGGCAGGAGGCCGAAAATAATGGTCTCTATATATATGAGGAGAACATACTGTCTCATGTGGGGAAATCTCAAGATACGGTTGCCAGAGCTAAAGCATTTGTATTATGCTTCGATTTCGCTACCTTCTTGAAATGAATGATATTTAATGATTAATGGGTAATAAATTTAATCATTTATTCAATAGAAACTGGATTTTAGGCGCAGTATTATTAGCCGCCACCTTTGTCGCCTACCTGCCTTCCTGGAACGGCAAGCCGATCTGGGACGACGATCATCACCTCACGACACCCGCACTGCAATCGGTCCACGGTCTTGTTCAAATCTGGACCACGCCCGATGCTGCGCAGCAATATTATCCTCTGGTGCACACCGCCTTCTGGGTTGCGCACCGCCTCTGGGGGGATCTTCCGCTTGGCTATCATTTGCTCAATATAATGCTGCATGCGGCATCGGCAATCCTGATAGTAAGAATACTGCAGCAATTGAAGATTAAGGGGGCCTGGCTCGCAGCAGGAATTTTTGCCCTGCACCCGGTGCAGGTCGAATCCGTTGCATGGATATCGGAGCTCAAGAACACGCTTTCCGGTGTTTTTTTCTTTGCATCCATACTTGCATACCTTGGTTTTGACCGGAATCGCAATTGGAAGTCCTACCTCATCTCATTGGCGTTTTTTATCCTTGGGCTGTTGTCTAAAACCGCAATCGCCCCGCTGCCCGTCGCCCTTCTCACGATTTTCTGGTGGAAGCGCGGAAAGCTTGGATGGAAAAAAGATTTCGCCCCGATTATTCCCTTTTTCGTGGTCGGGATGGCCATGGGCCTCTTTACTGCCTGGGTGGAAAGAACCTATATTATCGGCGGCGATGCTCCGGCTTTCAACCTCTCGGTTATCGAGCGATTTCTTGTGGCCGGTCGGGTAATGTGGTTTTATCTCGGTAAGCTCATTGCGCCTGGTAACCTGACCTTCATATATCCGCGATGGAATGTCAGCCAGTCGGCATGGTGGCAGTACCTGTTTCCCCTGGCCACCGGGGTAACCGTTTTTATGCTATGGATGCTGAGGAAACGAACACGGGCGCCTTTTGCCTGCCTGCTATTTTTTCTCGCAATGCTTTTTCCTGCCCTGGGATTCTTTAATATCTACCCCTTCCAATTCTCTTTTGTTGCGGATCACTTCCAGTATTTAGCCTGCCTCGGACCAATTACCCTGGCATCCGCAGGAGCCTGCCTGATATTCGAACCGGTACGACCGGCCGGACGCTTTTCCCGGAAGATCAATGCTGCCGGTGGTGGAACGCTCATGCTGGTGCTTGGCGTTTTTGTCTGGAGGCAGTGCGGGATGTATGCCGATATCGAGAAGCTCTACCGGACCACCCTTGAGAGAAATCCCGCCTGCTGGCTGGCTTACAATAACCTTGGTGTGGTATATCTGCATCAGGGGAGATTAGGCGAAGCCGCCGGGTATTTTATAAAATCACTTGAATTCAAACCCGATTACAGCCTGGCCCATAATAACCTTGGTATTGCGCTTGAGCAAACCGGCAGGATGGATGAGGCAATTATCCATTTCCGGAAAGCTATTGACATCAAGCCCGACTACCCCGATGCCTTCAACAACCTCGGCACGACGCTATGCCGGGCCGGCAAGGCCGATCAGGCTATCGGCTATCTTCAGAAGGCGGCAGAACTTGAGCCCGATAATGTTGAACCCCTGGTTAACCTCGGCCATGCGTATTTTCTGAATGGAATGCCTGCACAGGCAATTCCTTATTATGAAAGAGCTTCCTCGATAAACCCCTCGAACCTTGCTCCTCTCAACGGTCTTACCGAAGCTTTTTTGAAAATCGGGGATACCGAAAGCGCAATCATCGCCGCCGGGAGGGCCATGGCGGTGGCCAGGTCGGCAGGCCGGGAACAAATAGCCGGGGAAATCGGGGCGGATATTGAAGAGCTGCAACGAGAACTGAATGCTTCCCGCGGAACCCGCGCATCACCATAACCTCAGCTTTGCAGAAAGCCATGATGCACCGAGTAATGGCCCGGGACCCGGCAATACATTGCCGATTGTGAATCGAGTGCCGCGCTTTCCATCCGGCAAAGAGACCTCCCGGCGAAACGACTCACCGAGCCGGGTGAGCGTCCGAAGCGGCGGCGGATTGGATTCGATCCCGCTGCATTGCTTCGATATCTCCGCCAATCTCCTTCGCCAGAGCATCATTCCCCGACGATGCAGCAAGGGCCGCGGCCTTTCGCGCGCTGCCGACCGCACTGTCCACCTGCCCGGTTCGCAGGAAAGCCCGGCAGAGGTCATTGATCATGGCGATGTTTGAGGGGTTGATTGCCGTTGCGCGCTGAAGACAGGAAACCGCATCATTATCCTGCCCGATCCTCGCATATGCCTTGCTGAGGTTATAAAAAATGTCGGCATTGCCTGAATCGAGGCCGACAGCTCTTCGGAACCAGGGAATAGCCTCCTCGATCCGGCCGGTTTTCATAAGGGCTACACCGAGGTCGTTGTTTGCGTCGACAAAATCGGGGTTGAGCTCCAATGTTTTTCGAAAATGGACAATGGACTCTTCCGGCCTGCCCGTTTGTAATAGCACGGTGCCAAGGTTATACCTGCATGCGGCATAATCGGAATCTATTGCCAATGCCCGCCGGAACTGCACGACAGCCTCCTCTGACCTGCCGGTTTTCATCAGGGCAGTGCCAAGGCTGTTGTGAGCGTCGGCAAAGTCGGGAGCAAGTTCTACCGCTTTCCTCAAATGCACTTCAGCCTCCTCTGTCAAGCCGATTTCCGATAGAGCGGTGCCGAGATTTGTATGAGCCTTATAGTGTTCAGGCTCGATCTCCAATGCTCTCCGGTATTGAACAATGGCTTCCTTAACCCTCCCTTTTTCCATCAGGGCGATGCCGAGATTGTTGTAAACCGCAGCGGTTGCGTTGACAGGGTGTGAAACGACATCGCTCCAGAGGGATACGCCGTCTTTCCAGACCTCGCAGCGGCGGTAGGAGACAAAACATAAAATTGCGGCAGTGACGGCCGCCAAACCGTAAACCGAGATGCGGGCCGGCCATCGTTCAGGCAGATATTTATCGAGGTAATAAGCAAGGATGAAGAAAAGCCCGATATAGGAAAGATAGGAAAACCGGTCTGCCGTGAGGGTATAGCCTACCGGAACGAAATGCAGAATAAAAATAATATTGAGAAGAAAAAAACCGAACCCGAACAGGATGACTTTGGAACGGCGAAAATAGTAGAGCAATCCAGCCGTGACGACAAAGAAAGCAGGAGAAACGATAAATGCGAACGGTAATGCTCCTGCGACGGATGCTGGATACGGATAAAAAGCCGAAAGCCCGACCGGGGCAAAGAACTTGATACCATAAAACATATACGAATAGCTGCCGAGAAGCACCCTGTTCATGATCGGCAAGCCTGCATTGAGGCCCAGGGATCCGTCCGTTTTTTGCCCGATAATTGCGATGACACCAAGGATAATCGCCGGAACGAGGAGCGGCAGCTTCTCGGTAATAACCCCGGCCGATATCTTCCGTCCGGAATAAAAGTAGAGAAGCAATAATGCGACAGGTAATGTTATAGCTGAAGATTTTGACAGAAGTGATAAAATTATGAGAACGAAGGTTATGCCATAGAGAACCAGCCTTTCCCGGCCGGTTTTATCCAGGTACCGGAGATATGCCAGCAATGCCAGTAAATAGAAAAAAGTGTACAGCAGATCCTTCCTGCCGGAAACCCAGGCAACCGATTCGACATGCATAGGGTGGATTCCAAACAGGAGCGCGCATACGGAAGCAATCCGATAGTTTTGAGAGAGTTTCCGTATAAAAATGAAAACCAGAAAAACATTTAAAAGATGAATAAAGAGGCTGGTTGCCAGGTATCCCCTTGGATTCAGTTTTCCCAATGCAAAGTTGATCGCCAGCGAAAAAATCGTGACCGGCTGATAGTTGCCGCAAACGAAGGTTTCCGGGGAAAATATCCGGCAGATACTGTGAATGGATAATGATCGGATCAGGGGATTTTCGGTTACATAGAGTTGGTCATCCCAATTGGTAAAACCGTTATCCAGCACCGGTGAAAGGGTGACAGCCGTGACCGCAAGGATAACGACGCAATATACCAGATGGATTAGTGGTTTTTGTTCGCTGAGAGGGGCGGAAATTACGGGAGATGGAGTCTTTGCAGAGACCGCATCAGCTCCCTTTATTTCCTCGCTATTCATTTTTCCGAAAAGCATAGTAACCCCTCGTATTCAATTCTAATATCAAGTGCGATTCACTTTTCCGATCTCATGAAGATTTTGCCACACGGCCAGCAGTTTGCGGCCAGCAGCCGCAGGTGCAGACAGTGGCTGCCCCCCGGGCCCGGCTTCAGGGAAGTGGCCCGGAATTCACGCGCGCACATGCCGCGGTCAAGTTCATGCCGCACGCCTGCTCGAAATCAATCTGCGCCCGGATATGGTCGCCGAACCCCGAATACGCAAGGCCCCGGTTGAATCGTGCCTCAGCATAGAGCGAGTCCATCGTAATCGCCCGTGATAAATCCGCGATCCCGCGATTGAAATCGCCTTTGATGCAATAAACGATCCCGCGGCTGTTATAAGCCTGCGCGTTGGATGTATCGTGCCGGATTGCCTGAGAATAGCAGAACAACGCGCTATCGTACTGCCTGATTGAATTATATGCACGCCCGAAGTCGTACCAGGCCTTTGCGAAGCCGGAGTCCAGGGTTACCGCCCGGCGATAATCTTCAATAGCCCGGTCATAGCTGCCGACCATGGCAAAGGCGTTTCCGCGGTCACCGTAAGACTCCGCCACTGTAGGGTTGAACGCGATCGCCTGGGTGAAATCTTCAATGGCCTTCGGAATCTCACCAAGATTGTACCAGGCCATCCCGCGATTCAGATAGGGGACCTCTGAGGGCGTTTTCTCAATGACATCGCTCCATAACGAAATGTCGTTTTTCCAGACTTCGCACCGGCTCCATGAGGCATAACAGAGAATAGCCGCTATGCAGAAAGCAAGAACCGCGATCGCGAGCCGCAACGCCCGGCCGGCGGATGCCGCTTTAACGGCATAATGGGCGATGATGAAGGAGAGTCCGATATAGGCCAGGTAGGAGAACCGGTCCGCGGTTATGGTCTTGCCGACCGGGACAAAATGCAGTATAAAAACGATATTGAGCAGGAAAAAGAAAAATCCAAAAACGATGACCCTTGACCGGCGCAGGAACCAGAGTAAGCCCGCCGTAAGAATGAAGAAAACCGGGGAGAGCCGATAAAGGAGCGGCAGAGATCCCGGCAGGGAATCGGGATAGCAATAGCACGCTGAGAGGTTGACAGGGGCAAAAAAATGCAGTCCGTAGAACATGTAGGAATAGGAACCGATCAGCAATCGGGTCATGAGTGTCAGGTGGTAGACCTGTTCAAGGGCGCCATTGGTCTGCTGACCGATTATCGACAGCACCCCCAGCGCAATTGCTATTGCGACCAGGGGCAGCTTCTCGGTAATCATGCGGGCCGAAAATTTCCGCCCGAAAAACCAGTCGAGGAGCAGAAATGCAGCGGGCAGGGTCACCGCCGACGATTTTGACAATAGAGACAAAATCGACAGCAGCATCAGGAGCCCATAAGAAATCATGCGTTTCCTGCCGGTTTCTCCCAGGTAACGCAGGTACCGGAGCATGGCAGCAAGGTAGAATAGCGTGTACAGCAGATCTTTCCTGCCGGTAATCCACGCCACCGACTCGACATGCATGGGGTGGATGCCGAACAGCATGGCGCAAAGGGAGGCGATGGGGGCGCTGCGCGACATCTTCCCGATAAGAAGAAACACCAGCAGCGTATTCAGGAGATGGAGCAAGATATTCGTAAGGACATAGCCGGCGGGATCGTACTTTCCGAATGCGTAATTGAACGCGAATGAGAGAATGGTAACCGGCTGGTAATTTGCAGCCACGAAGGTGGTCGGCGAGAAAATATGGCCGATATTCCGGAGAGACAGCGAGCGGATGAGCTTGCTGTCGGTCACATACACGTTGTCATCCCAGTTTACAAAGGTATCGCCGAGGGTGTGCGAGAAAACCAGTGCCGTCAGCAGCAGAGGAACGGCGAGATATAAAAACGCGACGGCACGTTTCGCAATAACGTCCTTTCCATTATCCATGAATCAACACAGCCTCCGGTTGACTTGGGCACAAACAGGTTTTCCTGAAAATCAAAATACGTCTCTCCACCGCATCATCGTGATGCGAATCCTGCATCCGGTACCCGGGATGCAGCCTGCCCCCCCCCCGTCGGTGCGCATCGGCGGAATCACGGAATCTATTTTTGTAGCTTCGTGCAGAAAATCACCGCGCATCCGGGAGCACCGTTTCCCTTGCAGAAAAATTTTGATTCCGACCAGGAATCGCTGAAAACCCGGAATACTTGAATGAAGGAAAAAATATTTTATCCCTCGCCCCTCGCTCCCTTGACCGGTCGATCAGGGGGTATTTCCATCGTGAATCACAACCGGATATACGGATTTCTGCTCTGCATCGCAGTATTGGCAGCATACCAGCCGGCATGGAACTGCCGCCCTGTATGGGATAATGACCACTATATGACCAGACCGGCGCTTCGCTCTCCGGGCGGGTTTGCGCAAATCTGGATAAAGCCGGGTACTACTGAGCAGTACTATCCCCTGGTGGATACCGTTTTCCGGGTCGAACATTGCTTGTGGGGCGATGCCCCACCCGGCTGCAACCTGAACGAATGCTGAGCAGTGCGACACGTAGTTCGATAGACTTCAGACCAGGCGAAATATGCTAACCGAAAAAAAACTTTTTCTTTCCCTTTCCCGCCTTCCGGTCCGGGTTCCGGATATTCTTATAGTTCTTTCAGTCGGCAGTTGCGTATTATCCCTTATCGTTATGGGAATCCGGGTTGCGAGCTGGCCGATGAGCTTTGATGAATGCCTGCACGCGCATAATTTGTGGCTTACCTCTACAGGCCTGGTTCCGCATCAGGATTTCTGGTGCAACTATCCGGCTACCGGCTATGCTTTATTCAAGCCCTTTTTCCGTCTTTTGCCTGAATCCATCTATTCGGTGATGGTTTTGCGTTTGGCTGACATCGGCATTTTTTCCGTCATGGCTGTGGTGTTGGCCTTTCATGCACGCAGAATGCAATCCCACTGGACCTGGGGAACGCTGCCGCTGCTGCTGGTCATGACCCCGCTCGTTGCTCCCTGGGTCATCGAATTCCGGACGGACGATTTGGCGGGGCTGGCTGCAATTCTTGCCATTGTCCAGATGTTGCGCGAGCCGGTTTTCCTGCGGACCGTCTCCATTTTCCTTTTCAGTGCCCTTTCTCTGATCATCATGCCCAAGTACCTCTATCCGCTGGCGCTTGCCGACCTGGTCTTTATCGGTTACGGCCTGTTTCGCGCCAAGTCAAGAGGTGCGTTTATCGGGGCGGTGCTTGCAGGCGGCGCTGCCGGGATTGCAATCGTACAGATGCTCCTGCTGACTCTTCATCTCAGCCTCTGGATCGACCTTAAATGGTCCGCCCTTTTCATGCAGAATTTTCAACTGCATAATTTAAATTCTGGCCTTCCACCGTTGACACACAGATTGGCGCAATATTTTTCCTCCTGCTGGTGGATCGGGCTCATGCTGGCTGCCGGAATCGCCGGCTGGCTGACCGTTGCTATTAAAGAAAAGGGGATTCAGCTCTATATTGGAGGTGCGGTGATTGGCGGCACGTTCATCTACTGGCTTACCTGCCGGATTCCCGGGTATCAGTACATGATACCCGGGCTGTGCAGCCTTGTCGTTTTCATGCCGTACGCGCCGCGACTGCTGAAAAACTCCGCTGCGAAGGCAGCGGGAACGATTCTCCTTGCCGCTCTGACGATTGTACTCAAGGTCGGGGAAATCCCGCGGGCGACCGGGGAACTTGCAACCGGCGCAGCACTTAATGATTTCACTTGTCGTCAATCTTTCCTGGACATGATACCGCGCTCCGAACGGATCGTCGGCCTCTATCTGACCCATCCCTGCTTTCGCAGGGACCAGACCTTCGTTACCTATGATGAACGCTGGGGTAACCCTAAAGGATTTCTCCCGATCATACCTGAAAATTCTCCAATCAGGCAATATTTTCAACCCGGCAACCTCGCGGAAAGCATGGAAATTTCGCCTCCAGCTGCAATCGCATTCGATTCCTCCGGCAATTATCCTTCCGGCTGGAACCAGGTTCTTTATGATTTCCTTATGCGGCATAAGGATCTTTACGTAAAAGGGAACATATGCGGCCAATCCGAATACATGCGCAAAGATTTGGTCAAATAGCTGAGAAGGATCGGGTATGTTCGATATATTCAGCTGAGTTGAAAGATAAAGCCACTCCCCCATGATTTTCCTAACGCGCCGAAACTTCTATTCGATGGTGTTTTCACTCACCGGTGCCCTGCCGTTCTTTTACACGGTACTTTCGAATTCAGGCAAAGACCTCTGGTGGGATGAACTTCGGTCGCTCACCGAGAGTTCCCTGGCCGGTTTTGTCGCCACGGTAACAAAATATAGCGATACCAATAATCATGTTTTTTTCAATATCATCATCGGTTTTTTATCAAAAGTACTGGGCATAGCGACGCTTTCCGATGCTATGGACAAGGTTATCGGGTTACGGCTGGTGCAGGCATTCTTCGGCGCCCTTACTTTACTTTATGTTTATCGATTCGCCCGGCGGTTTATCGGCAGGCAGATGGCGCCTGTTGCCATTGTGCTGCTCTCCACAACGATTCCGTTCCTGAATTTCGCAACACAATTGCGCGGTTATTGCCTGAGCGCCTTCCTGGTATCGGCGCTGTTGTTCCATGCCTGGAGCTGTGCGGCAAAGCCATCCAAGTTTCAGGGCGTTTTAATTGCCGTTTTCACCTGCCTGCTTTTCTATACTATTCCGTCGAACGCGTATTGCATTGCGTCGCTTTTTGTGGTACTGGCCGCAGGTTTTCTGCCGGTTCCGGGGAAAAAGCTCTCCGCATCGGCCGGAGTTTCCGGAAAGGGGACTCTTGTTGTACTGTTTTTTATCGGTATCGGCGCCTTTCTGGCAGTTCTGGCGTACCTTCCACAGCTCCGCGGGATCTTCGGTTGTTCTTTCGTCAATCAAACGGCCCCTTCGCGCTTTTATGTACTCTTCGACCTTCTTCCAAAAGTCAGCGCCATGTTTCTTTCAAGCCGTTTTGTTCTGCCGGTTCTTTGCGCAGCAGGCATTGCGTATGCCGCGGCGCGAAGGCTCAAAGGCAGGCCTCTGCCCGCGGATTTCCCGGTGTTTGTGCGGCTGCTTGCGCTCTATATTCTTCCTTTTGTCATATGCTTCGCAGACAACAGCAGCCCTCTCGATCGCTCTTTCGTCCTCCTGTCGCCGATTTTCGCCCTGCTGCTGACCTCAGGAGTTTCCCTTTTTTCAGGTTTATTCCCGAAAAAATCCGGACTCCCGGCAGCTGCTGTCGTTCTGTACTGTCTTATCACCTGCGGATGGGCCATGCACGCAATTCAGTATCGGCTCGACCAAGATATCGTTACCGGAACCCGCCACCAGGACCTTCTCTGCAACACCTACCTGTCGTGCCGGTGGCATCCCGGTGATGATTTCAGAGCCTTTGCCGCTTTATACCGGAAAAATCCGGCTCCGGTTATCGTTATGGACGATGTCGATCGCGTTGCCGTTTATGCTTATCTGAATAAGGTTTCCGGATTTGATTATTACGGCATGATGGTGCTTAAAGACACATCCGGCAAACCTGAGTATGAAGAGTTGCGTCCGGCACTTGATGAAATGCGGTCCTGCAACATTTTGGAAAAGATGTATACCAAACCACCACCGGACGACGAACAGGGATTATTCGTCAGGCAGCTTGTAGCCTTACTGGCCGGCAGAAAGATTGCCCCGCATGGGTATTGCTATGTAATTACTGCCTGTCCCCGGAATCTGGCAATAACCCTTCACCGGCTGAACCCGAATTTCGACCCGGTTCAGCTGAATTCGGCAGCAAGTTTCACGAATGTTCTCAGGATTACGATACCGGAACAATTGTTTTTACCATGAAATGGGGTACTGTTGTTTTCTCGTTTTATTTTTTTTCGGATTTTGAATACACCTGATCCCCGGCGAGGGCCAATGGCCGATAAAGAATATGCACAGCAACAAAAAGCATCCGGAGTCTCGGTTCGCCGGGCACTATACTGCACAATTATAATTGTGGTCACGGTTGCCGCTTTTTCTCCTTCCCTTCAAAATGGCTTCACAAATTGGGATGACGATCTCTATGTAACGAAAAATCAGAGCATACAGGGCTTTTCCCTGAATCATCTGGAAAAGCAATTTTCTTCGGCCATCGGCTACTATCAGCCGGTCACCATGATTACCTATATGATCGATTTCTGCGTATACGGGCTTCATCCGGCAGGTTATCATGCGACCAACTTACTTTTCCATATTTTAAACAGCCTGATCGTTTTCGCCTTGATTATTGTCCTCTCGAAAAACGAACTTGTGGGATTTTTAACCGCACTGTTTTTTGCCGTACACCCGCTGCGGGTCGAGTCGGTGGCATGGATTGCAGAGCGTAAAGATGTCGTTTCGTCATTTTTCTTTTTTTCAGCGCTATGGTTCTATGTAAATTTTTGGGAGAAAAAGCAATGGCGATGGTACTGCGGGTGTCTGGCTCTTTTCGCCCTGTCATTGCTTTCCAAGCCGATGGCGGTCACTCTCCCGCTCATATTATTGCTGATCGATTACCAGAACGGCCGAAAGCTCAATGCCCGGGCAGTGGTTGAAAAGTGGCCATTTTTTGTTACCGCCGCCCTCTTTTCCCTTGCAGCCTATATCACGCAATCGCATTACGGTGCGCTTGCGACACAATTGAATGCGCCGATTTTGCAGAGAGTCGCGCTTCCATTTTTCGGCATTTTTTTCTATCTTTACAAATCGTTTATTCCGCTGCATTTATGCGTTTTTTACCCCGGCAATTATGGTGGTTTCTCGGCGCATCCCTTGGTATATCCAATCCTTGCAACAGCAGTCGGAGCAGCCGCTTTCTTTCTGGGCAGGAAATACAATAAGGTGGTATTCGGCCTGCTTTTTTATTGTGTCACGCTCCTGCCGGTGCTCCAAATCGTACCGATCGGCGGGTTCATAGCTGCCGAACGCTATACCTACGTGCCGATGATCGGTATCTATTATCTCATAGCACTGGGCAGCGAGCAGCTGCTCCGA
>CAWDOZ010000023.1:0-5942 GCA_963803935.1 uncultured Fibrobacterota bacterium | reverse complement strand
AATGATGTTGTCCGTGAACTCATCAACACAGCACGGGAGAAGGTAAGCCGTGAGCGCTACCGTTCAGACCATTTGGACGTGTAATGCGCCAGAATAGCGAAGACGGTCGCATTCAATGACCCCGTGTACACAGCGTGCGCAACGCTTGGCGTGAATCCCTGGCCCGAAGATTCGAAATCATCGCGACAGCAAGGCCCACAGGCACCCTCCAATGCCACGCTCTGTCCGTCGCATCGTCTCGGCGCGTTGATTGGCAGACCATGATCTATTTGGCCTCCATAGCCACTGGTATCGCTGTGTTCTGCATTGTGATCGGACAAGGGATTGAGGGTATTCGTGGACGGTAAGGATCATTTTACTCCGAGGGAGCACACCCGAGCATTGCCGGACACCCGAGCATTGCCGAACACCCGAGCATCGCCGGACACCCGAGCGTCTGCTCCAATGTAGGCAGATGTTTCCACTGTTGCTGTGTTAGCTACCCAACCCCCACCATTCTTATGCTGGTGTTGCTCCTCTGCTTTCAAAAATGTAATCATGCTTTCCTCCCTGAAAAGTTTTGTATTACTCTCAGTTCTCCTATCTCTCAGACCTATGCGCAATGGCCGATAGGTGCTACTTACTCGCCTTGCGGCATTTTGCGCAAAGTGCCAGCACAAACCATGTTGCGCGGTTTAGGCGGCCGCCACAAATGCGACAATAAGACGTTTTCACAGTCCCTCTAACCTAGACGGTGCAAAGCAATACGTTGCATGTGTTATGTATAACTAATTCGTGTATTGCTAGCCAGAATACGATACATGGTGCGTTCGGAACATATTCGTTCACCTTCATCCAAAAGAACAGCATATACCTCTCCCGGAGCCGTATCGCGAAAACGTTCTGAATTCAAAATCTGCAAGGCATGACGTTCTTCATTTTCTGTCAAGCGACGTGGTGAAGAACGACACGGCACAATCGGAGGCTCCTGCGGCACGGGTCTTTGAGAGCGATAATATGAAGATCTTGGTTCTCCAAAGGCTGAGCAGAGCGATTTAGTCGAATGAATTGCTCGATTTTCGGCTATCATTTTTCGGCGCTCTGCTCTGAGGTGCTCTGGGAGTCCATCTCCATGAATGCCGAGAGTTTTTTTTGGAGCTCAACCAAAAGTTCGGTTTTATGCAGTCGTTTCTCGGTTTGTTCGAGCCTCCGGCGTAATTGCTTGTTTTCGGCGAGAATAGCCTCCCGGCTTTTCTCTTGCACATTTGCAATGCTGTGACCGTTGAGAAGCCCCTGATCCCGCTGCTTGGACCAGTTATGAACCATCGAATAATAGAGCCCTTCCGTTCGCAAATAAGCACCAATGGCTCCGCTTCCATCCACACGAAGAGTATCGACTTGTTTCAACACCTTCAGCTTGTAGGCATTGGTCAGACGCCGGCGAGTGATGTGGGCAACAACTTCAGGTTCAGGTTTCGGATTCACATCAGCAGGAACTCCGGTCGGCCTACGGCCTCCCTCCGTTCCTGCTGATGTGCTTGACGGCTTATCATTCATATGCATATAGAATCCATTAATCGCCCTGCAGGTCCTAGGTTAGCTCGGAACAGAAAACTGTCTCATAAATAAAGTCAGAGAGGGCTGTGCCATGAAGCCTTATGCTATCATGTAAGCCAACTGCTGTATCATGTCCAGCAACTACAATTGGAATTGCATTAAATGGACTAAATGCGGGTATTTGAATATCACCCGCATAATCTGGAAATACAACCTTTGAACTTCTTCCCGAAAATAATGAATCAATATAGATATTAACATAAGCAGAATACTGGTATCGGTCATTTGAATAAATAAAATATGCATATCCACTATAACCCAGAGTGGCTTTATTATACCAAAGAGTAGCAACTTTAGGCGGAGAAATGGAATCCTCAACGGTAGATAATATCGCCGCGACATTGGTTACAGTTGCCGTAGATGCAATAGAATCTATGGTTCCATAAATATTTCTCTGGATGATACGAAGGTCATTAATTGTTTCGGTCAGGGATGAGAGCTGAACAAAAGAGATGATTTGATTGTTTTTACTGAATGAGACGCTGTCTTTGCCGCTGGCGTTAATATTCTGGGAACTAGTTATACTGTAAGAGCCATTACTGTTCGTTGTGTCGTACAGGTTGGTATTTATTAAATGTACTACGACGCCCGAGACTGGATTGCCGTTTTGGTCTAATACTTTTCCGGCGATATTAATAGGAGTTGATTTATTGCTCGTAGGTTTAGAGCATTGAAGAACGCATAAAATAGCTAAAAAAGTTAATGAATAACGAGCAAAAGTATTCATACGCGCCTCCCTTTGATAAAAATAAGAACTTTCTCTAAAATCTTGGTGGGTTCACGGCTATTGCTACGTAATTACCGGTTATTCCGCATGTTCCCTAATCTCCCCTAATCGCTTTTTGGCTTCCTTTTTACCAATCCATTAACAATAAGGATATTCTTCAACGGTATCGGCCAATCGGTTTCGCGCTTTGTTCCGCCAGGCGCAAGGATTTCAAAGGGGGGGTACAACTTGTACCCCCCCCCCCCTTTGCCAGGTTCCAAAATCAGGCCGCACATGTTCCTGATATAATCCTTGAAATTCGGCTTATCCCTGCCACCCCTGTGGCAGGCCACAGGCTGCTCCGGAACTCACTTCCCATCTAATTCGCCTTCATCCGGGTTCAGGAGGAATTCGCTCGCTATTCCTGTTCCGGCATTCTCCACTTCCCTGTCAATACAGCACTTTTTGTACTTCTTTCCGCTGCCGCAGGGGCAGGGTTCATTGCGGCCGATCTTCGGTTCTGCGCGAACCGGGTTAAGATTAAACCAGGGTGGATCAATCTCCAAATCCTCGAAATCCCCCTCTTCAAGGTCGATTGGCTCATCCTTTTTCGCCATAAGCAATGCCCATTTGTGCAGGTCCGTGGCTGCATCGGTGATCAGGGTATAATCCTCATGCAGGGGAAGCCTTGCAATCGATTTCTCAATCGGCCAGTTTTTTTCCCTGTTTATTTCTTTTGCGGAAATGAACCCCAATTCGAACAAGCTATCCTCGTCAGCCCTGACTATTTCGCCGTACAATTCGACCGGGTTGAGGTCGGTGGTACAGGAGACCAGATTGTCCCAGAGTACGGACGGCTCCCGGCGAAGGCCGCCTTTAAAAAGATGGGTGTAGTAGGCGATTACCTCATTCCGGCTTTTGAGCCCGGCCGCGACAAGCGTGACGAACGCCTGGACCGCGGCGGAACGGACCCAGGGAGAGGCCGATTCATTTTCCACAAGAGCGCGGATTGGTGCATCATCGGTATAGGCGACTGAGGCAAGTATGCGGTGGAGATCCTCGGTGATGAGGTCGCCGGTAAGGTCATCGAGCGTCTCTTCGGGAAGGCTGGCGAAAAAATCGACAACCGGTGCGCTGGCGGATTGTTCGCGGAATTGTGCCAGTAGAAACAGGGCGTAAATATGACCCATGTACGACGGGCCCTCCGGTTTTCTGAGAGCCTCCGCGTGCTCACGGGCATACCGGATAAAGTCGATGAGGCCGGGAATAATCCCGATCGGGTTTTCAATGGCCGCAGCGAGAGCTTCATGGGGAAATTCTTCGCCATAATATTCGAAAGATCTTAATATTTCATCATTCGTCATGGGTGTCTCCGGGGCGGGAAGCTGCCCTTGGCGGGTCATTTATGGTCTTCGCGGAAGGTGCCGATTTGTTCATGCCGGGGTCGCTCCCCGGGAGGCGAAATTAACGATTAATGCTTGCTGTGATAGGAGTGCTGTATAATATATGTTCCAACCGTCTGAGAGTCAAGCTGGAGGAAGTCGGAATGCAGGGGAGGCAGATGAAAGGCAGAAAGAAGGCACAGGGGGAGAAAAAAGGCTTCAGGCTTCCTGAGACGCAGCGTGCTCCGTCTCTGCAAAATCCATTCTTCAACCCCGGAAAGATTAAAAGTCCCTGGGTCGAAAATCCGGCCACCCGACGCTACGGACGGCCCCGAAGCCGCCTACTTTTTATAATTTAAGCACGCCTCTTCATTATATTTTACAATTGCCTTTTGCCAATCTGAAATTCCTATCAAATTAAATATCTCACCGAAGCCGACAGCGACCGCTCCAATTAATAAAAGCGGCGACCCGGGCGGTGATTTTTCGGCCAGGAAAACCCCTTCACACCCTAATCCTGCAATCATAATACTGAGCCCTGAAAAACGCATTACAACATACGAGTTATAATATGAACGGCTTTCAGGATAACTTTGAATTAATTCCTTCAGCCTGCTCACACTGGCTATGGAATCGTTTACCCGGTACCTTCTTATAAATCCGGTCTTTGGCACTGAAATCAGGTTCGAGGCCTTGCAACTGGTGTCGACTCCGATTAATGAATCGTTCTTCTGTGCGTAGGTTAATATCGCTAAAATGAAAATAAATAAGGGGATTTTCATTGAAATAAGTCCTTTAGCCAGAGGCGGTTAGAGACCCTCTATCAGCTCTGGGCCGGTATCTCAGGCTTCGCCGATAGCAGAATGCAAAGCCTGGGCTCCTGATTTTTTTCCGTTCAAGATCCTCCGCAGCTGATTAATATAATTGGATTGCCTTCTTCTGCCCAAGTCCCGGGCCCGGCCCGGACCCAGGTCCTGGACCTGATTTATCTGATTTCCTTGATTTAAATAGTCACCGTAATTACAAGAGTACGAAAATCACAGTTTGGAGAGCGTTTTTATTTTCATTATTTTCAACTCATTAGCTAATTTTTATCATTAAATAGCATTTTTCTATTGACTTTCATCTAAAATAGTGTTATATTTATCCTGGAATAGCAGCCATACTGCGGAGAGCATCGGGGCCCCTTGGTTCCCTCTCGCCTGAGGAGTGTATCCCTGCGGCGAGGTACGGTAGATAAGAGGTGCGGCCCGACGTTAGTGAGTCATCGTGCCATGATTGGTGGATCAGCTTAGTGTGGCAACAGGGGCAGAGGAAGGATAGCGCTTCGCGCTGGAAGGCCATTTCTTCTTTTGACCCTCTTCCGCAAAGCGGCTTTTCCCTCTCACATCTGTCTTGTCCCCTCCCTTATAGGTGTAAAAGCCGGAGAGATGGGTAACAGAGTTCGGGGACATAGGTAACACTCTTATGATTCGTTTCATGGAATATATAATGGGTCCTTTTGCGATAGGAACCCCCTCCTCCGGAGGAGGGGGTTCGCATGTATCAATTGCTGGCTTCCATGGTCCTCAAATTTATTCTTTTCAGCCGCTGTCGTACATAAAAGAGATCTATAATGCCATCCTCATTGGTCTTTCTAATCGCTACGTATTCACCTTTTAGAAGCTTCGGAACCCGGATCAAGCGCCCGTTATAGCATATCTTGCCGTTAAGACTCACTTTTCGGACAATATCTTCAGGCGCATATTCAATCGAGGGAAGCTTTTCTGGATAAGGACAACTGCTTGGGTGGTAACAATCTATAGGTACCTTATCATCAAGGGCTTCGTGCGGGCGCACACAGTTATAAACCGGTCGCCATTTATCGAACGATTCCTGGACATGGTCCAGTGTTTTAAATCGTTTTCCTTGAAGGACTTCCGCAATCAATGTCCTATGAAATCGTTCATCCTTTCCGTTCGTTTGAGGATGGTAAGGTCGAGAGTGGCTCATCGTAATTCCAAGGCGTATCAGCCACATAGAGAGATGCGTATAGTCACCCCAGTCCGTGCCCCATGGAGGCCCATTGTCGGTGTTTATTTGCAATGGCATGCCGTTTCGCCGGAATACCGCTATCAAATGTTCCTGAACAGTTTCCGCGCGTTCATTCGAACATGCCTGCAAGCAAAGATTAAAACGAGAGTGGTCATCCAATATGGTCAAAGGGTGGCACCTGCAAGCATCGGTTTCAAAGTGCCCTTTGAAATCCATTTGCTGTT
>CAWDOZ010000022.1:0-4336 GCA_963803935.1 uncultured Fibrobacterota bacterium | reverse complement strand
AATGATTTGGCTGAGCTTGAACACGTCTCACCCTAGTCCGAACATGCGGTCGATGTCGTCGAGGCTGTTGATCGGGATCCCATGGGCGTGGGGATCGTTGGGGTCGCTCTGGTCGAGAGCGGCCAGGAGCTGGCTCAGCGTGTAGCGGGCAATCTCCCACTTCCGCATTCGCAACCTGCTTGCACCGTCGGAAGATCAGCTCCCAGTCGATCGTGTCACTGGGAGCGTCTAGTCTTTTGGGAGTTCGGTCTCATCATCGGAGTAACTGGGATCGTCGAGCCCGAAGAGGCAGGCGAAGATCCTCCGCGGTTCCCTCGCCCTCGTAGCGCAGGCCCTTGGCCTTGGCCTCCTTTGCTTCCCGGGCCGCGTCGGCTCGCAGGGCCTTGAAGACCTTCTTCGCATCGTCGCGGGTCGTCTCCGGCCGGTGCACGACAAGGCCGGCGAACAACGCCTCGATCTGCCCCGGCTCGGTAGAGAGCAGCGCTACCGCCCCCGCCAGGGCGAGGCTTCTTTCAACGCCTCTATGAGCAGGGTCACGAAACCATTCGCCTCAGCCACTATTCTCCTGACCGACATGTCAAAGGCTTCGTTTTTGGCGAACAGATTGATGCTGCGCTCCGACGGAATCGAGTAGGGGTCCCACTGCCCGTAACTGACTTTTTTCAGAAGATAATCGACATGACCGTATATCCGCTTGATAAGCACGATTTTTTTATTCCGCGCTTCATCTTCGCGGGGAACATCGGCAATGAGTATGGGCAGTTTCCATTGTGCAAACATCCGGCCTGCTATCTGGAAATGGTCGATACCGCATACCAATTTGCAGGCAAAGCCGAACGGCCATTTCTTTTCATGCACGATTGAAAAAATATTTTCAAATATATCCGGAAAGTACTGTTTCAGGATAAAGACCCCGAAGTCCCGCAAAAGTGTGCAAATGTATACTTCATCGGTATCCGGTACCCCGGAGATCCTGGCCACCTCTTCGGAAATCATCGCGCCCGCAATATTGCTCTTGAGAAAATCCGTTTCGTTAAAAAAAGGAAGGGCAAGTTTATCCGAAACCACATCGAATATTCCGAAGGAAACGATAAGCCGTTTTACGATATTAAGACCCAGGCGCATTATCGCCTGATTGACGCTGCCTATTCTCTGTCCGCGGGAAAAATGTGCGGTGTTCGAAAGCCTCATGAGTTGCGCGCACATATTGGGCTCACGCTCGATCAATTTGGCAACCTCGTTGATCTTGACGTACGGATCCCTCGTGATTTCATTGAGTTGCATGATAAACTCCAGGGGCACCTGGGTATCATGGATATCGGGAAGCCGATCGAGTATATAGTCCGCAATCATCTGTGCGTCGGGCGTTCCCTGCATGCGTGCGCTCCTTGAGGCTTTATTATAAAATAGGGGTGCCCCGGCTTTCAACGATAAAATGACACCCCTCAGAGGGCATTAACAGCACAGAACCTATTGACCCATCCTCCTCTCTATGTACTATATTAGTCTCAACCGGTACTTAGACAAGACCAGGATAATTCCAGCAGGATATGCCCACGCATCGCGCTCAGTAATCTCCCCGGCTTCCTGCTAAGCCTCCTCGAAACTGCGCTCATATCTCGATAAACCGACTCGGGTTGAATCTTTTAATGCGGTGAAGGTTCAGCGCCTGACAACTCCACAAAAGGGGGTAGCAATGGGACATCGGCTATTTCTAGTAAATTCTGTTTCCGGCGTTCTTGCAGGCGAAATCGCGGCGCAGGCAGTCCCGGTGCTCAGTTCACCGGGCAACGGCGCGGCGGATGAGTTCAGCAATACCGAACTGGCCTGGAATACGGAAAGCGGAGCGGTGAGCTACGGGGTGGAGGTATCGACGGTGTCGACCTTTTCCTCGACGGTCATCGATCAGGCCGGCATTACCGTCGCTTCCTCCGAAGCCACCGTAACCGACATTATCAGCAACCTGCTTCCCACGACCACGTATTACTGGCGCGCGATGGCGACCTATGCCTCCTCGTCCAGCAGCTGGTCCGGCGCCTGGAGTTTCGTTACCATTGCCGCACCCCAGGCTGCACCGACGCTCGCAGCGCCCACCAACGGCGCCGCAAATATTTCGTTTGACCCTCTTCTGACCTGGAATACGCTCAGCGGTATTTCCGAATACCTGGCGGCGGTCTCGACGAGCTCCGGCTTTTCGCCCTCGGAAAGCGATCGCTACGTCACCTCGGCATCGTGGCAGCCAACGAATCTGGAACTCGGAACCTCGTATTATTGGCATGTTGCGGCCTATAACGGGTTCAACGGTCCATGGTCGGCGACCTGGAGGTTTTCCACCTCCGATTCTCCGGTACTTAACGCCCCGAGTAATGGGTCGGTCAATGAACCGCTTTCGGTTCCGCTGACCTGGGACACGCTCAACGGCGCTTCGAGTTACAGCGTGCAGGTAGCGACCGGATCCGGCTTTTCGACTACCGTTTTCAGCCAGGCCGGCGTTACTGCGGTCTCGGGCGAAGATGCTTACCAGTATTTCAGCGATGCCGCCCTTGGAACGACCTATTACTGGCGGGTGAACATGAAATCCGGCAGCGCAACGAGCGCATGGTCGAGCATCTGGAAATTTTCCACGGTAACCGCACTCCCCGCTGCGCCCGCACTCGCCTCTCCCTCCAACAACGCAACGGGCCGACCGATGCCCGTGACCTTTTCGTGGAGCACGGTCAGCGGCGCCGAGGCCTATGTAATGGAGCTTTCGACAAGTTCGGGTTTTACCGCTATCATCGCGGGAGGAGAGCTCATCTACGCGGATACCGTTACCGTCAACGGCCTTACCGCAGCGACGAAGTATTACTGGCGTGCGCAGGCCTATAACGGCGCATACGGTTCCTGGTCAACGGCCTGGACATTTACAACAGGGGCCGTTGCGGTGGCGCGGCAGGCCGCCCCGGCCGCCATGGAGCCGTGCAGCCTTGAAAATGGGGTCCTCAGCTACCGGCTGCAGCGCCCCGGCTTGGTTGAGATCTCCATTTTTGACCTGCGCGGCAGAACTGCGGCTATCGTCAACAAGGTTCAGGCGATCGGCAGTTACCGTCTTTCCCTGCGGAGTTTAAGCCTCTCCCCCGGCCAGTATGTCCTTCAGTTCAAGGCGGCCGGGATAGCCCGCAGGATGCCGGTGGTGATGGGGAGGTGAGCGGAGGGACTATCCGTTCCATGGGATGTTCGCGCCCGTGAATCTGGAGACGGGGGGATCGGGGCAGTCGGTACCTGCCCTGATTTTCCATTGACTCTTGAATTTAATTTGGAAAACTATCGAGCAATTTCTTATAAAGTTTGTTTTCATATAAAAGAGTATTGAAACAATTTATTTCTTTAATTTTCTCCTGGTTACTATCAAATAAATATTCGTTAATAGTTTGTTTCACTTTTGTTAGCATCATTTTATTTTCAGCCGGAGAATATTTTTGAGTGGTATCCAAAGTTATGATTTTAAATAACAACATAGTGTCCATTTGGAATGGTAAAGGCGAACAGGGATATTGCATCTTTTTTTGAATGCCTGCAAACGGCAATTGCAGGTCGGGCGGGGGCCGATTATAATGCCCTTGATGGGGGAACCATTTACAATGGTTCCCCCATCAAGGGCATTAAGCTCGATTCTTCCACCCATGTCCCTTTCTCCCCGATCTCAACTTCCCTGCGATTTACTGATGATGCTGCAAGGTCTCCGGCATCGTGCCCGCGAGGATCCCCTTCGCCTGCGCTATTTCATCCTCCGACCCGTGGGCAATCAGGACAAACTTATCGGCTTTGATCGCAGTCTCGTACTTCATGATGCTATCCTTCGGGATGCCGATACTGTACAGGCCGGCGCCCACGGCGCTCAGGCCGCCCACCACGATGGCGCCTTCCAGCGCACCGACGATCCAGCTGACCATAGGCCCTGCCACCAGGAGCGGACCCAGACCGGGCACCCAAAAAAATGCGGAACCGAATAATAGTCCCCACAGCCCGCCCCAGAATGCGCCCGATTTCCCCCATACTTTCATGCGATCGCCGGCATTGTAATAGCCGACCACATGTTCATCGGCATGATAATCCCGCCCGACAATCGACAGTTTCTTCATATCGAAGCCCGATTGCTGCAGTTCCGTTACCGCCGCCTCGGCAGCAGTGTGCGTCGGATAAACGGCTATTACGGAATTGTCCTTATTCATACGCTTCCCTTCGCTGATGGTGTTCCGGATAATCATGGTTCGACAGGCTCACCACGAACGGTTTTATCCGGCATTACCCATGAACCTCCTTATACGTCGTTTACCTGCCACTGATACCCTATTAT
>CAWDOZ010000021.1:0-12211 GCA_963803935.1 uncultured Fibrobacterota bacterium | reverse complement strand
CACCCGTGACGGTGCAACTATCGGTATCCCGGTCCGCCTCATCAGGACCATTGACGGCAAAGCATTTCCTGATTCCTCCCTGAATGCATTCTGGAGTAGTACCGGCGAGGCCGGCGGCAGCGGCTTGACCACCGCCGAGCAGCGTCCCCTGAAAAGCCAGGCATCGGGCGATTCCTCCGTCGCCGGAAACAAGAACTTGCGGAGTGACAGCGGTGAATCGGCCAATGCGCTGGTGGAAGCACTCCAATCTGCCTCATGGGAGCGACGCAGCGCTGCAGCGCGCGAGCTTGGTACCAGACGACAATGGGAAGGCGGAGCGATCGACGCCCTCTCGACGCTTCTCGGCGATACGGTGATGGGGTCCTCACTCCTGGTAACGCTTTCCGATTCTGCGGCGGAGGCGAGGCTTCATTCTCCCGGAATGGAAGCGGCCAGGGCGCTGGCGGCAATGGATTCCCGGGGGTACGACGAACTTGCTCATCAAATGTTCAATGCGAACCCGCTCGTGCGGGAGCGGGCTGCATTCGGGCTCGGCGAGACCGGAAATAAGTCATGCGTTCCCGTGTTGCTGAAAGCGCTGAAAGATCGGGACCCCCCGGTGCGCGCGGCTGCGGCGGGTGCACTTCATTATGCCGAAGCAATCCCCCAACTCATCAAGGCCATCGACGACAACGACGAGCGGGTCCGTGCCGGCGCAGTGACGGCGCTGGGCCGGATCGGTGAAGCGGGAACCGAAAACGCCCTTATCGCAGCGCTCAGCGATGTCAACCAATCGGTTCGTTCGGCCGCAGCCGGCGCCCTGGGAGCCATTAAAAGTATCAAAGCGGTGGGTTCGCTTGCCCGGCTGATCGGTGATCCGGAAACCGCTGTTCGCCTCAGCGCCGTCATTGCGCTTGGGAAGATACGCGATACCGCCACAGTTCCGCCCCTCATTGCCGCCCTGCGCGACCGTGATGGTGCGGTGGTAAAATCCGCGGCTGCCGCCCTCGGCGACCTTCGCGACCCGCGCGCTGTCGAGCCGCTCAGGTCCACGGTCCAGACCTGTCCGGAGTCGGCCCGGGGTACGGTTGAGTTCGCCCTTAAGCTCCTCACCGAGGTACCGCTCCTCATTGGCGCGCTCGATGACCGGGATTCGCTTGTAAGAGGCAATGCGGAATACCTGCTGTGGCTTATTACCGGCAAAAAACTGGGGTATGACAAAAGGGTATGGGCCGACTGGTTCGTGTCGCGCAACGATACCGACAGGGCAAAAAATTCGGAGGACAAGACCCTCGATACCGCCGCCCCTAAGAGCAAATAGCGGAGCCTCGTCCCCTCTTCTCTCCAGCGGCGGCGCCTTGCTGGCCGGCGCTCCCTCTACCGATTGATGAGATATTTTGCCACAATCGAGTCAAGCGGCGTCGAAGGCGGCCGGGACGAGCGGATCTCCTCCAGGGCGTTCAAATCCGACTCCCACACGATATCCCCGGGCGCAGCAATCAAAACCGATCCCGGTTCATGGCTCGCCAGCAGCTTGCCGTTTTTAAAGTAAAAATGGTCGCCGCTCTCCCTGGTCGCATACGCATGCATTGCCGGGGGAATGTCGCTGGGCCTGAACCAGAGCTTGACCTCGCGCTGCGCCTCTTCATCCGTGGCAGAGGCATGAATGAGATTGTCCATCCTCTCGCCGACCACCTTGCCTTCGGCGTTTTTGAGCGGGGCGACCGTACCGAGCGCGCGAATGCATCCGGGTTTCTGGTCGCGAGCCTGGTGGGGATTGGTCGGTCCGGCAATAGCGCGAAGCTTTGTTACCGCCTCGGGGCCCTGATAGATGATTGCAATGACCCTCTGCTTCTCCGGCGCCGCGGGATAGTGAATTGCCCCGGTGATATAGTCGATGAGGGATGCATAGAATATTTTGCCCCGATGCTCGGCATAGTGTTCTGCGGCCAGCATGGTCGTCACGTGGACAATTTTGACACCGGCAAAGACCAGACCGGTATGGTATTCCGAGAGCAGCGAAAGAACGTACCCGGTGAGCGAATTCCGAAGCGCATCCGGCTTTATGAGGACCAGCGTCTGTTCCAACCCTTCCTTCATGATTCGGTACTCCTTATAGCGTGATGAATTGACAGGGATTGTTGCGGCATTTTTTTAAAAAGGAGTCTTAAAAATACCATTCGCGGGGATCCGAATACCTCAGGAGAGGGAACCGCCTTACGGCGGCTCCCCCACAAAAACCGGTTACTTCGCCTGCTCTCAATGAATTGCCGCCCCGCAACTATCCTTTAAAATCTCGGCGCAGGCTTCCCGGTCAGCTTCTGTATCGCCTGCTGGAATAGAAGGATCGTTTCGGGAGCATCCGGCACCAGCGCAGCCTTGGTCGATGGAACCTTGGTTTGCATGGCAAGACCGATCTGGCCCGTTCCGCCCTGACAATCTTTCATGTATTTGTAATACTGCAGCAACTTTTCAGCCATTGATCCCTCCCTGAAAAGTTTTGTAAGCCTCAATGTACGGTTCCGCTTCCGTGCCCCATTTATCCGGCGGCTGTATTTTCCATTCGCAATGGTCGTCACCTTTGCCGACGCATACCGGCTCGATGGCGATGACCGGCGATCCGAAGAATGCCGTGCACCAGCCCGACGCATATCCCATGAGCGACCAGCAGACCGGGCCCTTTGCGGTATCGTAAAAGCAAAGGTGCTGCTGCGCCTCGTAGGAGTTGGACCACACGCCGGTAAAGAAGAACTCCCCGGTATTCCGGTCGAACCGGATTTCCCGCGGCGTCGCCTGAACGATTCCCTCCCAGGTATGGATCACCGGGCCGGAGGCCAGGAGGTCCATTTCAGAATCGAAGGTGTAGTTGAGCTTCATCTGCATGAAGTCCGCATACCCGTTCTGGTACCCGAATTCTAAAAAAAGTTTGCGCGCCCGCTCCACGCCCATCGCCTCGACGACACTGTGGCGCAGCAGCCCGATGGCATTGACATCGAAAATGGCCAGCCGCGCATCGCGGAACGACGTGATCCCGGAAGCGACATCGAAAACCATGTCCTTCTGGAGATTGAAATCGGCAGCCTTCATGCAAGCCCCTCCTCATCAGGTTTATTGGTATAGGACTTCCGCCGGACCCGGGACCGGGTCCGGCGGCGACGATGGGGTATGTAACCATTATACCATTGATATTTTCAAGAGGCAATGATGCGGAGTGGTTAACAAGGAGACAATACTCGTGCCTTTGGTGGGGGAACCTCGCTTCGCGGGTTCCCCCTGGTCGGAGCCGCGCAAAGCCGCGTCTCCGACACACCCCTTCCTGCGGAAGGGGGAGGCGATGCTTGCCTTTGGCAAGCGCCTTCCCCCTCCCGCAACGCCCTCTTTTAAGGTAGAAAAAACATAAAAGATTTTGTAGGGCCGGCTCGCGTTCGCCCTGCATTTATGTATTCGTAGGGGCACGGCGTGCCGTGCCCCATTAATTCAATTCTCATCAGGATTTTTTGTATGTGTTTTCTACCTAATGTGAGCGTTGCGGGAGAACGAGAGCGCCTGCTGAGCCTGAGCGAGGCAGGCATAGCCTCGTTCTTCCGCAGGAAGGGGTGTGCCTAAAGACGCGTGCCTTTCGCGGCTTTAGGCCAGGGGGAACCGCCATAGCGGTTCCCCCACCAGAAGCACTACTATTCATCAATAATTACTTTTTAGAATTAATATCTTTATCCGGTTCTATCTTCAATTCCACCTGTTCCCCCTCCTCGGGCTTATCCTTGATTCCCAGTTCCACCTGGTCGCCGTCGAGGCTGGCGAATTTCGCGGACTTTACTTCACGCGCGGCGAGCCTGACCCCGCCCGACTTCGCGCCCTTGATCAGGAATTCGCCGATGGTGAATTTTTCATCGGTGACCCGGATGCGCGGGCCGGGCTTGTACTCCACCATGAGTTCGGCGTACAGGTCGGTCGTCAACTTGAGCGGCGTGCACTTTTCCGGCACTATCGAGTAGCCCTTGTTCAGGATGAACTGCTCGATCCGGCAGCGCTTGATATACGGGTAGCCGGTCTGGTCGTCGCGGAATACCACGGTAAACACCGTGTTCGCGAGCGTGTCGCGGTCGGCGAACCCGCAGTAGAGCATGCCCTTGTCGACGAAGGTCTTGTCGACCACGTTGAATACCGAGTAGGCGCCTCCCTTGCGGATCACCAGCACCCGGTCGTAGGGCGACACGTCGAAGAGCGCGCTCCCGTTCACCTCGTAGCCCAGATAGCCGGTGTCGCGGTCGTAGCGGAGCTTGAGGTTGCGCTGCGCCGCTTCGCGTATGTCCACCTTGGTCAGGGACACCTGCTCGGTAAGCCGCGGGAAGCCGTCGCGATACGTGTCGATGAGCCGCTGGAGATAACTTACCGCGTAGTCGACGATGGCGGCGAGGTGCTTCCTGATTTCCGCGAGCCGGTCGCGGATCTCCTGCATCTCCCGCTTCGCCCGGTTGATATCGTAAAGGCTGATGCGGCGGATCGGGATCTTGAGGAGCGTCTCCACGTCTTCGGTGGTCACTTCGCGGCGAATCTCGGCCTGGAACGGTTCGAGCCCCTTGATGACGGCGTCCAGCACCCCCTGCGACGAGGTCTTGTCCTCTATTTTCTTGTAAATCCTGTTTTCGATGAAAATCTGTTCGAGGGTCCGCGCATGCAGCTTGTCCCGGAGTTCCTGCTCTTCGAGCTTGAGCTCGGCGCGCAGGATCGCGAGGAGCCGGTCGGCGCTGTGCCGGATGACCTCGGACACGGTCACGATTGCCGGCTTATTGTCCTTGATGACCAGCAGGTTGACCGAGATCGCCTGTTCGCATTCGGTAAATGCATAGAGCGCGTCGACCGTTTCGCTCGTATGGACTCCCCGCGCGAGGCGCACCTCGATTTCCACCTGCTCGGCGGTATAGTCGGCGATGCCGGCGATCTTGAGCTTTCCCTTGCGCGCGGCATCCTCGATCGAGGCGATGAGCGACTCGGTTGTGGAACCGAAGGGCAGGTCCCGGATGACAATCCGCTTCTCGTCGCTCGTATCGAGCTTTGCGCGCACCAGTACCTTGCCGTTCCCGTCGTTATACTCCGAGAAATCCGCGAATCCCCGCGTCGGGAAGTCGGGAAAGACGCAGGAGCTGCTCGCCCTGGAGGCAGGCGATCTGCGCTTCGAGGAGTTCGATAAGGTTATGCGGCAGCACCTTCGTCGCCATGCCGACCGCGATCCCTTCGGCGCCGAGGGCTAAAAGCACGGGAATTTTTGCCGGGAGCGCAACGGGCTCCCGGTTGCGGCCGTCGTAGGACGGCTCGAATTCGGTGATCCGCGGGTTGAACAGTGTTTCTTTGGCAAGGGCCGAGAGGCGGCATTCGATATACCGCACGGCCGAGGCGGGATCCCCGGTAAAGATGTTCCCGAAGTTCCCCTGCTTGTCGATGAAGAGATCCTTGTTGGCAAGCGTCACGAGCGCATCGCCGATCGAGGCGTCGCCGTGGGGATGGTAGCGCATGCACTGGCCCACCACGTTGGCGACCTTGTGGAACTTGCCGTCGTCCATCTCGAAGAGCGTGTGCAGGATGCGCCGCTGGACGGGCTTCAGCCCGTCGTCGATATGCGGGATGGCCCGGTCCTTGATGACATAGGAAGCGTATTCGAGATAGTTGGTGTCGTAGAGGTTTTTTATCGAGCTCATCAGATCAGGTGCTCCATGATGTACTCCCGCCGGTCGGGCGTATTTTTCCCCATGTAAAATTCGAGGGTCTCGGGAATCTGCCGCACGGGCTTGACATTGACATCGACAAGGCGGATGTCCTCGCCGATGAAACGGCCGAATTCGGAAGGCGATATCTCGCCCAGGCCCTTGAAGCGGGTTGCTCTCGGGATCCCGGATCTCCTTTACCGCCGCGTCCCGCTCGCGTTCGCTGTAACAGTACCGGGTTTCCTTCTTGTTCCGGACGCGGAAGAGCGGCGTTTCGAGGATGTAAACATGCCCGTTCACCGCCAGTTCCTCGAAATAGGTGAGGAAATACGTGAGGAGCAGGTTGCGGATGTGGAAGCCGTCCACGTCGGCGTCGGTGGCGAGCACGACCCGGTTGTAGCGCAGGTTCTCGACGTCCTCCTCGATCCCGAGCGCCATCATCAGGTTGTACAGCTCCTCGTTCTGGTAGATGGCGGCGCGGGTGCGTCCGTACACGTTCAGGGGCTTGCCCTTGAGGGTGAAAATCGCCTGGGTCAACACGTCGCGCGCCGAGATGATCGAGCCGCCCTCCGACTGCCCCTCGGTGATGAAAATCGTCGACTCGGCGCCCTTGTTGCCGTCCTGCAGATGGTGCTTGCAGTCCTTGAGGTTCGGGATCTTGATCTCGATCCGCTTCGCCGCTTCCTTGGCTTCCTTCTTGACGGCATTGAGTTCGGTGCGCAGCTTCTCGTTCTGGGTGATCTTGGATTCGAGGAGCTTCGCCGCCTCGGAGTTCTTGTGCAGGAAATCGACGACGCCGGACTTTACCTCCGAGATGATCCAGCCGCGGATCTCGGCGTTGCCGAGCTTGTTCTTGGTCTGGGATTCGAACACCGGGTTCGCGAGTTTGATCGCGATCGCCCCGGCGATCCCTTCGCGCACGTCGATGCCGTTATAATTCTGCTTGAAGAACTCGTTGACGCCCTTGAGGAGTCCCTCGCGAAAAGCGCTCAGATGCGTGCCCCCGTCGCTGGTATACTGACCGTTAACGAATGAGAAATAGGTCTCGCCGTAGGTGCCGGTATGGGTGAAGGCGCACTCGATCTGCTTCTGCCGGAAATAGGCCGCCTTGTAGACCGTCTGCTCGCCGACCTCGGCCTGCAGGAGATCGAGGAGCCCGTTTTTCGATTCGATCTTCTCACCGTCGTAGTTGAGCCTCAGGCCGGTGTTGAGGTAGGCATAGTTCCAGAGCCGCTTTTCGACGAAGTCGTGGTTGAACTTGAAATCGCCGAAGATCTCAGAATCCGGGTAAAATTCAACGTAGGTGCCGTCGGCCTCCTTCGAGGAACCCTTTTTCTTCGACTTCAGCTTGCCACGCTCGAAGGTAGCCTCGAAGAATTCGCCGTCGCGGTGGGAGACTACGCGGAACATGCTCGAAAGGGCGTTCACCGCCTTGGTGCCGACCCCGTTGAGCCCCACGCTGAACTGGAAGACCTCGTCGTTGCATTTTGCCCCGGTGTTGATGGTCGAAACGCATTCGATGACCTTGCCGAGGGGGATCCCGCGACCGTAATCCCGCACCGAGGCGGTGCCGTCCTCGATGGCCACATCGACTTTCTTCCCGAACCCCATGATGAACTCGTCGACGGCGTTATCGATCACCTCCTTGAGGAGGATGTAGATGCCGTCATCCGGGTTCGAACCGTCACCCATCCTCCCGATGTACATCCCGGTACGGAGCCGGATGTGTTCGAGGGAGGAGAGGGTTTTTATTTTGCTTTCATCGTAAATCGGGACCTGGGGTTGTGCTGCCATGGGTGTCCTGCTGATTTATAGGGAGGTGGTGGGATCGTCTATTTAATGATTCCGGAATATTAAAATATATATAGTTCGATGATGAGTGCCTCTGGTGGGGGAACCGCCTAAAGGCGGTTTCCCCTGGCCAAAGCCTCCGCGCCCGCAAAGCCGGGCTGCGGGGTCTTTGGCACACCCCTTCCTGCGGAAGTGGGAGGCGATGTCTGCCGCCGGCAGACGCCTTCCCCCTTCCGCAACGCCATCTTCTAAAGTAGAAAACACATGACAAACCTGTAAAAAAGAATCGTGTGGCCCGGGTCTTTGACCCGGGTGCTTTTGAATTTGCATGACCCACCAGGGCACGGCACGCCGTGCCCCTAAAGATTTGTGGTCACTACCTGATTCATTGCATTATTATCTTTCCCCTGGCTCCCGCCTTTTATGCCTTTCTGCCTCTGTGCCTTCTTTCTCCCTTCCCCATTCCTTCTCCCTTCATCTATCGCACCTGCAAACAATTAAAACACTTGACATTTATTTTTCAATAAACTCGATTTTGACGGGGTTTTGGCTCACCGTGGAGCAGGGGTTGGGTCAAAACTCCAAGGCCCTGAAAAACCAGTGAGATAGAAGAAATATTCGGGCGTTTTTGTAAATTTGATGGGTCAAAACTCCAACGGTAAAGAATTCAGGGCTGATAATGATTGATTTAAGAAAATAAATTGAACATGAACGGAGATGCATTTTAAACGATAACTCATATAAATACAAATACTTGGAGATGAAAAGGCAACTTCACTTGGGTGAATTTTTTTGGATTGGCAAAGGATAGTAAATGACTGAAACATGGAAAAATCCTTGAAAAATTATTTAATTCTGTACATAGCTATCGCAAGGCTCGGTGCTTCTGGTGGGAAAACCAGTTCCTGGTTTTCCCTGGTCGGAGCCGCGCAAAGCCGCGTCTCCGACTCACCCTTTCCAGCGGAGGTGCGAGGTGATGTCTGCCTCGCTTGCGCTCAGCAGACACTCTCGCACCCCCGCAACGCTCCCCTATGGTAGAAAAAACATAGGAAAATTAAAAGGGCCCGAATGGCGAAGAATAAAAACAAAAGTACTTCGCCCTCATCCAAAAATGTCAAAGAACAGGCGGTTGCCGGAGCAGAAGCGGCGCCGCCTCTGCCCCTGTTGCCACACAAGCTGTACCAACGATCACGCACGAATACTCACTAACGTTAGGCCGCTCATCGGCATGCACAAACTCACGACGGGCCCCGTGCCGGACGCTGTGTGACGGAACGCAAACACCTTTTGAGAGGGCGCTACCCTCTCCGGGCATGCTGCAGTTTGTTGAGCACGAATACTCACTAACGTTAGGCCGCACATCGGCCAGCACAAACTCACGACGGGCCCCATGCTCACTTCAGTATGCCTGCTATTCCAGGATAAATATAACACTATTTTAGATGAAAGTCAATAGAAAAATGCTATTAAAGGATATAAAATAGCTAATAAGTTGAAAATAAGGAAGATAAAAATGATGTCTGAACCTCGATTACGCGGATTATAGGATTTCTCGGATTTTAAAAGATAAAGAAGGGGGCATGGAAAACGGGGTGAGTCGGATACGCGGCCTTGCGCGGCTCCGACCAGGGACTGATGGATTTTGTCGGGGCGACCCGCGGTCGCCCTTTGATCAGACCCCGGGCTTAAATCTTTTTTATCCTTTATTTTTTAACACTTTTTGAGGGGTAAATGATCATTTTGATCACGAAAACCCCCTGTTTTGGCCATTTGAATCTGCCCAACATAATGAAAAAGGAGGGCTTTCGTTGAAAGTCTCAAAACAATGAAACTCAATATGGCAACGGAGAAGATTAATCAATCGCTCCAGGATACGCTCACCAACATTTCTTTCTTGCCGGAAAATTGGATCTGGATGCGAACGAACACCACCCTTGAGCGGCTTACGAAGGAACTCCGAAAAAGAACAATGGTTGTCGGCAGCTTCCCTTATAGCAGCCGTTCCGCCGTTATCTTCAGCGCCGCGGCCAGCCGCTTAGCCATAGCTGCCGTGATTCTCCGCTTCCCTGTTTCATATTCGCTCACCATGGTTTGCCGAATTCCCGCGGTTTCGGCGAGCTGTTTTTGCGACATGCCCGCCTTGAGGCGCGCGCCTTCAAGAAGGTTGCCGGTGCGATTGACTTCCATTTCACGGTAAAAGGCCGTGGATTCCAGATCGACGGTGCTTTCGGCTTCGGCCGTTTTATCGGAAATAACCTGCACGCGAAACTTTTGCGCCAGCCAGGCAATTGCCTCTTTTGCGCCTTCGCCGTTGATGGATAATTCAATATGGGGCTTTTGAACGACTGCCAACATAATAGTCCTCGATTTCCATCTTCCGCGTGACGGTAAGCCGATAGGGCATATTAGTAATATATTACTTATCGGGAATTAAAGCAAGGGGAGCCCCCTGATGGCTTGCCCCGGGGAAGTATGGGTGCGTTGGACCATGATTTCCCTGATTTTTCCGATTTCCTTGATCCGGAAAAATCACTCCAATCACAAAAATCATGGGAATCACCGTCCAGACAATAATTTTTTTGAAGGCTAACGCAGGGCGACCGCGGGTCGCCCCTACAAAGGCCGCATTAATGCGTTTTTCCGGTGTTTTGTCTACCTAAGGTGAGCGTTGCGGGAGTACGCGAGCGTCTGCTGAGCGTGAGCGAGGCAGACACAGCCGCGTACTTCCGCAGGAAGGGGTGAGTCGGAGACGCGGCTTTGCGCGGCTCCGACCAGGGGCAGTATCTTGGCCTTATTTTATTATCATTAATCCCTACTCCCTCTCCCGTCCAATAACCCGGTAAACCAGGGCTCCCAGCAGGGCACCGGCTATCGGCGCGACCCAGAACAGCCAGAGCTGGCCGTCCGCTCCCGGTTAATAAAAATGAGGAGATTTTCATGAAATGCTTTTTTGATCTCCGCGTAGATCTTTTTTCGTAAATCGGCGTCCGGGATGGTGCCGGAAGTACCGGCTATTTCAAATACCGCAAAGCCGCCGAGCTCGGCAATCTGCCGGTGTCCAGCATCGATCCCATGGAGCGGTACCGGTACGGTTTCGCGTGAGGCGGGCTGCGACTAGCCAAGTTCCTCGATGAATAGTTCGTGAAATTTGAATGCCTGGAGGAGTGAACGGGTCGAGGAGATGTTGAGTTTCGGCATGATGCTTCTTTATAATCCCTTCTTTATTTTCTATCAGCCGCTTTTTTCAAATCGGCAGGCGCGGGAAGAAATTTCCCAAGGTCGGGAGGCAGCGATTTCCGGAGGGCATAGGTTGCAACACCCATCGGTCGATCCACGCGTTTAAAGGCGAATTCCACGATGGTGTTCTTTTTCTCTTTGCATAAAATAATACCGATCGAAGGGTTTTCGTGGGGTAGCTTTACCGTTTGATCGAGTGCCTCAAGGTAAAAATTCATTTTGCCTGCCTGTTCAGGCTTGAATTTTCCCGCTTTCAAGTCAATGGCGATCAAGGCCTGAAGCTTTCGATGGTAGAACAGAAGATCGACGAAAAATTCCTCCCCATCCACTACCATCCGGTATTGATTCCCCATAAAGCAGAATTCGCGGCCGAGCGACATGAGAAATGCACGGATGTTCGCGACCAGCTCCGATTCCAGAACGCGCTCGCTGTCTTCCTCGGTTATAGAAATGAAATTAAGCAGGTATTCATCTTTAAATGCTTCAAGTGCATGCTTTTTCAGAGATACCGGCATTGTTTTGCCGAAATTGCTCGCAAGTTTGCCTTTCCTTTGATACAGAGATGATTCAATATGGTGTTCGAGAATTGAAACAGACCATTGATTGAGGATGCATTGCTGCATGTAAAATCGGCGTTCCTTCATAGTGCCGCATTTCTGCATGATAAGCACATGATGGGTAAACCCGATGCCCAGAAACATCTCCGCGGGGATATTGTTAACCCTGTCAATTTGGGCAGTTATCGACTGCCCAAATTTCTTAGTGGTAATCCGGGCAGTTGCCGACAGCCCTTTTAAGAGCGGCTCCAGACCGGCGTAGGTTTGGTAAAACCGGCGCATGTTCTTAAGGTTCCTGGTCGAAAAACCTCGAATGCCGGCAAATGTCCCCTGGATGCCACTCGATACGGATTCAAGAACCTGATCACCCCATTCCGCATCGGCAATTCGTTGGTGAAGCAATTTGCCGGAAGCAAAATACAGGAGCAGCACTTCGCGATTGACAAGTTTTGCCGCCTGATACCGGCTTTGCTTGATAAGCCCGGAAAGGTCATTGACAAGAGCCTCGTAAACCCCGGGAGCTGAAATGTCTTTTGATTTCACTGCCGATTTTCTCATGAGATTGTATCCGGTATCTGAGGGATGCCTGACTCGTCAATATAGCAGAGGTACATTCGAATCTCCGCACGGGCAAAAAAAAAGCGACTGGGTGCAGGGCTGAAAGCCCTTCTATGAGACGCTTAGCGACTCATCCCAGACGCTTACCAAAACAATATAACATTTCCGCTTCAAATAGTACCATTATTGCTCCAATAAACAGCACCAATTGGGATTTGGGCAGTTGCGACTGCCCAAATTGATTCGTGATAAATCAGCCAGTTACTGACTGGCCAAATTGTCTTTTCAAATATTAAATCGCAATCCTCAGTTCTTTAGCGGCTCTCTCCCACAAGTCGAGAGGAGATAAATAAGTGAGGTGAATTTTGCAGTTATCGACTGCACTAT
>CAWDOZ010000020.1:0-11170 GCA_963803935.1 uncultured Fibrobacterota bacterium | reverse complement strand
GCAGGAGTTGCCCGCGCCGCTGCAGAACCCTGCATCCCCGGCAACCGTCCGCTCACCCTCGGTAAACCACCGCAAGGCTTCCCGGTACTCTCCCTTCCGGTAATTCGCAAGCGCGATGTTGTATAGCGCATAAGGATCGTTCGGTGCCTGCCCCAGGGCGCAGCGGTATTGATCGATGGCGCCGTCGAACTTTTGCATGGCAAGCAGTGCATTGCCGAGATTGATCCGGGCAAGGGTGGAGGAATCGACGCCGAGCGCTGCCGAATACTCGGCGAATGCCGAGTCGAGAAGGCCGTTGTTTTCGAAAATCTTGCCCAGGCTGAGGAGCGCCTTGACGTTTTTCGGGTTGAGGGAGAGCGAGGCCCGGTACTTTTCCCCGGCATGGACGAAATCGCCCGCATCCTCGAACGCCCGGCCGGCCCGCCAGAGCGAGACGTCGTCGACGAACTGCTCGTTGATTTTCTGAATTGCATCCGGAGCGCCGTTCATGAACTCCGGAATGTTGGCTGCACGGTCGGGCTGCGTAAACTGTTCGAGTAAAACCGGCGGCGCATCGTTCCCCGCGTCGTCCACATGCGTGAGGAAGAGCTGGGTGTAGGGTGTGTTGACCTTGGACGAAAACACGATCCAGCGGGAGTTCGACGACCAGCAGTGCCATGAGTTAAGAAGGGGAGTGTTGCATTGCATGAGGCGCGGCTGCCCGCCCTGCGCAGGCATGATCCACAGCTTGCTGTCCGGCTGCAGCAGCATGAAGCTCGACGCCTTGCAGAAGACAACCCACTTACCGTCGGGCGATACGCGCGCGAAGAAGTTGCTCGAACCGTTACCGGAGGCCCCGGGAAGCGGCTCCGCCTTGCCGCCCTTTCCGCCATTGAAGGGAATGCGGTAGATATCGAACTTGAACTCCTTTTCATGCGAAAGAAACTCGCTGCACTCGTCGGGCGAAAGCAGGAGCTTGGTGAAATCGTGCGCCATTTTAAGGTGATAGACCTTGCTGCGGGCGAAAAGCAGGTAGTTCCCGTCCGGGGTCCAGGTGGCGTTGGACTGCACGTATTCGGAATCGTCGGCGCCCGGCAGCGGCAGGAAGGTTTTATTCTGGCGCGAGTAAATCAGCAGGATGCCTTTGATCGGGAAGAAAAGCTGCGAAAAGGCGAGGTCGGGACGCGGCACGAAAATCGAAAGATCCTTGACCGTGCTGACGACGTAACGCCCGTCCGGCGAGACCTGGGACAGGAGGCCGAAGGTCGGCACCTTGTCTTCGCGTTTGTAATCGCTCCAGGAAATGATGTCGCTCACCGCGAGATTCATATGCTTCGCCGTCCCGGTGAGCGCATAGGCGCCCTTGTCATTGGCGTAATCAACGTCCATGCCGAGAACACTCCCGTCGGCCGAGAAGGTGTGGCAGTTCCCGCAGACCGGCAGATGCTCCAGAACCACGGGCGGCTGCTGCTCCCGGTCGATGGAACCGAACCGCCAGCGGATGCGGGAGGGGTCCTTGACCGCGTCGGCAAAGGGGAGCGTCACCTCGCGATAGAAGATCGGGTTGCCGACCGGGTCCTTTGAGGTGGTAAATTCAAGGGGTCCTGCGGCCGAACCGATTTTTCCGCCCTTAAGCCCGATGATTTCTACCCGGGCGGGTGCCTCGGTTGAGCGCACCTTTATCGACTCCCACAGGCTGCGCCCGGGCCGCCACTGTTTTTGGTGGACGAACTCGTTGACCCGCCTCCCGCCGCCCAGTTTGATCGAGACGAGCCATTGGTCGCACGATGAGCTATCGGTCCATCGGAAGGTCGGCGCAACGATCTCGGGGGGGAAGATGCAACCGGAAAAGGGATTGGTGACAACGATGGCACCGGCTAGAGCCGGGCCGCCCCCGCGCTCCAGGGTCCCGTAAATCCGCGCGGCGCGGAAAGTGGGAAGGTTATAGAGTATAACGGCGGAAATAATCAGCAGAATAGAGAGTGCTGAAGGAATAATCTTCGATTTTATGGCAGGATTGGGCATTTAAATAAAATAGGTTACTGGTCGGGTGGGGAGCTGAATATTAAGGCCTTTGGTGGGGGAACCGCCTGCGGCGGTTCCCCCTGGCCTGAAGCCGCGAAAGGCACGCGTCTTCAGGCACACCCCCTCCTGCGGGAATGCGCGGCGATGCCTGCCTCGCTTTGCTCAGCAGGCGCTCGCGCACCCCCGCAACGCCCTCTATTATGGTAGAAAAAACATAAAGAATAACAATCCGATGTATTTTCTATAAGCAACGAACGAATAAGGGGAAAATCTTGAGTCAGGATAATAACATGGAAAAATGGCTACCCGATGCCCGGGTCCGAAATATGGTCCTGGGCGCACTTCTCTTTATCGCTACCTTTGCCGCCTACCAGCCGGCCTGGAACGGCAAGCCGCTCTGGGACGATGACCAGCATATTACCAAACCGTCCCTTCAGTCGCTGCAGGGACTGCTCCATATCTGGACAAAGCCCGGCGCCACCGAGCAGTACTATCCGGTAACCCATACCCTCTTCTGGGTCGAGTACCGTCTCTGGGGAGATTCGACGCCCGGGTACCACCTCATGAACATCCTGCTGCATGTTCTTGCAGCGTTCATGCTGGTCAAACTCCTCCGATTGCTGCGGGTTCCGGGTGCCTGGCTGGCGGGAGCGCTGTTTGCGCTCCATCCGGTCGAGGTCGAATCGGTGGCATGGATAACGGAACTTAAAAATTCCCTTTCCATGGTCTTTTTCCTAGGCTCCCTGCTGCTGTATTTACGGTTCGACCTGAAGCGGGAGTGGAAGTATCGGGCCGGCTCACTCGCGCTGTTCATCCTGGCCATGTTGTCCAAGACCTCGGTTGTCCCGCTTCCGGCCATCCTGCTCGTCATTGTCTGGTGGAAAAGGGGGCGGCTTTCCTGGAAGAAAGATTGCCTGCCCCTCATTCCGTTTTTCCTTGCAGGGTTGTTCTTCAGCGCCGTCACCATGTGGGTGGAACGGAAGTATGTCGGCACGCATGGGTTCGAGTTCGAATTTTCCCTGCCCGAGCGGTTCCTCATTATCGGCAGGGGAATTCTGTTCTACCTCGGCAAGGTCGCCTGGCCATCCCCCCTGATCTTCATCTATCCCCGCTGGAACGTTAACGCCGCGGAGGCGTGGCAGTATGCATTTCCCTTTGCCGCGCTCGCTCTCGGCGGAGCGCTCTGGCTGCGGCGAAGGCGCTCGCGCGCTCCTCTGGCGGTATACCTTTACTTCGTATTTATGCTCGTTCCGGTGGTGGGGTTTATCAGCCAGTGGGCATTCCGCTACTCATTCGTGGCCGACCACTGGGTAAACCTCGCGAGCCTCGGTCCCATCGTTTTCGTGTCCGCCCTGGTTGCTGCGGTCTGGGCAAAAACAGGAAAGAGCCTGAAATTATCCATTGCAGCAACGTGCGGGATAGTTCTTGTACTGCTGGCGGTGCTAACCTGGCGTCAGTGCCGCATGTACGCAGATTCGCCGACGCTCTACCATACGATACTCGAAAAGAACCCCGCATGCTGGATGGCCTGCAACAATCTCGGCACGATCATGCTTGACAACGGCCGGGTCGACGAGGCGCTGGGCTGGTTCAACAGATCGCTGGACATCAATCCGGATAATGCGGAGAGCATCACCAACCTCGGCAATGCCCTGACGCAACTAGGCCGGACCGATGAGGCCATTGCCCGGTACCAGGATGCGGTCAATTTGAATCCCCGGGATTTCGATGCCCTGAACGGCCTCGGCGTGGTATCGATGAAGGCGGGAAAGACGGATGAATCAATCGCATGGTACCGGAAAGCGCTGGAGCTCAACGAGGATGATGAACTGGTTCACTTCAACCTCGGGAATGCGCTGCTGAAATCCGGCAAGCCGGACGAGGCGATCGCCCAGTACCGGAGGGCGCTGGAAATAAACCCCCTGCATACGCAAGCGTATAACAATCTCGGTGGTGCACTCATGCGGGTCAATCGGCCGGACCTGGCAGCCCGGGTCTACCTGAAAGCGCTCCAGACATCGCCTGCCTCCCTGGACCTCCTCAATAACCTCTGTCAGGCATACCTGCAGAGCGGCAACCTGGCCGGGAGCATCCAGGCTGCGGGCAGGGCATTTGAACTGGCGCTGCGTTCCGGCGATACCGCCCTGGCGCGGGAGATACAGGGTAATGTGAATGAGATGAAGGCGGCGTATATGAAAAGTCAAGGGGCGGGGAGATAATATAAAAGCCTCTGGTGGGGGAACCGCTATGGCGGTTCCCCCTGGCCAAAGCCTCCGCGCCCGCAAAGCCGGGCTGCGGGGTCTTTGGCACACCCCTTCCTGCGGAAGGGGGAGGCGATGTTTGCCTGAAGGCAAACGCTCTCCCCCTCCCGCAACGCTCTCTTTCGGGGTAGAAAAAACATTACTGCCCAGATAAACCTACACCATCAAGGAGGAGGAAAAGCTCATGAAATGGTATCATTTAGTGGCTTGTTTCTTCGCGGGAATGTTCCTGGCAAACGTCGTTCCCCATTATGTCCACGGCGTTTCCGGAGCGCCTTTCCCGACGCCTTTTGCAAATCCTCCGGGCAGGGGCATGTCCTCGCCCACGGTAAATGTCCTGTGGGCACTGCTTAACCTGGTGGTCGGCTATATCCTGTTCCGGGCCGGGAAAGTGGCATCGGCAAAATTTGCGAATCTCATCGTATTTTTTGCGGGTATTCTCCTCATAAGCGTGATGCTGAGTCATGCGTTTGCGATGGTGCCGCGGTAAGCAATGCTGCCGGGCGTTGTGCCATGCGGTAACCGACGATCACCCGTCGTTTGGCTCCGCATGGCGATCTGGTCGCATAGATTGACCGCGTACGTGCAGTTCCGCAGGGAAATCCTACATCGCTCCGCCGGTAATGACATGCTTCGCGAGCAGTATGATGACCAGCGCGCCGAGTGCGAGGCGATAGTAGCCAAAGGGCCTGAAGTCGTTCTTCCTGATGAAATTCATGAATGCCGCGATGACCGCCCAGGCGACGAAAAAGGAGACGATGAACCCCACCGCCGTCAGTTCGATCTGGTTTGCCGTCAGCGAAGAGTGGTGCTTCCAGAGCGAATAGACGGTAGCCGCCGCCATGGTGGGAACCGAGAGGAAGAATGAGTATTCCGCCGCCACGATGCGTGAGGCGCCCAGGAGCATGGCCCCGATGATGGTGGCCGCCGACCGCGAGGTGCCGGGGATCATGGCAAGGCACTGGCAGAAACCTATTGCCAGGGCGGTGCCGTAGGGGAGACCCGGAACCGTGTTGAACCGGGAGACTCTTTTCCGGCTTTCGACCACAATGATGATAATGCCCCCGATGATGAGCGCGCCGGCAACAACCCTGGGATTAAAAAGTTTTTCTTCGATCAAATGACCGAACTTCGCACCGATGAGGACTGCCGGGATGACGCCGACAATCACCTTTTTCCACATGAGAATCGTCGTCGCCCGTGCCTCCGCACTCTTTCCCGCGCCAAAGGGCCACAGGCGGTTCCAGAAGAATACCACCACGGCGAGAATCGCCCCCAGCTGGATGACGATGTCGAACATTTTGGCGAACGACTCGTCGGTGAAATTGACAAACTGATTGACGATGATCAGGTGCCCGGTACTTGAAATGGGCAGGAATTCCGTGATGCCTTCGACGATGCCGAGAATCACGGCATTAATGAAGTCCATAGGGTCCTCTTTCGGGATAGGGAGGGATTCGGGCGAAAAACAGGGATTAAAATACATAATTTAAACATGGGAAGGCAGCCTTGCGAATGTGGCAAGTATATTTCTAACGCCCTGCCGGATCCGATTGGTGCCGGTCCGGCCGCAGGGGAATCGACTTTTTTGCATTTGAGGGACTGCCGAGGGATGCTGAACCGCAGGAAGAACGTAGTCCTCATCGGAATGCCCGGAGCCGGCAAGAGCACCATCGGCGTGCTCCTGGCAAAGAGCCTGTCAAAGGATTTCATCGATACCGATCTGGTTATCCAGCAGCGCTACGGCATGCTGCTCCAGGAGATCGTCGATACCCTCGGCTACCTTCAGTTGCGCCGGTACGAGGAGGACACGATTCTTTCGCTTGCTCCGACCGGGACGGTCATCGCGACCGGGACGGTCAGTGCGACCGGGGCAGTCATCGCGACCGGAGGCAGCGCCGTTTACAGCGAACGGGCGATGCGGCATTTACAGAAAAACGGCCGCATCGTGTTCCTGCAGGTGGCGGAATCGACGCTTCTGCAGCGGATCGACAACTTCGAGTCCCGCGGTCTTGCCAAGGCCGGGAGCCAGAGTTTCGACGAACTGTTTTCAGAGAGAAAGCTTCTTTACGAGAAATACGGCGAGCTGGTCATCGGCTGCGACGGCAAGCGCCAGGAGGAAATTCTCCGGGAGATAATCGGCGCGCTTGGCGCGGAGGCGGCATAGGGCGCTATCCGGATCATACCTTACTTACGCCTGCGCACTCTTTGCAGGCGGAAACTATCGGAGGCAGTGCATGGCGGACAGGTGGAAAACGGGAATAGCCTTCAGCGCAGACCCGGCGGTGGAAGCGGCATTGGGAGCGCGGCTCGATCCGCAGGTCAAATTGCTGTTCGAGGAGAACGCGGAAGGGGGCGTTGAAGAGCTCATGCTCTCCCGCGTCGAAACGAATCCCGGCGATCTGCAGTTTTTCATTCCGATATTCCGGCATTTCATCCGGAACGACAAAAAAGATGCCGCCCAGACCTATATCGACCTCCTGATAGAAGCCTATCGCAAGGGAAAAATGGAGACCGGGGAGATCGCCCTGCTGCGGGCACTCCTGGTCATCTGGCCCGATGCTCCGGGGCCGCGCAAAATGCTCCTCGAGCACGTCCGCAGGCTGTATGGCGAATCGCCCAACTTCAAACGGCTGGTGACCCACTGCCGGATCCTCGATGCCGGAGAACCGCAGGCGGCATTCAAGCGGTTCGAGAACTGGCTCCGGTACGAGGAGGGACGCGTGGTCTGCCTTGCAACCAGGGGAGTCGGTCGCGTACGGGAAATAAACTTGACGCTCGACACCATCAAGGTCTATTTCGGACTTATCGGCGGGCTCTCGTTCAAGCCCGATGAGGCGGCGCGCATGCTTGAACCGCTCCCGCCCGGCCACTTCCTGATCGAAACGATCGACCGGCAGAAGGAACTCAAGGCTCTTGCAAAATCCGACGCGCCGGAACTGCTGCGCCGGCTGTTCACCGCTATTAACCGCCCGCTGCCCCTCTCCGAACTCCGCGAAATGCTTGCCGAGGTGGTCGACCCTGCGCAGTGGAACTCCTGGTGGACCGCTGCCCGTAAAGACCGGCGGCTTACCGTGAGCAAGAGCAACCTCTGCACCTGGAGCGATTCGGCCGACGATGCCGATGCCGCGCTCCTCGGCCAGTTCATGGCCGCGCCGGTCCAAGAGCGGCTCGACCTTGCCCGAAAGTTCGCCAAACGTTCGACGCGCCTCGCCGCCTCCATGGCGGGCGAACTGCTCAAGGACGCGCTGCGGGAGATGCAGGGCGACGGCGCCCTTTCGCTCGAACTCTTTCTCGCTCTTGAAAAGCTGCCCGATCCCGGCGGCACCGCCGAACGGGCAGCCGCCCTGTCGGCACTGGTGCAGCTGCCCGACGCGCTCGACTTCGTACGCCGCCTGCCCGATCGCGCTATGCGTAAACGCGCGCTGGCTCTTGTCCGGGAGCATCGTGAAGACTGGCACGCCCTGTTTTCGCAGCTCATCCGCAGCGAGGCCGATGCGCAGTCGATCGTGCTGCTCTATGAGGCCCTTCGCGAATTCGACCCCGCATTCGCAAACGACCTCGTAAGCGAAATCATGTCGAGTCCGTCAACTGCTCCGGACTTCTTCATCTGGCTCTGCCGCGAACTCACTACCCGTCCGGAACTCGCCCGCTTTGCAACCATGCCCTTCCTGCAGCTCATCCTGCGGCTCCTGCAGGGCAACGTCATCAAGGAACAGAATGCAAGCCTGCGCAAGCTCTTCGACGAGGACGGCGCATTTCACCAGGTCGCGCGCCGGCTCGATACCGACCAGGCGAAGCAGCTCATCGTGCTCCTGGACCGCGACTCTTCGCTCGAAGACTACCGCCGGGAGAAGATGCTCAAGGACCTGCGCGCCTGGTACCCCGAGTCGCATGAGGTAAAGGACACGACCTTTTTCGTTTCCGCCGCCGCGCTTTCCGTAAGGCAGGCCGAGTTCACGAAGATCACCACCGTTGACATTCCCCATAACACCGAAGAGATCATCAGGGCGCGGGCGCACGGCGACCTGCGGGAGAATTTCGAATACCATGCGGCGCGCGCGCGCCAGGAGCTTTTGTCCTCGCGGGCCAAGACGCTGCACGACGAGCTGCAGCTGGCCCGGCCCATCGACTTCGCCCGCATCGATGCATCGGTGGTCTGCATCGGAACCGCGGTCCGGCTTTCTCCGGTCGGCAGCGGGGAAGAGGTGCTGGTCACGATCCTCGGGCCCTGGGACTCCGATCCGGCAAAGAACGTTCTCTCGTATATGGCAAGGGCGGCAGCCGGACTTCTGGGCAAGAGAGTGGGCGATGCGGCGGAATTCAATGAAAAGCAGTACACGGTGGCGGAAATAAAAGTAGCGGAAGGAATATAAGTAGTAAATTTGGTGGGGGAACCGCTTAGGCGGTTCCCCCTGGTCGGAGCCGCGCAAAGCCGCGTCTCCGACACACCCCCTCCTGCAACGCCCTCTTTTATGGTAGAAAACACAGGGAAAGGCTATTTCAATTCCAGTTTTTCGCTTTTAACTTGATACTTGTAACTTTCTTTCCTCCCGCAACGCCCTCTTTTATGGTAGAAAACACAGGGAAAGGCTATTTCAATTCCGGTTTTTCGCTTTTAACTTGATACTTGATACTTGATACTTGTAACTTTCTTTCCTCCCGCAACGCCCTCTTTTATGGTAGAAAACACAGGGAAAGGCTATTTCGATTTCAGTTTTTCTCTTGTAACTTGTGACTTGCATCTTGTAACTTTTTTAGAACCGTGTGGCCTGGATCTCCGATCCAGGTGCTTTTGAATTTGCAAAAACCTCTCTCCATGAAGGCTGCCCTCGCAGGGCGACCCCCGGTCGCCCGACCGGCATTATTTTTGATCGCATTGCCTAAAAAACAAATTGACCGTATAGTTGCTGAAAACGTATATTGCCACCATATCCCCTTGTGCATTCCAATAGAGGATGACCGCCATGCCCGGTAAAAAAGAATTGCTATTTCTCTTTCTCCTTGTTCCTGCATTATCTCAGGCGCAGTGGCAACGATGCAACATGCCCTATTTTGGCAATGCGACAATCAACGCAATTGCCGTCGATGGGAATAGCATTTTTGTCGGCAGCAGCAATGGGCTATATCGGTCGAAGGACCAGGGAGCGAGCTGGTTTACAGCATCTAACGATTCAGCTGGCGCAATATTAGCCGAAGGTGCATCTGTTCTTGTCGCCGGTGTAGGCATTTCGAGGGACTCTGGAATAACCTGGCCTATTGCCGACACTGTCCGGGCAAATTGTTATATGGCTAAAGGGAGTACCTGGTACGCCGGTTCAGGAGGTTCGAGTAGGTCTGATCTCCAATTCGGACCGAATTTATTGGATTCAAATTTAAATTGTTTTCGCAAATCTATTGACAGCGGCAGAACATGGACTACCTCCGACTCCGGATTGCCTCAAATCTGTGGCTTGGGATCGTGCGGCCTCTGCCATGGTGAAGCAGATTACCCCATTATATGCTTCCAAAATGTTATGGCTATAGCGTTTAATAGAAAATATTTGTTTTTAAGCATGGGATGGAACGGGACTCTCGGGGCGACGGGCGCATCGCCAGATACTTGTGGAACTTACTATTCTTTCGACAGCGGCACATCCTGGACCTATAAGGGCCTGCACAGAATAACTATCCCGTGCATTGCCGTCAACGGCTCCTATGTATACTCCGCGAGCCTGGGATATGGGGTTTACCGTTCCGCCGATAGCGGTGATTCCTGGACCAAGGCGGATACAGGCTTGACAGACACAAGCGTTCTTGTCTTGCAACAATATGGCACTTACTTGTTCGCCGGGACTCAAAGCAAAGGTGTTTTCCTTTCCCGGGACAGCGCAAAAAGCTGGCGTCCGCTTAATAACGGCCTTACTGACACAACCATTACTGCGTTTGGATTGGACAGTACCTATCTCTATGCCGGGGCCGGTGCGCCGAACGGCAACTTCTGGCGTATTCCCCTGTCGCAGGTTGCCGTATTAAAGAGTACCCGGATTCAATCCCTGAAATCAGGATTGAAAGTCCTTTCTTCCGGCAGAGACGCTTCATCTATCGGCCTAGCCTTTTCTCTCGCAGGCCCGGACCATGTAAGGTTATGCATCTACGATCTTTCCGGCCACCTGAGGGCGACGCTTATGGATCAGCTGCTTGCGGAAGGAACCCATGCCGTTTCCTGGGATACCCGAAGTATTTCGGCAGGATGCTATTTTGTCCGGCTGGAAGGTATGGGGATCGAAGAGACTAAAAGAATTCAGGTTGTGAAATAGAACGGAATAAAAATGATCAGGTTTTTGATGGAAAGAGGATTTTTATATAGCGCTGTTATTGCGGCCATGCTTATTGCAGGCTGCAGTAACGGCCCGACTGTTGGAGGCGGTGCTCAATCCGTCCATAGGCTTTCTTCGCCGGCAAACGGAGCGACGAATCAGGATATCACAATTACTTTGAGTTGGCAAAACGTACCCTATTCCGTAGGTTTCTACGGATTACAGGTTTCGACAGCGTCGGATTTCAGTACATTCGTTTTAAATCAAGCCCTTTCTCCGGAAAATTCGTATCCACTGGTCGGCCTGAATTGGTTAACAACTTATTATTGGCGTGTTAACGCGACAGACACAGGAACGACCGGATGGTCGGATATCTGGAGTTTTACAACTTCATTGAAGCTTGTCGCACCGGCAAATGGAGCGACGAATCAGGATACGGCAATCGTTCTGAGCTGGCTGAATGCAGGTACAGCGATGTCATATAATGTGCAGGTTTCGACAGGGCCAGCTTTCAGCACATTCGTCTTAAATCAACCAAACCTTTCGTCGGGATCATGGGTGATAAGCGGCCTAATCGTAGCAACGACCTATTATTGGCGTGTTATT
>CAWDOZ010000019.1:0-14003 GCA_963803935.1 uncultured Fibrobacterota bacterium | reverse complement strand
TGTCGGCGTATTCGGCAACGATACATTCGAGAATGTTGTCAGCAACGACTACCGGATAGTAACTTCGATCCAGCATTATAGTGCCATTGCCCGCACTGCCGTCGCTCCGGGGATAACGGCGGGCGGATCCATTAACTGGAGAGTGTATGCAACGGATTACTCCTATCCCCTCGAAGACAGGGCGACCTTCGGCGGAACGGGCGGCGACGGCGATCTTTATTCATCCTTCAATCTCTTGGAAAATCTGACAAGCACGGTCCTGCTATCGCTGGAAAAAGCGGAATATTCCGGCGGATCGATCTACCGGCGCTCGAATGGCTCCTATTCTACCTTTGTCGAAGGTCTAAACGTCCGCGATCAGGGCGAAGGCATCGACCTTGACCAGCAAGTGTTCGAAAGTCCTTCGTGGTCGCTGCGGCTTTTCGGGGGCTTCCGTAACCGGTGGCTTGACTGCCCGTCGTTTACCGCGGATCCTGTGCAGTATGCAATAATTTCCTACGGGAACTATGCGGTGGAGGGAGATGCGGGGATGCGGGCGCTCACCGCGGGTATCGGGCATAGCTGCCGGTCCGGCCGATTGAAGTGCGAAAATCGGTTCTCCTACCTCTGCTATTCAGTCCGGGGCAGTTTTTCGGCGCAGAATACCTGGACCGGTGAATCCTATGGAGATCAGGAGCTTCGCATAATCCATGCGTTGTCGCTGGATAGCCGCGAGACGTTTGAATTCGGCCCGTTTTCCCTGACCGGCTTGCTTGTCCAGACCGTTCCCTTTGCCGTGCTCAATCCCGCCGCGCCCCGGTTGTCGGGGTCCGGGGAAAGCGGAGTGCCCAGTTCGCATCATATTCTTTTCGGCCTTTTCCATGCGGGCTTTGAATTGGGCTATGAATTTGGACGGCGACATGGGGAAGGATGAAGAAAGATTTTGATTTTATGTCAGGCCAAAGGGCGACCGCGGGTCGCCCCTACAAAATCAACCGTCAAATTGGTGCTTTTCCCAGTGTTTTCTACCTAATGGAGGCGTTGCGGAGGTACGCGAGCGCCTGCGGAGCGTAAGCGAGGCAGGCATCGCCGCGTACTTCCGCAGGAAGGGGTGCGTCGGAGACGCGGCTTTGCGCGGCTCCGACCAGGGGAAACCATTTACAATGGTTTCCCCACCAAAGGCATCGAATCTTACTCTGGCTTTCCTTCCAGTTGTTCATCATTAAACTCTTTTTCCGAGTAGTAGGTCTTTATCAGCCGGTTTATCCCGACAATCTCCAGCACCCGGCGGACCTGGTTCTCCTCGGCAATGATATACATTGATCCCTTCTGCTCCTGAACATCGCACAGGCAATGGATGAAGAGGCTGATTCCGCCGCTGTCGAGGAAGGTGGTTTTGCGCAGGTTGAAAACGAAATGAAGGTGTCCGGCCCGAATCAGCCGACCGATCTCGGTGTCGAGAATTTTGGTACCTTCGGAGCTGTCGATGTTGCCGATTATATGGATCACCTTAAATTTGCCGAGATCCCTGATCTCATGCTTCATTAAATGCCTCCCCGGAATCCCTGAGGGCATCGTGCCCCGATTGCCCGCAGTCCCCGGCATCCCTTTCGAATAAAAGGTGAATGTTGCCAAGTCCCTCTTCCACTACCGCGTCCTGCATAGCCCAGCCCTGTCGGATCATATCGGCAGTGACGGCTTCGACCTCGTCGAATATTTTCTTTGGATCGCGGCTGAAGCCGACCTTGACGGTTCGTTCCGCCGATTCCTTCATGGGACCTCCACCACCGGCCTTCGATGCGGCTGGGGATTAAAATACACGACAAGGTTATTCTCTGTCAAATCGGGTTCCGGTTGTCAGGTGCCCACCCTTTTCAGGCGGGCAGCGAACATGCCGTCCATGCCATGAGCGTACGGAGTAATGGCGAGGTATCCGTTCGCGTCAACAAAGTTCTGGGGAATGGAATCGGGGCAGCCCACATGCCTGAAGTCGGGATGTTTTCTGAGAAAGAGCGCAATCTGAACCTCATTCTCCTCCGGCTCAAGGGAACAGGTGGAATAAATGAGGGTTCCCCCGGTGCCGAGCAGGGTTGTAGCGGCATCGAGGATCTCCGCCTGCAGCTTTGCCAGGGAAAGAATGTCGTCCTGCGTCCGGATGAACCGTGCATCCGGGTGACGATGCAGCACCCCGGTGGAGGAGCAGGGCGCATCGACCAGAACCTTATCGAAAATCCCTGCAAAGGGCGGAAAGCGGCTGTCGGCAACCAGCGTGTGGATATTCGAAAGCTGCAGGTTGCCGATCGTATCGAGGCAGAGCCTGATTCTCGGCAACCGGTCGTCGCAGGCGCAAATCGACCCGGTTTCGCCTGCAAGTTCCGACAGTATCGCAGCTTTGCCGCCCGGTGAGGCACAGCAGTCGAGTATCTTCTCCCCTTTTTTTCGCCTCGGCCAGCGCAACGACCCACCCGGACGACGGGGCCTGCACATTGCAGTAGCCATGCCCGATAGCATCGACCATGTCCGGAGAAACGCGACTTTTCAACCGGTAATACAGGTTCAAATAACCGGTCGAAGGATCGCACAGTTCGCGCGTCTCTGCCTCGAACTGCTGTTTCGACAGTCCGTGAATTTTCCGGCGGAGGTAAATTTCCGGTCTTTCATTGTTGAATGCTAAAAGCTTTCTCGTATTGCCGAGCCCGAGGTTGGTAAGCCAGCGCTCGATCATCCACCGGGGGTGCGAGTATTCGATAGAGAGTTTTTCGGCCGGATCCTTTATTTCGCCGGGCTGGCCGGCGAGACGGTCGGTTGTCACACGCCGCAGCACGGCATTGACGACCCCGGCGATGTCCCGGGTCTCGGGCAGATTCTTGGCGAGTTGTACCGATTCGAATACGGCGGCATGGTGGGGCACGCGATCGAGAAACAGAAGCTGGTAGAGCCCAAGCTGCAGGACCCGTCTGAGGGATACGTTCTCACGCAGGCGGTCGTTCGAAAGCAGGCGATCGATAAGGTAATCGAGCCGGATCCGCCAGCGGAGAATACCGTACACATTTTCGAAAACAAACCGTTTATCGCGACGGTCCAGGTGCGTCGATTTGAGAGCGGCATCGACGATCTGATCAAGGCTTCCGCTCCGACCGTCGAAGGTCCTGAGAATCTGTACTACCAATTGACGGGCATCCACTATAGAATCATTCCTTCCCTCATACGGGTTCCCAGTAGAAAATCATGAACGTTCATACACCTGCGGCCGGCAGGCTTCACCTCAAAAATGCGCAGACTCCCGTCCAGGCACTGGACATCGAAATAAGTTTCGCGCACGGCAACAATTGTCCCCGGTTTCACCGTACCCTGCCCGGTCGGGGGCGATGCAGGCGGCAGTTCCGCCGCCTCTATGCCGAGACGTTCGCCCCCAAACAGGGTATAGGTCCCGGGAAAAGGTTTAAAGGCCCTGATTTTATTAAAAATAACCTTCGAGGGGAGGTACCAGTTAATCGCCGCCTCCTCCCGGGACAATTTCGGCGCCCGGCTTGATGCCGAATGGTCCTGGCCCATCGGTACGGCTGTGCTCGCATCGAGGTGGCCGAGCACCTCCATAAGCGCCTCGGCGCCAAGGACTCCCAGCCTTTCGTAGAGCTGCGGGGAGGTCTCAGCAGGCCCGATGGGGGTCCTCTTCTGAACCAGGATCATCCCGGTATCGATACCCTCATCGATACGGAATACCGTTACCCCGGTTTCGGTCTCACCTGCTTCAATAGCACGCTGAATCGGCGCAGGACCACGGTACTTCGGCAGGAGGGATGCATGGATATTGATAGTGCCAAGAGGCGGAAGCGAGAAAAGGGAGCGGGGAAGTATCCGGAAAGCCACCGCAACGAACAGGTCTGCGTTGCAGGCGGCAAGATCGCGATGAAACTGCGGATCATGCAGATCTTCGGGAGCATAAATCGGGCCGAAGTTGAGGGCCTGTGCAAATTCAGCCACCGGAGAGAGCCCAATCGCCCTTCCTCTGCCCTTCGGTCGCGGAGGAGTGGTTACAATACCCACGACGGAATGGTTCTCGAAAAGCAGCTTCAGCGCAGGAAATCCGAACTCTGCAGAGCCCATAAAGACAATTTTCATGACATAACCTCTTCAAAGCCTTATAAAAATGGCGTCCGTAGCAAAGATTCCCACTTCAGGGCGGGGTTACAACAAGGTCGGGCTATCCGGATGCCCGCAGGAAAAATCATTTATTGAACATTTGAAAGGTGCAAAAAAATTAGCCGGAGGTAAGTAAGTATTGATTTTTCCGCCGCCATTTGTTAGATTCGGATTCAGAATAAACGTCTCTTACTATTTCACGAGGAGTTACGATGTCAGCGCCTTTTATACCCGCAGAAACACTGGAAGTCTTTTGTCGGTTTTGCGGGAAGATAACCCCGAACCAGCTTGAACGCAGCATTGCCGGCAACGGCAGAACTATCGATAAAAATGCTACTTTTGAATATTACTGCACAAAATGCTTTAAAACCGCATGTTTTTCCGGCAACGATCTGCTTGAACAGCCAAAACCGGATGGAAAAGATGAAGCCCGGGATTACTCCCCCCACAACCATTTTGTTATCGGCGAACGGCTATTTCATAAGAAATTCAAGGAATCCGGCCTGGTAGTAAGTAAGGACAGCGGTACCCCGAGCAGTGTTCTTGTTTCGTTTGAAAAAGCAGGGCTTAAAAAGCTGGTCCAGGATATTTAGCACCCGGATTGATGGTTCACCTGACCGAACCGGTCTGATGATCGCTCCGATCACATCTCCACGAGCATGCTGAGGCTCAGGTTGGGCGCTGCCGCAATGGTCAGGAATTCCACCGCAGCGTCGAAGGAAACTTTTCGCCCTGCAATCGCGGATTTCAGCCCCGCACCGCAGCAGAATCCCGTCATTGAGTTTCGCGTATAGCCGCTCTCCGGATTGCCGCTGATATAGTCGGTGAGAGCCTGGAGATCGCCCCAGGCGAAGCTGTAGCCGGCCCGTGCGAAGAGCTGGTTTTTGATGATTTCCCACTCGCCGCCCGGCTCGAAAGTCAATTCATTGTCCCGCTCCTTGTCTGCATCGATCATTACCCTGAGCTCCGGAACCGAAGCAGGAACATAGGAGATTCCTGCGGCAAATTCGAGCGGCAGCGGGAGTCCCTTGTCGTAACCGCCGATGACGCCGCCAAGGTTGCGCAGCGCAAATCCATAGATGAGCCGGGAGTTCAGGAACCTCGCCTGGCACCCTGCATCCAGGGCAATGCCGAAGGTCGATCCGTTATCGGTGCCGTCGACTGTCGGGACATTATTGCCGTCCTCATTGAAGAGTTCGTAAATCGCCTTGGCGCTGACTCCGGCGCTCAGGAAATCGCCGATTTTCCTTGCCCAGGCGAGAGACAGGCTGTAATCATTCATATAGGCATTCCCGCCAAGGGAAACGCCTGCACCGGTATTATCTATACCCGTCGCCTGAATGTTACCGCTGGTCAGCCCGCAGACGCCGATGCCGAAAACGCCTTTTTCATTTTCCGGAAGAATATAGGCAAGCGGAATTCCATAAACTCCGCCGAAGGAACGATAGCCGACTATCGCCTGCGACGAGGTTGCATAGGCCAGCGTTGCGGGGTTGGAAAAGATTCCATAGGCATCGTCCGGAAGCGCTGCGCTTGCGCCGCCGAGAGCAATTGAACGGGCATCGTATCGGAGTTCCAGAAATTCAAAAGGAGAAGTGCCCGCCGTCGGTGATTGTGCGAACGGCAATCCCGGGAACAAGGAAAGAACCGCCAGCAGCAGGACAGGGCTTGTGAGATTTTTCATTGCCTTCATCAGGTTTCCGTCAGTATCGCTTCACTCTGGAATAGGTTATCGAAAAATAGTTCCCGTCGCCCTGCCGGATTTCGATTTTCCGCGCCCGCCCGTCCTTGAAGGAACTCATGCCGAGCCGTGCGCCGCCGGTACCGTAATCGGTGAAAAGAGCATCCACCCCGGCAATTGCAACGGGGTGATTTTCCACGATGACATGAAATTTCATAGAATCCGTTTTCCACAATAACGTTATTGCACCATGATTGCTTATTATGGAATCGGCCGGTTTATCTGCAAGATCCTCATACTCCGAGGGAACGCGGCCCAAAAGCACCTGCAGAAGTTCTCCGTAGGTCAAAGACTCGTTCGAACCGAACGGAGGAATTGAAACCGGTTGCGAAAGATCGAATTGATCCGTATCATCGCGAAAACGGAGAGAACCGCGGCCGGATGAAGTTGAGGCGCGGATCGTCCCGAATCGGATTCCGAGCGGCCCGTAGAAGTCCGCGGCGAAAGAATCGGCCACAGCCCGGACCTCTATGCTGCATTCATAGGTTTCTCCGTCAGCGGAAACCGACGCCTCTCCCCAGGCCCGCGTTCGCTCGGACTGAGGGACTGTAAACAGTTGATGAACCGAAGCCCTCGCTTCATCCATCCGGGGGGCCGGCGGTGGCGTGCAGCCGAAGAGCAGGAGCGCCGCAAGGCCCCACCTCCGGATGCATCCCGAGAGGGTGTCCATCCGGTTACGGGGATTCCCTGCCATGACTCATTGCATCCATCTGCAGGATCTTCTGCCTGATCAGGTCAGAGTCATCGGGATTGTATTCAAGGCATTTTTCATATGCCTTCCGGGCACCTTTTATATCCCCCCGCACCGCCAGGATGTCTCCCAGATGCTCGAATACCTCCGGATCGTTGTGGATCCGCTCCAGTGCCTTGCCGATATAGGCAAACGCCTTCTCCGAGTCCCCCAATTTGAAAAGTATCCATCCATAGGAGTCAAGGTAGGCGCCGTTTCCCGGATCCCTGGAAAGCGCGGATTCAAGAAGGATTTTTGCACTGTCGAGCTTCATACCCCGATCAGCCCACATATAGCCGAGATAATTGGAAGCTGCAGGATCGCCGGGCTGCAGCTTGAGAACCCTCCGGAACGCAGCGGCGGCATGAAGGATGTCATTGTTCCGTTCGAAGCAGCTCCCGAGATCGAACCACGACGATGCATCGCTGCTGTCAAGGCCAATCGCCCGGGAGAAGGCGCTCTGGGCGGCGGTATACTCCTTGCGCTGGCTCAGGCACGACCCGAGAAGCCGCCAGCCGCCGCTGTAGCCGGGAAACCTTCTCGAAAACCGGCGTGCAACATTCAGGGCGGCATCAGGATCTCTATCCTGAACGGCTAAAAAGTAGAGATGCTCCCAGGCCTCGAAATAATCCTGCTTGAGTGCCAATGTTTTTTCAAATTCAATATGCGCCTCATCCGGCTTGTCCAGGGCAGCATAGGTGCACCCCAGAAAAAAATGAATTTCAGGATCATCGATATATTTTCCCAGCAGTGAAATCAGGAGCGGGACGGCTTTATCGTACTCTTTGCCGTAAAAGTAGACAATGGCGAGTCCCCGGGTGTATGCATCCTTATTGCGGGTTGCGATGCGACACAGGTATTCATAGGCGGCCGCGGCATCGTGGTAATCATTCTGCTGCAGGTAGATCTGCGCAGCGTTGCGCTTGCTCTCCTCGAATGACGAATCAACGGCCGAGGCCTTGTTGAAAAAGGCGAGTGCCCTGGCGGTATCGCGGCTTTCCAGCGCATTGAGGCCATGCAGATTATAGAACTCGGGCCTGTCCCCATACCGGGATTGCAAACTGGTTATGAAACTATCGGCACTGCCGAATTCGCCGAGCGCCATCTGCATCTGAATAATCTTAAGCCCCATCCCGAGCGGCGACTCTCCCTTGTCGTAAACTTCAATGAAGTTACCAAGGGCTTTGTTCAGCTTTCCCTGCGACTCATAGATGGCGCCCAGATTGTAATAATCGGGTACCTCCTTTTTCGGGATGCCTTCAAGGGCCTTCAGGGTGGAAGCCGTATCCCCGAAATCGAGGTAAATTGCGGCGGCAAGACGCATTTCATCGGGCGAGAGGTCGGAGTTCCCCTTTTTTCCCTTCAATACGGCCAGCGCAAGGTCCGGCCGGCTCGCCTTGTAATATTTCCCGGCCACAATCCCCCGCAGGAATCGCGAACCGGGATCGAGATCGTACGCCTTTTTATAATACCGGAGCGCCTCATTGTCCATTTTTCGGAAATCGCAATTGAGCGCCAGTACGTAATACTGCTCGGCTTCTTCTTTCGCGATCCGCGCGGCGGTTGTCATGTTCGGGTTTCTTCCGCCGGTCAATACGGGAGGGGTGCAGAGCCCGGTAAGGAGAGCCAGGCCGCAGAGCAACAACCGGATTTTCCGAAAATGGAAGTTCATGCAACTGCCTCGCCCTGCGTGTTTGATGCGACCACTGCCCAGCCGGAAATTCCGGCGATGCATGATCGCTCCATTATTCCGATTTCGAAACGGTAATCGGGACGGGCGAATCGAGAGGAATTCTCTCGCCCGGCGATATTGACTGGGAAACAACGATGCCCGGCGCCAGCGAGGGATCGCTCTTATAGCTGATTGTTCCCACCTGCAGGCCGCTCTCCTCAATTTTCCTCTGTGCCTCGGCGAGAGGTTCGCCCACAATATTCGGCATCTCCGCGCTTGTCGCCCGGGAGCCCCTGGAAACTATCAGGTTGACCGGTATCTCCCGCGACACCCTGGTGCCGCAGGCGGGGTCGGCAGCGATGACCTTATCTGCCCCGACCTTGTCGTTGAATTCCCTCCTGACGTCGCCGGGAGTGAATCCTGCTTTGCGCAGCTCGGTTTTGGCCTGCCGGTCGGTCATTGATTGCACATTCGGAACAGTTGCCGTTTCCCCGCCCTTACTGACCACGACGAGAATACGGCGCCCCTTCTTTACCTTTGCTCCCTCTTCCGGTATTTGACTGATAATGACGCTGTCCGGAACCCGGTCGCTGTATTCCCGCGACTTGATCTCGGTCAGGAGCCCGACATTGAAAAATTTTTCCCGTCCCTCTTCGAGCGACAACCCGCAGACCGCCGGTACCTTGACCGTCCCCCTCCCTATCCCCACAATCCCCGGCATGAGGATAATATCGACGAAGCAAAGGGCCAGGATTGCCGCGACCACGGAAACGCCGATGGCCGCAGGAACGTAGACCTTCCAGAATTTCCGGGCGTGTACGCGCAGGGTAAAAGTGTATTCTTTATCGGGAATGTGCATGGGTTCGGCAGTGGTGCTGACTTAAGGGTTCCTCGGTCGATAAGCGATAAAAATAGTATTTCGCGGTGGAAATGAAGGGATGCCGGCGGATAATGGGGGATCCGATGAAAATGCCAATGGTTGGGGAAGAAATTTAAAGGCCTCTGGTGGGGGAACCATTTAAAAATGGTTCCCCCTGGCCTGAAGCCGCGAAAGGCACGCGTCTTCAGGCACACCCCTTCCTGCGGAAGGGGAAGGCGATGTTTGCCTGAAGGCAAACGCCTTTCCCCTCCCGCAACGCCCTCTTTCAGAGTAGAAAAAACATGTTCAGGCAAAAGCAGCAAGAAAAATTGCTGATTCTGTATTTTGATCTTTTGCGCAGAGGCCTGTGGGTCCCCGCCGCAGGGTGCCTATTATGAAGCACTCCTACCTCGTGCGGGTGACCCGGCTCAGCCATCCAAAAGAATTTGAATTGTTTTCTGCTTTTGGATTCCGGCTCAGCCATCCAAAAGAATTTGAATTGTTTTCTGCTTTTGGATTCCGGCTCAGCCATCCAAAAAGATTTGAATGTTTTAAATATTTTGGATTCCGGCTCAGGCATCCAGAAGAATTTGAATTTTCTTCTGCGGTAGGAAAAAGGGCCTTCAGGCTGACAGGACTATCATTTTAGCCAATCCTTTACCAAAATGACTATCATTTTAGCTAATGCTTTTCCATAATGACTATCATTTTAGCCAATGATTTGCCAAAATGTCGGTTTAATGGTATTTTTTAATCCGATCGGAAAGATAAGAGCTTTCATTGCATGCTTCATATTCCGGGAGAGGACCGATGATTAATTACAGCCAGCTCATGGAATTGGATCGCCTGGCCCGCGCCGATGGTGCCCGATATCCCAACCGCCGGGAACTGTATACGAGCTTGCTCCAGGAAAAAGGCAGGCACGCAATCGGCATAGTCGGGCCGAGAGGCGCAGGCAAGACAGTTTTACTTAAACAGCTGGCCATTGAGATTGATAATTCCTTTTATCTCTCGGTCGATACCATCGGGCCGGATGAGGATTTGTTCTCGGTGGCAGGGAATTTAAAAGAAAAACTCGGGATGGAAGTGCTCCTGCTCGATGAGATTCACGCGCACCGGATGTACCAGGAGGCGCTGAAAAAAATATTCGATTTTTTAAAACTCAGGGTGATTTTTACCAGTTCGGTTTCTTTGTCCCTGTTTGAGTCGACGGTCGACCTTTCCCGTCGCGTCCGGCTCGTTTATCTTTTCCCTTTCTCTTTTCGTGAATTTATCAGGTTCTCTGCCGATATCGACATTCCACGTCTTTCAATCGCCGACATCATCGCCGGGAAATGGACCTCAATGCACCTCCGGCAATCCGACCTCTTCGATAAGTATCTTCATGGGGGCCTTATGCCGTTTGCCCTGGAAGAACCCGATGTGTTTCCCCTTCTTGAAAATATCGTTCAAAAGGTCCTGGCGTCGGATATTCCATCGGTCATGCCGATCATGACCGACGAGCTGCCGCTTATAAAAAAGTGCATCGAATTTATCGGCAGGTCCGAGGTCGACGGCATCAATTTTACCTCATTGTCGCGGAACATCGGCATTACCAGATACAAGGCAGAGGCGTACGTGAAACTCCTGGAAAAAGCATTTATCCTCAACGTCGTCTATCCCCGGGGCACCAATGTCCTCAAGGAGCCTAAAATCCTCATGTGCCTCCCCTACCGGCTGTTGTATTCTCATTACGACACTGCGATCGGAGGGCTGCGGGAGGATTTTTTCATCGAGATGATGCGTATGACCGGAATACCGGTAAATTACCTCAAATCCACACGAGGGACCAAAACGCCCGACTATATTATAGCAAGCGACGGAAGCGAAGTAATCGTTGAAATAGGCGGAAAAAACAAGGGTCGTGAGCAGTTTAAAGGAGTGCCCGGCAGCCCGGGGCTGATTCTTTCGCATTCTCTCGAAACCCGAGGCATCCGCCGGCCGCTTTTCATGGCAGGATATTTATAATTATTTCAGAATGGTTTTCGATGCACCCGCACTACCGGTTCTTACTACTATCAAGCCCACGAAATTATTCCTGATCATGAATTTACCACAATCTGCCTCGCATACTCTATCGCTGCGAATAGCTCCTTACGCATCGGAAACCTATAAATTTACTTCTATCCTTAGGAAGCATATACGCTCTATTTGCCGACCGTAAAAATAGGATGCCATTAAAATAAGTACCACCGCGGAATACACGGTATTCTCCTGTCGCAGGACCAATTGGATTTTTCTGATCTTTATCTTCGTAATGCATAAACCAATCATTGCACCACTCGTCCACATTTCCACACATGTCGTACAAATGATAGGCGTTCGGTAGTTTTTGACCGACAGGATGAGAAGAATCACCACTATTCATATTATAATAGGCATATTTGTCCAATTCAGCTAAGTTACACTCTTCTCCCCAGTAATACGAACTCTCTTTACCGCCTCGACAAGCGTATTCCCGCTCTGCATCAGTAGGAAGACGGTATCCTTTTTTGGCATATTTAATGGCTATATTATCAAGTTTAATGCAAGAACCATCACTATCTTTTCTCCCTGTATATTCATACACGGTATCATATCCCTCTCCTTTACTGCGTGCATTACAATAAAGAACAGCATCAAACCAAGACACCATTTCAACCGGCCTCATTTTATTTCCTTTAAAGCAAGCTGGATTTATGCCCATGAGCGAATGATATTCACCTTGGGTAATTGATGTAGAATCCATATAAAATGTGTCAACTGTCACCACATGAAAAGGGTAGGCATTCCAATCCTTCTCCGTGTCATTACTGCCCATTTGAAATGTGCCCCCTGGAATTCTAATCATATTTCTTTTATTTTCAGTGGTAAAAGGCACCATAGAAGAAGCGCTATGGGTTGCTTGACTTTTAGCCTTAACAGTTTCCAAGGGTGCGATTATGTTCGCACCTCCATTAATCCCGATACTCTGAGGAACTAAAGGAGAAGCTTTGATCCCAGATGAATTCACTTGACCATTATTAACAATACTTTGAATATTAATTTCACTTAAAGCTGACATTTTTTCTATAGAATCATTTTTTGTCGAATAGGTTTTTGATTTTTTTTCGAGGCTTTGAGCAATGCTATCGCTTTTTAATGACAAAAAGATGTTTTTAATGTAATTGACCTCTCTAATCAATTTTCTATTTTCAATATTAATGCTATCAGATTCCTGCACTGAATCATTCTTAATTATATCATAAACCGATTGATTAGGCGATACAATTATAATTACTGGAAATATCGCTAAATATTTTGGATCGATCCAGGATCTTATATAATTATTACTTATGTTATAATGAATATCTTTTGGGGGTATAGAATCGTAGTCACAAATAATATCATAAACTTCAACCAAATTTGAATCTAAATCTTTAGTCGTAAAATCATTTTGTATTGCTCTTTTTAATCCTAAACACGGGAAACAGGAGGATGCTCCTATTACAAAAACTGTTATTTTACCTTCCTTTGCTATTTTAGAAAAAGATAACTCTTTTTCAAACCCAGCCGTATCGTGAATTGGACTTTTTGATATTGCAAATGCGTATAATATAAAACCAATAATAATATATACTTTCGGTATTAATTTTACCAAGATACATCTGGCGTGCCTGTACCTTACTAAACTTAACCAATGCAATGTTCCTTTTGCATTATAAATATTGTATTTTCTTATTTTTCTTTTCATTTTATTGATGATAGTAATCTTTATACCTTTATTATTACTCCGGCAATTAAATATAGTTAAGCCGCATATGCTACTGCCGGATGTCTGAAAAAGCTTGAAACAAGCGCTGGTAATTTTTGCAATGATCTCATATGTGAAACAACATTACCAATCATTTCACTGTTTGTTCTTGATATAGGGCGATTTGATAAACCTATTTTTAAATCATTATTCAAGTATTCATCCGGGTTTCTTTCTGGCGAATATGACGGAAGGAAGAATAATTCAAGACGGTCTCGGTTCAATTCCAACCATTCATCTAATGCATAGCTATGATGAACACGCAAATTATCTACGATCAGGAATATCTTCCGGGAGGTATCTTTAATCAATCGTTCGAGAAATCGTTTGAATATTTCCACGTTCATACCTCCCTTATAAATCATAAACCTGACTTTTCCCATGTTAGTTATCGACGAAATCATACTCGCCGAAAATCGTTTTGCGCTTACTCGAAGAACAGGCGTTTTTCCTCTAGGAGAATAGCTTCTGCCCTGTTGAGCTTCATTATTGATCCCGGTTTCATCACCCCAGTGAATTTCGGCTTTTTCCTTGACTGCACGTTCGTGTATAGAAGGATATTTCTGTTCCAGCCAGGCTTTAACCTCAGCAGGACGCTGTTCATATGCTCGCTTCAAAGGACGTTGCGGCGTATAGCCCCAGCGCTCCAGATATTCTCCCACAGTACGTATTGGCATCGTAATGCTCAAACGACAACTAATCAAATCCCGCACGGACTTTCTTGTCCACAGCATGAAGGGCAGTTTAAGTTGTTCCGGCGTTTTATCCCTGATCAATTCACGAATCTCTTTCTCTTGTTCTTCCGAAAGAGTTCTCTGCTCGCCAGTCTTTCGCCCTCGCTTCTTAAAAGAACCGATGAAAACGCCCTTTTTGGGATTAAGCCACCGTCTTACCGTGTTCGCATGAACACCCAGAAGGTCAGCAATTTCTTGAAACAGTTTGCCGTTTTTTCGCAGCTCTTTTGCCCGTGTCTTAAGAAAAGTCCTTGTGGCATCATCAAGCTTTCTACCATCATTTTTTTCCATGCATTAAATATAGCTTATGCCAAGTCCATCAACTATATTTAAT
>CAWDOZ010000018.1:0-7648 GCA_963803935.1 uncultured Fibrobacterota bacterium | reverse complement strand
AGATGCGGCACAGGAAACGCCCGATCGCCGCAGGGTGGGCCGAAGCCGGACCGGCGGAGACAAGCGGCAGGAACTGGCAAAAGGTTACGCCAAGCTCCCGGAAATAATCGTACACCCGGTCGGGTTCGGCCGCATTTACCGAATGGAGAACGCAGAGTACGGTGCAGAATACCCCGTGCTCCTTTAAAAGTTTGAAGGCACTCACTACCGGTGCATGGGTGGGTTTTCCATCCGCAGTTTTCCTGAAGCAATCGTGGAACTCCGCAGGCCCGTCGAGGCTCAGGCCCACCGTAAATTGCTCATCGGCAAGGAAGCCGGCCCAGGCGCCATCGATCAAGAGGCCGTTGGTCTGGAGGCCGTTGGAGACGGTGCGGCCCGCGGGCCGGTATTTGCGCTGCAGCCGCACGACGCTGCGGAAAAAATCGATGCCCGCGAGCGTCGGCTCGCCGCCGTGCCATTCGAAATGGGTAACCGGGCCGCGGGATGCTTCGAGCCGCCCTGCGATGTACCGTTCCAGTAGCGGCTCGGCCATGAGCATCGGGCCGGAGGGAAAAAGGCTCGCCTTGTCAGCGTAGTAGCAGTATTCGCAGCGCAGGTTGCACCGGGGACCGGCAGGCTTGGCCATGACCAGGCACTCCTGAAGCTGCGCCACCGCCCCGCCTAATCCGACAGGTTTTTTTGAAAGAACGTCAAGAGCCGCACGAAGGAGTCCCGAACCGCCCTGACATTGTACGCATGGCCGCCATCGTTGAAAAAAGAGTGGTTAGCCCCTTCATAGACAAAACGCTCGTACGACTTGCCCGCTGCCTTCATGGCCTCCTCGAATGCGGGAATCCCGGCATTGACCCGCTGGTCATTGCTGCCGTAGAAACCGATAACCGGACAGCGGATGGAGGGGATTTTATCCGCCGAAGGTGCGGTTCCGTAGAATACCGCGGCACCGGATATTTCCGGCTCCTCACAGGCAAGTAAAGCCGAAAGCCCGCCGCCCATGCAGAAGCCCACGCAGGCAACCTTCTGCTCCCTGGTCTCCTGCCGGACGGTCCTGAGATGGCGAACGGCAGCCCTGAGAGGGGGGTATATCCCTTGCGATCGGGACCGCCGCCATAAAGCTTCCCGAATGTTTCGCCGATCTCCGTTTTGTCGGGTTCCGGGAGATTCGCAACTGCCTCGCCACGAAGTGCCGGATTTCCCCACGCAGCCGGAGGAAGCTTCCGCATGAACTGCACCGACTTTTCGATCCGCTCATTGGAGAGAGCCGCTGGCCGCGCCCCGTCGATCGCGAAGAGGTCCGGGGCCAGTGCCGCATATCCCGCGGCGGCGAAACGCCGGGTGATGTCTTCGATATGGTCGTTGACGCCGAATAATTCCTGTATCACGATAATCGCAGGGACCGGTTCGGCGGCCTTTTCCGGGATGGCAAAATACCCCTTCCCGCCGTCATAGTCAATCCACTCGCCCTTGATCGCCATCGCCCCTCCTCAATTGGTTTTATTACGGTACGTTATAACCGGGCAATTTTCTTCTGTTCAATGAACCCCCTGGCGTTTTTGAGCAATCCGTTGAGCGCCATCGCCAGCCGTTTTTCGGCCACATGGTCCGGGATTCTTCCGCCGAATAGTTTGGTCCTGAGGTAATCCGCTTTCCGGTAACGGGTGTCCACCCAGGATTGGGAAACGCCGTAGTCAAGGAGTGAGAATTTCACCTCTGATTTTTCCTCATGGGTTGGTTTCTGCATCCGGTGATCCTTTCGAGCCAATCCCCGGATGACCCGGGCCTTTGCCGATAGATCAAAAGAATGCACCCAGACGATGAAGTCGTTATCGGTCAAGCTTCGATGGACGTAGAACGATTTTTGCGCCTCATCCCACATGCCTGCGGGCAGCACCTCCTGCCCGGCCTCAAGCATTTCGGATAGAGTCCCCCTTTGAGCGTTTTCCCCGGCCTTTTCCCGCCTGCCGCCTGGAGCGCCGGACACTCCCGGAAATTTGGGTGTTATCCCGGTGCTGCTGTAATGCCATTTCAATTTTTCCGGCTCTTGAAGGGCCTTCTCCGTAATGTTAACCATCCGCTTGACATCTTTGCCGAGGGTACAGGTCGGAATTGAATTGACATAATCATCAAAGGCCATTCGCGACTTGTCGCCCCCCCCGCCGGACGGCGCCGGTTCCGGATCATCACCGGCAGGATCGGCGGCTCCGCCGGCGCCATGCATTACTTCCGGAGGCTTTTCACCGCCTGGCATCCCTGCATGATGCGTATCGATTTGCTGCCCTTCTCGATGCAGGGGCGTTTCGGGGAGATCATCTTCACGCCGCCTGGAAGGCGGTCTGCCCGTGCCGTTCCCGATTTCATGCAGGGTGCTTTTCAGTTCCTGTGTCGCCTTTTCCATCAATTTATTATTAATGGTAATCATCGTTGCAAGGCGCCTTTTGGCCTTTTCGCCGACCATTTTATTATAGTCGTTCCGCCATTCTTCCGATTTTCCGGCAGCGGAATCGCCTCTCTGTTCGACGGCATCGGCATCGATATCCTTCATCATTCCCCCCTGCTATCCTCGCGATGCATGGCAGGTGCCATCTCCCGCGAGCCCCCGGTCCGGGCCTTGAGAGTATCGTCCAGGCACCACAATGACCCTTTCGAACGGCAGCCATGCAGCGCACAAATTTTGAGACACTTCAATTTTATATTCCTCCGCGAGGCAGCGGTTTAAGGTCGGTACTGGATAAAATATCATTTTTGCATATTTAAAAGTGCGGGCTCAGGAGGCGCTGAAACCCTATTCGTGGCAGCAGCAGGGATTTCTCAATAATCCATGCCTTTCACCACCTTTTTTAGGCCGCAAACCGGAGAAGTAATCGTAATATCAGTAAGAGGCGGGATATACGGCAAAACTGCCGTCGGAATAGCGGAACGAAAGGAAAAGAAAGGCTCGATATGCATACATTGAAGCAGTTGCCTCAATACCGTCCAAACCTTCACGCGGTAAGCCTTGCGGGTGTACGGTATGGCGCCATTGCAACCCTTATCTGCGCGATGCTGCAATCGGCATTTGCGGCGGACACCCTGACTACCTGGATGTTCTCGACCCCCGTCACGCTCAATACTTCATTCTCGGGAGCAAATGTTGCAACCTCACAGATAAATTTTCCGGTACTTCTGAGATTGACATCAAGTAATGCGGCGGCAGTATTTGCAATGGCGAGGAGCGACGGCGGCGACCTGCGCTTTTCCCGCGCCGGGGATACGGGACAGTTACCCTACGAAATCGGCAGCTACGATCCGGTAACAATGAGGGCAGCGGTCTGGGTCAAAACCGACTCGGTGCAGGGAAACAATGCGAATCAATCGATCCTGATGTGGTGGGGAAAAAGTTCGGCCTCAACCACCTCGAATCCGTCTGGGGTATTTGCGCCTGCAAATGGCTTCGCCATGGTTTTACACCTCGATTCACGGAGTACCGGAACCACGATGCATGACGCTACCGGACAGGGAAATAACGGGACCTGCAGCAACTCCGTAACCGATACGGACGGCGTGTTCGGTCGGGCGGTCGCCCTGCATTGTTACGGCTCATCGGCTTCCTATATAGCAGGCGATTCAATCACCATCGCCGGATTGCTGGGAGAACCGGCTCAGGTTACGCTGTCGGCATGGGTGCGGGTCGACAGTATCGACCAGGCCAATACGTCGGCTAACGGTCATCTGGCGTGCATTATGTCAATGGGTGATTATGCGAGCATGAATGATGCGGGAGCAAGCGGTACCGGCACCGATTCTCTCTGTACCGGATGGTTCGGCACCGGATCCCAGTGGAATAACTATGGATGGCCCTCCAAATCCCTGAGCGGCACCTCCCTGAACGGGCTTCCCAATTCCGCCGGCCAGGCAATGCTGCATCAGGGATGGCGGTATGCCGCAGTGGTGATCAATCCGCCGGGCGGCTTTACCAACGTTTATCTGGACGGGGATTCCCTGAGAAGTGCGCCTGCTTCGAACGCCCTTGACTGGACCGGAGGGAACAACGGTAAGAGAACGGTTATCGGGAAGCATGGCGGCGGTCATGCGGGCCTGAAATTCGGCGGGTCCGTGGCTGAGGCCCGCATCGAAAATGTCGCCAGGTCAAGCAACTGGATCAAGCTCTGCTACGAGAACCAGCAGCCGTTCGATTCGCTGACGAGCCTCAATGCCCTGGCCCTCGGAACCCCGATGCTTTCCCTGCCGCCCAATGGAGCCTCCGGGATACCGCTGACTCCAACGCTCGACTGGAGCGCGGCGGCATTGGCGACGTCCTACGGGGTTCAGGTATCCACCGATGTGCAGTTCGGCAGCACGATATTCGAGGCTTCTAATCTATCGTCAACCTTCGCCGCGCCGGCCGGCCTTGCGAATGCAACAACCTGCTACTGGCGAGCCGACGCAACCAACAGCGCCGGTACGAGCGCCTGGTCGAACGTCTGGAGCTTTACAACGGCCTTCGTGAAGCCGGCCGCGCCGGCACCCGTGTCGCCGAAGAACGGCATTGCAACTGCCCAGCTTAATGTCAACCTTGCCTGGAGCGCCGTGACCACCGCATCATCGTACACGGTCGAGATTTCAACTTCTGCCAATTTCAGTACTACCGTGTTTGCCCAGTCGGGCATAGAGGCCACACTGGTCCCGGCAGGCGGCCTGGCATACAGCTCCTTTTACTATTGGCAGGTAAGCGCCGTGAATTCCGGCGGCAGCAGCACCTGGTCGGCCGTCTGGAGTTTCGGGACCATGGCGACGGCAGTGCAGCCGAATAGTAATCAAAGAGTGGCGAAAACGGTTTTCAATGTGACCAGCGATGCCCTCGCCTATTCATTACCGTCATCGGGCCGGATAGAAATAATGTTCACCAACCTGCTGGGTCGGACAGTGCTGTCGGTAAATAGGACGCAGGCTGCCGGAAGCTATACCATGAGCCTGCATGATCAAATACTCACCTCGGGATGTTATTTAATTCATTTCAAGACGGCCGGGCTCGAGAAAAATGTCATGATGATGATTTCGAAGTAGGCAGGGCTAAATTCTTTCCTGCACCGGCTTTTATATAGTATGATCACCATACCTATCATTGATGATTACAATTAAAACATCGCACTATGTAATACGCCATTACGCATACTCTTATATCAAGTTTAAACGCCCGCTGTTTAATTACCCTAAGGTAAAATATATTTCCGCCCCTTTGCCGGGCTCTCCCCGTGCCCATATTTTCCCATTATGCCGGTCTATTACTTGATGAACAATTGCCAATCCCAGCCCGCTGCCCTCGAAATCCAATTCATCATGAAGCCGCTTGAAGGGGATGAATATTTCATCCGCCCTTGCCATGTCAAATCCCACGCCATTGTCCTTCAGACAAATAGATTTATCGGAACATTCAAAGAGTTCTATACACGGGCTATCGGTTTTTGAGGTAAATTTCCATGCATTTCTTATCAGGTTTGAAAGCATGATGGTAATAAGTTTTGATTGACCATGTACCTTGATGCTCCCTCTCGTAATAAAGGTCACGGTTCTATCCGGCTGAGATTCGCGAAGTTCATTGATAATGGTATTGGCAACGGCATTTATATCGATGTCCTCCAGTATCATGCTTTCTCTGGATATATTATACAGCAATAAAAGGCCATCGATTATTTCATTCATTTTGAGAGCGCTTCCAGAGATGCGGGTAAGAAGCTCGCCTGCTTTTTTATCCATATCCCTGGAGTACAATCGATTTATGGTATCGCTGAAACCCTTAATCACCGTTATCGGGTTACGCAAGTCGTGAGCCATGGCATGAGAAAATGCCTTCAAATTATCATTGGCGGCGGTCAAGGCCCGTATATGCCGGGCAAGGGCATCTTCCGTAGCCTTGCGCTCGGTGATATCCTGGATAGTACCAATCATTGAAACAATATTTCCATTTTTGTCTGCAGCGAGTTCACCTAAGCCATGTATCCAGCGCGGCTGTTTATCCGCTATGCGGATTATTTGATATTCCTTGTCAAATATTTTATGCTGCGACATTAATATTTCCTGCAGGTATTTGTTCATTGCATTTCTGTCGTCGGGATGAATTATATCAAACCACCCTTGAATACTTTTTTCGTAATCCTTATCTATCCCGAAAATCGAGTCCAGTACATCAGAAGAGTTCCAGAAACCCGATACGAAATCGACCCGGTATGACCCGATAAATGCCGCACGTTGTGATTCTTTAAAAAAATACTCGGAATCTCGAAGAGCGTGTTCCAACGCTGTGCGCTCCATAAGGATTCTGCGTAGTTTAACATTGGAATCTTCCAGCATCGCCTGTTTTTCCTGAAGTTCACGGTTCAGTCTATGTAATTCCTTGTTTGCTTTTCTCGCATTACCTAATATCAATTGTTTTTCAATGACCCGTTCGGCATTGAATATATTCAGAATCATGCTAAGTGCAAAGGTAATTACCGCGGCACAAATCGCTCGAAAAAGCTGAACCGGCAATTGAAACGTTGCATTAAAGGTATTCTCGTTAATTATATTGGATGGAAAAAAAGGTGCGGCATTAACAACCAGACCTGCGAGGATTCCATAGAAAATAAAAGTTATTCCTGCGACCTTAAAATAGATTCGTGATTTCAGCAATAGTACGGCATCACGCTTATAATATAAGAGCAAGGCAATACCGGTAAGCAGGCAGGCGGGAAAGCCGAGTAAATACCTGGCCATAATAATACCGGTTTTTGTACTGTCCGTCGATACGAAGCCTGCAATTAAAACCGCCGCGCATAAAGTCGGAAGCAGCAATCGATTAAAAACATATTTTTTAAAAAATCGGCTTAGGGGATGATTTTGAATTGAAATTAGAAGCAAACGTCTGCCGAATTCAAACAAAAAGATAAACGATAAAACAAGTGTCGTTAAATTCAGTATATTTACATTCACGTCTTTTATGATTGACCACATATTCACCCATTCCATGATTCCATGGACTATGCCGAAAATCGATACAAGCCATATGATTCCGGCGATTCTCAATTCGCTTGCTTTATTAGTTTGAAAATATACAGCAAGCCCCATTACTATAAATGCCATGCCATAAACGAAATAGACAATATCAATATTATTTTGGATTATTTGAGCAAAAATATTCATAATCGTGCAAGGTAAAAAATCCGCAGTGAACAGCGCCGACAGACTGACTTCTGTCTTAAAGACATCTTTTCAGTAATATACTGCCTCCCAGCCCACCGGATAATATTAAAATCCATAGGTTTGTTATTTTCGGTCCCATTTAGAGGCGCCGGTTCCGCCATAAGGGTTGCTTTTTGATTGTCCCTAAATAATTTCTGAAAAGAGGCATCGTCAAGCACACATGAACACTAAAAATCAATTTTTTGTGGGAGTGCCTCTTAAGATCACGATTTGAGAACCTTAAATCACCCCGCCCCGCAAACCAACCGCTCTGCAAAAGCGCTCCGCCGGGCGCACATAAAAAAAGCCGGAGAGTCATCGCGACTCCCCGGCTCATGAATTACTTCATTACTCCACAAGGGCCGATTATTGAACTTTGAGCAATTTAAGCCTCTTGTCGAAATTGGCCGCTTTCATTCTTACAATATAGACACTCGACCCGACCGAAGCTTCCCTG
>CAWDOZ010000017.1:0-61013 GCA_963803935.1 uncultured Fibrobacterota bacterium | reverse complement strand
TTGTGTAGCCTTCGTTCAGTTTCTCCTGCTGTATTTCGTTGCCGTAGAGGTAGATGATCTCTTCCCTTTTGGCGATGGAGGCCAGCGGCTGCGATGTGAAGCCGAGCGATTCGAGAGCTTCGGCGGCGGCGTGAAGCTGGCCCGCACCGCCGTGGCAAGATCGAGGTAAGAGCGTCTCGTCGCCGCTCTTTGGATTTTCCCTCGGGGGCTAAAGCCCCGTCTTTTAGGTCCAGACATTCGGGAGAAACCTCTCGCCGCGGTTTTTCCCCCGGCAACGGCGACCGTGCCGCTTGCCTTCGACGGTTCGCACTGCAGCGAACGCGGCAGGAAACGTCCTGCCGCCAGGATAGCCGCGCCGCGAGTGCTCATCACCGTGTTTCCGGGCACCAACTGCGAATACGATTCGGCGCGCGCCTTCGAAAGGGCCGGTGCGAAGGCCACGACACTGGTCATACGGAACAGGACCGCGTCGGACATCGGCGCCTCGATCGATGAGGCCGCTAAACTTCTGGCAAATTCGCAAATCCTCATGATTCCCGGCGGATTCAGCGCAGGCGACGAGCCCGACGGATCCGGCAAGTTCATCGCCGCCTTCTTCTGCAATCCGCGACTCAAGGAGGCGGTCGCGGCGCTGCTCGACAAGCGCGACGGGCTCGCGCTCGGAATCTGCAACGGCTTCCAGGCAATAATCAAGCTCGGGCTCGTGCCCTGGGGAGAAATCCGCACCCCGCTGCCGGAGAGCCCGACCCTCACCTTCAACACCATCGGACGCCACATTTCGCGCATGGCGCATACGAAAATAGTATCGGTCAAGTCTCCCTGGTTCTTGCTGGGAGATGTCGGCGATGTCCATTCTATCCCAATCTCACACGGCGAAGGCCGGTTTGTTGCGCCGGAAGCCTGCATCCGCAACCTCTTTGCTAATGGCCAGGTCGCAACCCGCTACGTCGATGCCGAAGGTCGGTACGCCGACACCATGGATGGCAACCCGAACGGCTCCCATGCGGCAATCGAGGGCATTACGAGTCCGGACGGCAGGGTGCTCGGAAAAATGGCCCACTCGGAGCGGCGGGGAGAAAACGTGCTGAAGAATGTTCCGGGGGTTAAGGATCAGCTGCTGTTCGAGTCGGGCGTGGAGTACTTCAAATAAAGGGTTAGGCGGTTGGAAAGTTAAATAGATCACTTTCTCCCGACATAATCTCGCTAAGGGTGGCCTGGATCTACGATCCAGGTTTCCCTGGCGGGACCGGAATGATTCTTGAAACGGAATCATTTCTTTATATTTCCAAAAAGCTATCTTTATATTTATTGCTATATTTACATAAATACATATTATTCTGACGGTTCGCTTTACTGTTAGGGGAAGCACTATTCGTATTATCGGCGCCGGATACTGGCGAGAAGGGAAAAAAATCTATGAGCACCTCCAAAAGTTACACTAAAGCTCCTGCTGATATTGCTTACGAGCTTGAAAATTCCGTGGCCGTGCAAGACTTTCTGCCCTCGCCGGAAAGTATTGCCGCAGGTTTGAAAAAGGAAGAGACGGTTCCCGTTACTATGAAGCTCAAAAAAAGCACGGTTGAACGGTATAAACGGTTTGCGGTTAAAAAAGGAATTAAATATCAGACCTTTGTATCTAAAATATTGGATTCGTACGCGCAGAACTTGTGAATACAAAAGCAGTTTGAATATCGATAACCGATAAAATTACACCCGCAGTTGCGAGTCCATTGGCGACAAGGCATCAACCATCCTGCACGACCACATAGTTCTTTTCAATAATCTCCCTGAATGGCTCTTTCGTCGTTGCCCAGTCCACTATATCAACCTTGAAGGGCAAATCGGACTCCGTAAAATCGTCTTTTAAAGCCGAAACCACCCTCAGCGACAGTGGAATATCCCCCATGATAACAAGGTCGAGGTCCGAGAACCTCCGCGCGGTGCCCGTTACCCTGGAACCAAACGCGCGAACCGTCCGGTTCGGAACATGCCGGAGAAGAATGTTTGTAACTATAGCAAGGTTCTCTGGCTCGATATCAATTGTTTTCAAAGGCGCGTTTCTCCAGTTCGGCCAATAAAAAACGTGCTTCGTCAAGAAAGCCGGGAATAAAGGTGAGCACCTCAGTAGCCTTTTCTTCATCGTACGTATGGCTTGTGGTTCCACGCGCGGTCCGGTATTCTCTCCACACATCCCATCCGTTCAAGAGCAATCCTTTTTCGCTGCCTGTACGAATTAAGTCTGGAAACGACATATCATTAAGCTCTACAGGATTGGCTGCAGACATTTCCAGATAACGCTTCAGCATCTTATGCGATAATTCGTAAGTAAACTCAAAGTTTTGAATGACCCCTGCTTTAATAACTACCTGCGTTTCAAAGGCGAGAGTCTTTGTTGAATCACTGCTGCAAACGGCAAGGGCATTTTCCAGGGAATTAATGGCCTTGCGGAAACTGCTTAGATCCAGCATCATACTTTCCCCTTGATGAAATAGTATCGAATTTCTATGGACCGGCGCCGCCTGAATTTTAATTAAACGCCAATTCAAGCTATGATCATAATAATATATACCATTTTACCGGATTCGAACGCCGGGATACTTTGAATATTGTTTCTCGGATCTAATATGTGTAATAGCAGTCCCTTACAATTCATGCCTGCATAGAATATATTGACAAAAAGATGTCTTTAATCCTCTAAAAGTCGATTTTTCCCCCATAACCCGGTATCTTTATAAAGAGGCGTCAAAAACCGAATGCCGCATTTTAAAATCAACCCGGGGGAGTCGTCTGAAAAATTCTTTAATTATCCTGCTCGCTCTGTCGTCCGCCGTTTTTTGCCTGGAACGGGGTAATGGCGACAGGGTCGACAGCTTTCCCTCCTGGTACGAGCGGCAGCTCCTGGTGCTGACCGACGCCTGCCGCATGGCCCCGGCCCAGTACCGCAATCTCTATGTCGGCAATTACCCTATCCTGTTGCCGCAGAATTATCCTCCCGTTAAACCGCTCTACTGGAACCTTGCGCTCAACCAGTCGTCCCGCGCCCAGGCAATTGATATGGCGAACAATTGCGGGTTGCAACACAACTCCTGCAACGGAACCGGCTGGGCAACGCGAATCCAATCCTACTACCTGAATAAAAGCGGTACCATAGGCGAAAACATTGCGACCGGGTATTCGACGGCCCTTGCAACGTTAACGCAGTGGATCCTTGAGGTCGACCCCACCACCACGCCGGTACCTGCGGACCTCTCCGGAAGCGACGGTCATCGCCAGAATATCATGCGGGCGACCTACCTGGAGATGGGGTGCGGCTATGCCTGGGGGCCGGAGGAGTGGAACTACTTCTCGGTCCAGGATTTCGGCGGCGGAACTCCGGATTTTTCCGATCCGCTGGTTTCCGGATCTCATTTTTTCTTTTCCGCCGACTCCATTACCTTTTATGTCAATTATTACGACTCGTTAAATCCTCCGGCTGACCTTACGGCGACGGTTGCCGGTGTGAACTTTCCGATGGCCCTGGTCATGGGTACGCAGACCGGAGGGACCTGGGCGCTGACGCTCAAAAAGGATACGACCAGCCGGCAGTACTTTTTTTCCTGCAGCAGTGCCGGTACCTCCTGGCGATACCCCGCTTACGGCATGCTTCTCACGGCCGGGGAAGGCAGGGGAACCGACGACTATATGCCGCCCGAGAGTCTTGCGGTTACCGCGGCGCTTTTAGCGCCTGTCGATGCAGCCGGTCAACCGAAGGCATTTCTGCTGAATAATACCCTTCATATAGTAAATGGCCGGCAGGCCGGCATCGATGTGGCACTCTTTGATGTCAATGGTCGCATGGTATTCAGGGAAAATTATGCGCAGGCATCGGAGATCCCCCTGCCGCGCTGGTTATTGACAGGTGCCTATCTTCTCAGGGTTAAAAGCGGCGAAGCCGTGCTGCTCGACCGGAAAATTGTCCTTACCCGTTGAGCCCGCCCTGCATCCGGACCGGGTTGGTATTTCCCAACCTCTCCCGCTCACGGCGCGCTTCGGGATTTCGCGCGCCAATCTCCTCAAGCCATTAGTATTTGACTTTTTATCCGCATAAATTCATGCTTAATCACCGATAATGGTACGAATATTGCTTTTTTTAAAATGGAAGTTCGGATTCATTTTGCGAAAAAGAGGCTGCCGATGAAAAAGCCATTTCTGATCGCCCTGATTTCGGTAATGCTTGTGGGAGGATGCTTCCTTAAGAATAACCATAGAAAAGACGTTATATTGCCGAAAATGCCCACAAAGGTGGAGCTTGAGGGCAATCAGAATCACCCTCACTATGGCTATTACCCGTATATCCCGGATACCGCGAAACGGTTTTCCGCCTTGCCGGGCGATACCCATCGGTGAAGCCGATCTCAACCGCCGAGAGAACTACTTTTTATTCTCCCCTGCTTCTGCAATGGTTGTGTGCCGGAGATCGTTACGCTGCTTTTTGGCATAATCATAAAATGCTTTATCCAGGGAAGCTCCGGTAAGGTCGATGCTGTCGAGGCGGGTTCCTGAAAGGCCATTATGGCCGAGGTTAGCCCTTTGCAGAACGGCGCGGTGCATATCCGCACTGTCAAAATTGGCATTCATGAGATCCGCCTCCCGAAGATCGGTTTTGACCATGCGTGCGCCCGTAAAATCGGCGTTCATTACGGTGGTTTTCCAGAACCGGGCTCCGTCAATTGCGTCTCCATGGGTGACTCCGGTGTCTTCGTTGCCAAGATCGGCTCCCCTGAAGTCGGCGCCAGAGCAGGTTATTGCCGTCAAACAGGACACCCTGCAGGCGGGCACCCCGGAATCTGGCTCCCCCGGTACTTGAAAGGTGTGCGTTTCGAAGGTCGGATCCAACCAGATCGGCGCTGTCCATGTTTGCCCCGGCCAGGTAAGTTTCCTGAAATTCGCCGTCCTCAAGATCGGCTCGCCGGAGGTCGGCACCCAGAAGTCGTATCCCCCAGATTTTGGCCTTTCGGAAAATGACACCCGATAAATTTGCGCTGTCAAAGTCCGCCCATCGCAAGTCCGCTGCGCGAAAGGTAGCTCCGGAAAGAGTGCTGCCGCGAAGATCGGCTCGCCGCAAGTCGGCCAGCACGAGGGTTGCGCTATCAAGGTCGGCATCCCTGAGGTCGGCCCCCTTAAGAAGTGCGCCCCGGAGATTAGCTCCGGCCAGCCGGGCTCCTCTGAGGTCGGCTCCGGAAAGATCGGGCCGGAGTTTTGGATTCTTTTCCCTCCATTTATTCCACGTATGCGTTCCCGATTTCAGGATATGAAGAGGATTCTGCCTGGCGCAGCCTCCAAATAGCACAAGAATCATCAGAAGGGGTATTACCCTTTTTGACCGGATCATTCTTCCTCCGTGAGATAGGATCGGGGTAATCGGCATGAATTAAGCAAAATAAATTCCTATGGGCTTTTGAACAAAATTCGACTTTAAAATAGACGGTTTTGGCCAGGCGGTTCCCCCTGATCTGAGCCGCGCAATGCCGCGTTTCTTACCCTGGTCCAAAGCGGCCGGACCTGCCAAAAGCATTTGAAGTTTCTTCTGCTTTTGGATCCCCGCTCAGCCATCAAAGCAAAAATAAAAAAGGCCCCGATCTCCTCTGCTTCAAGGAGATCGGGGCCTTAAATGCAATGCACCGTAACCTTTTATGGTGCCAAATTACTGCACGGTATTCGAAAGGACCATCATTTTAGCGGCTACCCCGGTAGCCTTATTTACAACCACATAGAGACCGGCCCTGAGCGATTTCGAATTGAGCATCCCGGTACCGGTGGCAATGAATTTGCCGTCAAGTGTATAGATTCTCGCATTATCCCGCTGGGAAATGACCGATGCGACCGAGACGATCTGGCGGGACGATGGCTTTACAGTCGAAACAACCTTCGCCAGGCCCAGCATCATCTGGGTGGCATAGCGCTGACCGAGTACATGGTAACTCGAATCGTCGAAATGATACTGCGGCTCGCTGCCGCCCGGTTTCAGGCCCGCCGAAGATGCGACATAGCCTAAAGGAAGAATGTGGGGTATCGAATCGATATAGACGTTCATGCTGGCGCAGCAAGGAGTCTGGCCACCACCCGCGACCTGTAGCAGTTCCCCGGCAACGAGCGGAACGTCCTGGGTGAGCCCCAGGTCTGCCTTTAACTCTTTATAAATGGTATCGACCTTGAAGGGCCAGTTCGCCTCCCCGGACCCGGAGTTGGATTCACCCTGGTGCAGGATAATTCCCGTGAAAATGCCGCGGCGCTGGGCAAGCTGGCACTTGGCCAGCATCCAGCTGTAGGCATTGGCAGAGGTGGATGGTCCATTGGCGAGAGTAGGACCGCAGGCTGTCGGTACGGTATGATTCTTCATGAACTTTTCTATATCGCATGCCCAGAGTCCACAGGGAACAAGGCCGATGGTGTCGTTGGGAAATGAATCGGCTATCGCCGTACCGAACGCGTACGACGGCCCCATGTTATTCATGCCATCGCCGCAATGCATCGGCTCACAGGCCTGATACCATTCGTTATAAGTCCTGGCCGGGGTTGTATCTGAGGCGGTGCAGTTCTGGAATGCGAGCACTCGTATGTTGGGGTGCGTCACCCTTGAAATGGAATCAGGGGCATCGTTGTTCCCTCCGCTCATGTTCGACTGCCCGAAGCAGAGAAAAACTTTAAAATTGGGGCTCGGATTGGAGTCCGTCTGGGCCTGGGAGCTTACCGCCAGCAGCCCGGCAAATGCCAAACCGCAGATTAATGCTCTTCGCTTCATCATAAGGTTTCCTTCTCTCAAACTGAATGAATTATTTGGTTTTTTGCAATAATCGGTTTTGATATACAGACTATAGTAATATAATCAGTATTGATTCGGATTTGCAATCTTTTTCTGATATAAAAAAAGGCCGTGCAAATGAAAAAAGTCTGGAAAACATTAAATTCCCCTAACCGGTACTGTTCATTCCCTTGCCATTTAATCGATCGTGTTAAAGCTTGGAATCAGACAGCCTGAAAGGGACTCCACCACACTCCCGTCCATTCTGCCTGACCTTGAACCATGAAATATTTTACTTTCCATGGTAAAGGGGCAAAAATCCTGTTTCGTTCGAATTATTCCGATTCTCGGCGTGGCTGGCTGCGCGCTGGGCCTGACGGCACTGGGGTTGGTAATCATGACCTGGCAATTAACCATGGATGAGTTTCTGCATGCGCATTATTTATGGCTGATTTCAACAGGCAGGATTCCACATGTCGATTTCTGGTGCCACTACCCGGTTCTTGGGTATGTCCTTTTGCTGCCATTATTCCATATGCTTCCTGAATCTATGTATTCGATAATCGTATTTCGTTTTATTAATTTGGCTCTGTTTGCCGGCATAGGTTTTACTCTTGCGCTTAATGCACGTCACCTGAAGGCACATTGGGTATGGGGGGCCCTGCCTTTGTTGCTTATCGCATCGGGCGAGGTTGCGCCCCGCGTGGTTGAATTCCGGACCGATGCCTGGGCGGCGCTTCTTGCCGTTCTGGCCTTTACGCTGCTGTTCAGGGAACCGGGTTCCCTTCGCGCCGGTCTGGCGGCAGGTCTCAGCGTTGTTTCGATTCTCATCATGCCGAAGTACCTGTACCCTCTTACGTTGGCAAATATTGCTTATTTCGCCTATGCATACCGGACAGTTTCCTCCCGGCGTTCGCTCTTCATTTCCGCGATCGCGGGAGGCGTTGCCGGAATGGCGGCAGGGCAACTGATTTTGCTGGCCATACCGGTTATGCTGTGGGACGATTTATACTGGTCTTCCTTTCTTATGCTGAAATTTACCGTGCATTGCGCCGAGACAGAGCCGTCATTCAGGGGCAATGGATTGACTCATGAAGTTATTGCGTATTTTGTGCATAATTGGTGGGTCGCCATCCTGGTGGCGGCCGGAGTGGGAGGATGGCTGGCTGCCGAGCTGAACAGCAGAGGGGTCAGGTTGTGGGTCGGAATTGCGGTGCTGCTGGGTGTCATAATGTCGTGCGCGACAGGCCCATTCCCCTTCGTTCAGTATCTGGTGCCGTGCCTTTTTTGCCTTGCGGTTTTCATTCCCTATGTTCCGATGCTGCTGAAAAAGCCGTTTCTTAATTTGGCGGGCACGCTGTTACTGATAGCCATAACACTTTATTTCAAGGGTATCCAAACCAGCCAGTGTGCGCAGGAACTGGCTACCAACACAGCCATGAAGGAATTTCAGGTCCGGCAATCTTTTTTAGACTTCATTCCCCGATCGGAGCGGGTGGTCGGTTTTTTCAATACACATCCATGCCTTCGTGAAGATCAAACCTTTGTGACGTGGGATGAAATGTGGGGCAGGCCAAGGGGTTTCACCTCAATCCTGCCCGCCGGGTCGCGGGCCCTGGCATGCTTCCGGCCCAACAATCTCTCCAAAAGTCTTGAGGAATATTCTCCTGCAGCGATAGCTATCGACAAATTTAATTATCCGCCGGGATGGGACGATGTCCTGGATACTTTCCTGCAGACCCATGCAGGCATGTACGCAAAAGGAGAATTGCTTGACCAGGTCATCTATTGCAGGAAGGATTTAGTCAGGAAAAATTATCATTAGGGAAATATGCGATTCCCGGTGATCCTTCCCCGGCATTCTTTTTTTCCTGGGTTGCACTTTCTATCCGCATTATTACTTATGGCAAAAGATAATGGTTACTTTAAAGGAGTTTATTCGCGCCATTATAAGCCTGCCCTGAGCTTTTTCACTGCTTTCTCCACATCATTTGCTTCTGCGAACCTATTTCTTTCCTTGAGCATTTGCTGAAATATTTCCAGAGACCCGGCGATTTCGCTTGAAGAGAGGGTGCTTTCTACGACCCGATTATCCCGCATGTATATTAGGTAAAACCTGCCAAGCACATTAAGTACAGCATCATCATCGTTCAATGTGGATGCACCGAATAGAATCGAACCCATGTGTTGGAGCCATGTGGCCGTATCCGCCTTCACCTTATGATAAATAAGGACTTGGGGCATTATCATCACGCTCACTGAATTTGCCTGGTTTGCCTCCGCAGATGTTGCTGTCCCGAAATGATGCAGATAAATTTCAGGGCGATTGGTTTCTCTTGGATAAAAGGGCAATTCTTTGAAAAGCTCATAATCACGGTTGAGCAGGTCGCCCTGCGCGGTAACGGTGCGCGAAAAAAAACGTACAACCTCTTTTGCCCCAGGGTCGGCAAAAAAGATTAACCAGTCAGGGAAATTATCGCCCTTCATCAGATACGGGCTGAGCTGCGTTGCTCTGGCAATATCGAGGTTGGTGCTCGAATCGATTTGGCAGCAGTTGATCAAGTGTTGCCCGATATACCAATTCAGCGAGTTGTTCCAATATTCAGGGAAGGTTTGAAATGTCTCATCCTGCAATGCATGCTCCAACAGAAATGCTGCAGTTTCCCCTGTCGCGGTGGCATAATGCCGGTGAATTTCAAGCCAATACTCTCCCAGAGGCGAGTATATTTTTGCATGGGGAAAAAGATACCAGTGATTCAGGAAAGGAAGGTTGTAACTGAGGTTTGTGCCGACCAAAAGCAGGAGGAACAGGGGGGCAACAAATTTGATCCTTTCATGAATCAATTGCAGAATTCCTCCTGCAAGGATAGCGGTAAAGGGAAATCCAGCCGTCAAATAGCGGATATCGGAAAATCCTAAAAGCGACGGATTTTTAGAAACGGTTACCATCGAGGCAATTCCTAAAAAGGCCGTATAGCTTGAAAGAATGAAAAGCGATGCTCCTACAAGCCGCCTCATTCGCGGTTCATACAACCGGGTAAAGACCAGGACTAACGATGCGAGGACAATCGACCAAGGTGCAATACCTAATGTCAGGCTATCGCGAACGAACCATAAAAGGGTGGTAATGTGGTCGGAAAACGAAATACCCTGCGGCATGTCGGGACGCTGCCAGGATTGATGCATCAGAGTATAGGGAATTACTCCAGCGGCAAAAATTACACAGGCCACAGGAAGCAGAACCCAATGCTTCCCAGTGAATTTTTCCTTTGATGGAATACAATGCTGAATCAAGAGGGGTATCAGGAACGAAATACAGATTAATGGATGGGAATAGAAAAACAGTATGCACGAAACCCCCAGCCCCAGGGCGCCCGACAAGTTCGCACGCCGAATGAATCGGCGATATAGGAAAAAGGTGAGCAAACCGAACAAGCATACAGCAGAAAAGTATCTGCAATTCCTAAAGTACAAGATATATTCAGGGAAAAGGCCGAAAAAAGCCGCCGCATACAGAGCAAATGAGGGACGATCCGGAAATTCACTGCGCAGCATGACATAAAGGAGAAGCATTGCCAAAATGGCCAGTGTGGCAAAAGGAAGCCGAGCCGCAAAATCACTCTGCCCGAATAGCCGAAAAGACAATGCGGCAAGAAGAAACTGCAGCGGTGGATTACGATTATTGAAATTGCCATCAAGAACAGTTCCGTTCCTTATGCATGTCAGGTTGCGGCCGTCCCACGCGGTAAATTGGCCAGTTTTCAGGAAGTTCCGGGCTATTATGGCGGTTTCCGCCTCGTCGCTCCAGAGCGCAGCATCGCCGAGATTTTTAAAAACCAAATATCCGGACATTAAAATAACCGCGCCTAATAATAAATAATGAATAAAGACGCAGTTCAGGCCGCGGATATAAGTTGGAGTTTGCTGCGTATCCATTAGGTGGGTTAAAATACATTTTTAGGTGGAGTAATTCCTAAAAGAGGAAAGCATCAAGCCACCCAGCCTGCTTCTCGACCCTCTGCCTTATCCGGCTTCCTGGGCGCCTCAGTGAGCGTCAGGATTAAAAATTCATTCAGCTTGTGCTGTGCACTGGTTAAAAGTTTGGAAAATGCCGGAAGGTACCTCCCTAAGTGTCACCCCAGTGTCACCTTTTAAGGGGTTCATGGCGTATTGAGAAGTATTGATGCTTCCCAAGGGGCAAAAAATAAAAAAGCCCTGAATCCCTTTAATATCAATGGTTCCAAGGCCTTTCAGACTGGTACCCCCAGCAAGAGTTGAACTTGCGACCCCAGGTTTAGGAAACCTGTGCTCTATCCAACTGAGCTATGGGGGCTTATAGTGTATATCGGCCTCTAAAATACCATAAAACGGCAGGTAATTCAATTCTATCGTTTCTGCGCCACTGCCTCGTTGAGCCCGTGGGCTGCCTGGACATCGCCGGGATTGAGCTGCACCGCTTTGCGGAAAAAGCCGGCTGCGAGTTCGGGCTGCCCGGTCTTCAGCATGGCATGGCCGAAGTTGCAGTAAGCCAGTTCATCGGTTGAGTCCAGCTCTATCGCTTTTTTAAAGCAGGCGATTGCGTCCTCGCTCCTCCCGGTCTGAATCAGAACGACACCGAGCGCATCATAGGACTGCCCATCGGAGGGATTGTAGCGAATCGACAGGCCAAACTGGGTCTCGGCCTCATCCATTCGCCCGGTTTCCATAAGGGCGCTGCCAAGGCGATAGTGCATGGCCGCATCGGTGGAATCGATCTCCAGGGCTTTCCGAAACAAGGGGATGGCATCGGCGGGATTCCCGAATTTTTCGACCGCTGCACCCAGGTTGTGATAGGCGGTTGTATACCCCGGCCTTGAGCTTATCGCCTCTTTATAATAGGCAACCGATTCCTCCCCGTGCCCGGTTTTCATGGCAAGGTCGCCCAGTCCGGTAAGTGCCTCAGCGCAATGAGGATTGATTTGCAACGCTTTCCGGAAGCATTCCAGGGCCTCATCGTTCGCCCCGCGGTCGGTGAGCATGATCCCGAGGTTGCTGTAAGCCATCCAGCAGTCGGGATTTCTTTTTATGGTGGTCCGGTACAGCGTTTCGATGTCGCCATACATCCCGCTTTGTTCAAAGGTACCTATGCCAAGCAGCACCGGCACTGCAATAAAGACTCCACTAATCCAGCGGTTTTTTTTCATCCGGTTGTAGAGCATTCCCGCACCGGCCGTGGCGAATACAATCGGGCCGATCCCGGCAAGATACTGGAAATGGTCGGCGACAAACGAGTAGCGGAACGGGAAGACATTGAAAAAGCCGAGGGCCGGGAAAAGTAGCGCTGCATAATAAATATAGATGGCAAATGGAGTCCGCCATTTCCGCCGGATAGCCCAGAGGGTGATGCCAAGGAGGAGCGCCGCTGCAGGGTACAAATATTGCTCCGGGGCCGCTGCGCTGACGTTCCATCGCGGGTACATGAAGGATAGATTTACAGGCAGGTAGAGTTTGCCCAGGTAAAACCAGAAGGCGTGGCCCGCTATGAGGCCCCGTTCGATGAATGATACATTGAATTCGCCCGCGTCTCTCCCGATGATAAACCGGCTCTCCATGAAGGAGGTGAAAAGTCCGGCGGCTATGCCGGCACACAGGAAAGGCAGGAGCGGCAGAAAGTCGCGCTTGACGCTGATGCGTCCCCGGCGCCACCAGCAGATTGCGAGAAGCGCCACGCCAAAGGGAGCGATCGCGGATTTAGACAGCAGGCCAAGGACAAAAAGTGCCGCTGCAGCCGCATAATACTTCACCCTGCGCTCCTCATCGAACCTGAGCCATGAAGATGCCGCTGCAAGGAAGAAGACACCGGATAATACATTTTTGAGTTCGGAAATCCACGCAACCGATTCCGCTTCCACCGGATGCAGGGCAAAAATGAAGCCTGCCAGCCACGCCCGGCGAATCCGCAGCCGCCTGAGAATTCCAACCAGCAGCAGTGCACCTGAGGCATGCAGCAGAATGTTGACTAAATGGTAACCGGCGGGGTTATCGCCCCATAACCGGTGTTCAACCCAGAAAACGCTGTGGACCAGCGGGTAGTATTGCTGCGTGGCTCCCGGTTCAACCCAGATGCGTACCAGCCCGTTAACCGACCGAAGGTCGGACCTTGTCATATGGGCATTGTCGTCCCATACCGGACTGCCGTTCCACGCCGGGGCGTAGACCAGAAAGACGGCAATGAAAAGCGCAAGAGCGAACAGCCACTCCTTTCCCATCATGAGGCGCCGGCTATCGGCGGTCTTACCCGCGCCTGCAGACCCGGCCATGTTCACGGGAATCGTATTCATTTAACCGTTTCCCATGCCGGACAGGCGGCCGGTCGGCCTGCTGTAGATAGCCCAGGTGAATCCGGAGGGTCCGGCGCAGGGAAATATTCTTCGCAGCGAAAAGGTATTTCCTTCAGGGTCGGTTATTTCCTTTTTGAAATTCGAAGCAGTGCCGATAGCGTGAATAATATACCAGGGCGGCGGCTGGTCGGCAGGATAACTTTCAACATAATAGACTTCTTTTCCGGGCGGCATGAACTGTCGGTAGTAATCGACCAGAATCTCGTTTCGAAAAACAAAATCGCTGGCGATGGCGACCGTTGCGCCGGGCGTATTGTCTTCGATAAATAGCAGTGCATCGCGATAGCCGCCGCGGCCGTATTCCAGAAGCCTCACCGCCTGGAAAGAATTTCCGGCAATAAACACCAGGAGAAAAATGCCGGCGGCAACTTTCAACGGCTTCGCCCGCCTGAGGAACTCGGCTAACAGAAAACTCAGCGCGATATAGCCGAAGAAAATATTGATCATGAAATACCGGACAAAAAGCGCACCCGGCCTGTGGGCGCAAAGAGCGGCCGCGGGTGCCAGGAAGATGACCATGAGAAAGAAAACCCACACGCTTTTCCCTTGACTCCGGAGCAGGAGAATTCCGCCGAGCGCCATCGCGGCGGCGAGCGCTCCCCAGAGTATCGTGAGCGGCACAACGAACTGACCTTCACCACCGAAGTAGGAGAGCGTTTCGGCAAGAATATCGGTTATCCGGTACTCCGGGCCATAGCCCCCTTCACCGCGCCGCACGACAAAGAAGTAGAGGCATGCCGACAGGATCAGCGGCACCGCAAAGCAAAATAACCATTGCAAAGCGACGGACCACAGCGGTTCCAGCTTTTGTTTTACCCGGTCGTAAATAAACCAGATAAGTGCCGCCCCAAGGACAAAAATAAAAGTGAGGTGCGAAAGTATGCCCAGGCTCATCGAGATCCACAACAGGATCCTCCAGCGCAGCAACCTGCCCGACAAGCATCGTTGGAGGCAGTACCAGGTCGCGGCGGAAAAAAATATGACAAGGCCGTAACCCCTGGCCTCGGATGAGTAATTGATCAGCAGATAGGCGGCGGCGGTAAGTATGGAGGCGATGCAGGCCTCCAGGGTTCCTGCCCACCTGACCGACAGCCAGACCATGGGGATGGTCAGGACTCCCGCTGCAAGGGACGGGATACGGTAGATATACCAATCGGGGGTATCGCCGATGAAATAGATAAAAAGGGAATTCAGGTAGTGGTTGTTGTCGTTCATGAACATCGTGAAAATATCGAGCGGGGATTTCAAGGGCCGCAGGCTGATACAGGTATATATCTCATCGAGCCAGAAGTCGGAAAAAATGGATATGACTCGAACCAGGACCGCCGCGGCAATAATGATCACCGAGATTATGGCGAGAGTTACGACCGTGGAATTTGATGTCCCGGAACCGGGAGGATGCAAATAAATAGATTCTTTCTCCACCTTCATTACCAGCATTCTCCCGGGTCCGGCGGCCAATCCCGTACCGTGTAATAATCTACAAAATATAGGTGGTTTGGTAGCGGTCCGGCAAAGACGAAAAGCAAATTTCACGGGTTCGCCGAATTATAAAATCCGGCCGGATTGAAGTATATTCAAAAACACGACAACCATGGCTGAGCCGCCTCGCCGGAAATCCACCTTTTATACTTTCCAGCCAATGAAGAACCTTTCGCGCATTCTACTCTCCGCAATCTCCTCTGCGTACCTGACGGTTGGATTGCTGGCCTGTTTAATGCTCCTCGTGGGCTACGGCACGCTCTATCAGGCACTCCACGGACTCTTCGATGCGCACCAGCGGATTTTCGATGCGTGGATTGTCATGCTGGGAGGGTGGATTCCCTTCCCGGGGGTCCGCACCGTCATTCTTATCCTTTGTGTAAATCTTATCGCCGTTGCGCTGACCAGGGTTGGGCGGCTGCGGAATAACCTCGGTCTCATCGGCGTGCACGGCGGCATTGCCATCATGCTCATTGCCGCAGCGGGCGGGGGGATGATGCGAACGGAATCGGTTCTTACCCTTGGCAAGGGCGAAACCGGTTCCCTGAGTGCCGACGAAAACGGCCGGACCCTGGCACTCCCCTTCCGGTGCACGCTGATCGATTTTTCCATAAAATTCCATCCCGGAACCACCTCCCCGGCCGACTACCTGAGCCGCGTGCATCTCGAAGGCCCCTCAATCAATCGCGATGTTGTTATCAGCATGAACCGCCCCTTCCGTTTCCGCGATTATACCCTGTACCAGTCATCGTACCGTGACGCCGAAGCCGTACCGGTCAGCGAGCTTGCGGTGGTAAAAAATCCGCTGCGGGGCCTTCCGCCTGTCGCGTCAATCATCATTGCCGCAGGGCTGCTCCTGCATTTCGGGATTAAACTTTCCGGTTCGACAAGAGACCGCAATGGATAAAAAAATCTTTGCCATCCGGACGGCAATGCTCTCCTGGATGTACCTCCTCATCTCGGTAACCGGCATTGTTGCCGGCTATACGGAAACAGCTGTCCCGTTACCGGTTCTCAGGGAGGCTTCACGGGTTCTTATCATGGATCAGGGCCGCATAAAGCCTCTGGAAGTGTTTGCCCGTTACACGCTTTTCGCTCTTTCCGGCAGCTATACCTGCGGAAAGAGTCCGGCAATCTTCTGGCTCTGCAAAGTTATGTTCCGGCCGGAAGAGGCGCTGGATGATTCAGTATTCCTTATCAACGATCCGGCCGTAGCCGATGCCATCGGCATACCGCCTGTAAAAAAACACCGCTATCCGCTGCGATCCCTGCTTGCCGTTATTGACCGAGTCGATTCCGGGGCCATGCGGGCACAGCTTCTCGATCCTGCCGACCGGTCGGGTACGGACCGTGAGGTGCTGCGGCTCTCACGGAACATCCGCTTCCTCATCGATCTCTCGGGAACATTGTCCTTCGAAACCGGGGTAACGGACAGCGGGCTCCGCAGCCGCTTGCTGCCGATAATCCCTGTCGAGGAAAACGGAGCGATTGTCTGGCACGATCCTGCCGAATGGTATGTAAGTGGAAACGATCGCCCGGCAGACCCTCTTGTGACCGATTTGTTCAAAGCGCATGAAGCCTGGGTAAACGCCGACTTTTCCGGATGCGCCGCCCATCTTCGCGCCGCAAATGGCCAGGCATCGGCACGTCTTCGCAGCCGGGGAATCCACGTTGTTCCGAACCTTGAACTCTTCTATACGGCGCTCGATCCGTTTTTCTGGGCGCGGCTTGCGTACGGCCTGTCACTATTCCTCCTTCTGGCCGGAGTGATACTGCGGCGGAATTGGATCGGCCGCCCGTGCCTCTTTGTCCTTTCTGCCGGTTTTCTGCTTCATACCGCCGGACTCATACTGCGGATAATAATCATGCACCGTCCCCCGGTGGCAACCTTTTACGAGACTTTTGTGTTTGTCGCCTGGATCGGGGTGGTGCTTGGCTTCTCGCTATCGGCCTCCCGGAGGCAAGGCTACGGGAATTTCATTGCCGCTTTCATGGGTATACTGTTTCTTTCCCTTGCAACCCGATTTTCAGCCGGCGGCGATACCATGGGCATGCTTGCTCCGGTACTCAACAGCAACTTCTGGCTGTCTTTGCACATTATAACGATTGCTACCGGATATGCGGGCTGTCTCGCGGCCGGCGTTCTCGGGCATGTAATGCTTTTGCGGCGTGGGTTTCCTGCACTCATGCCCAAAGATCCGGCCGGGCGGAATGTGGAAAGCCTGAAACGCTCCATGTGGGCTTTACTCGCTGCAGGATTTACCGGTACGACCATCGGCACCGTGCTCGGCGGCATGTGGGCGGAACAAGCCTGGGGCAGGTTCTGGGGCTGGGACCCGAAGGAGAACGGTGCCCTGCTGATTATCCTCTGGTGCGCAATCCTTTTTCATTCGCGCAGAGCAGGGTTACTGCGTCGGTACGACGGGGCGTTCGGTATTGCCTTCTGCGTCCCGCTGGTAATGCTGGCATGGGTTGGTGTCAACCTTCTGGGAATTGGCATGCACTCGTACGGGTTTACTACCGGCGGTGCGAAGATATTGTTGTGGGTCGTGGGGACCGATGCGACGTTTATGGCGGTGCTGGCCGGAAGGTTATTATATCTGCAGTCGAAATAGCTCAGCAGGATCGCACGACAGTTTTACTGCGGCGGGCCTTTTTCTTCATCGACCGTGCTTTGAACCATATTGGAGGAAGAAACGATAATCCCGATCCGCTGCCGCATCCGCATCCGCTTTTTGTCCCGGCTGTAGAATCAGCAACGGCCGATCCGTTGCCGTTGCCATAAATAACACTGACGCTGTTCCCGCCGCTGTTCGCCACATACACTCGGTTGGTCACGGAGTTCACCGCCAGTGCAACGGGAAAGCTTCCTGCGCTTACCGTTGCTTCAGAATCGGTTGCTCCCTGGATAACGGTCACGGTACCGAGGTTTTGATTATTTGCCACATAGATTTTATTGGTCACGGGATTTATTGCTATCGCAACCGGGTCGGGGCCTGCGCCAATTGTGGTCGTAGCTCCGGAGACGCCGTCGATTACCGTAACACTGCTGTCGGCCTGGTTCGCGACATAAATCTTGTCGGTCACTTGGTTGATCGCGATGGCGTCGGGACCCGCTCCGGTACTTACGGTCGTTGCCAGGTTGGTCGCCCCGTCGATAATCGTTACCGTATTACCGGCAAAATTCGCCACATATATTTTGTCGGTTGCCTGATTGACCGCTATCGCCCAGGGCGATGGGCCTGCGGTAACGGTTGTCGTGACCGTATTGGTGGCACCATTGATGATCGTGACGTTGTTGCTTCCCGAATTTGCCACATAGATCGTGTTGGTTACTGTATTGACTGCGACTGCTTCGGGGCCGGATCCAGCGCTCAGGGTTGCCGTCGAAAGGGTTGTTGTCGAATCGTTAGCCCCTTTGACAGCGCTGATAACCGTAACGGAATTGCCGTTGAAATTCGCCACATATAATACATTGGTCAGGAGATTCACCGCCATCGCTGAAGGTCGAATCCCCGCAGTCAAGGAACTCATCGAATCGGTCCCGCCAATGGTATCCGCAGCTGCGGTCGAATCGGTTGCCCCTTTAATGACGGTAATGGATCCAAAAAAATTGGCCACATAAACCTTGTCGGTAGCAGGATTTACCGCCAACAGATCAGGATTTTTCCCTCCGGGAAGGGTGGCAGCACTGTTCAGTGCTCCATTTATTACCGTGACAATGGAGTCGCTTTGATTCGCCACATAAACCCGGTTTCTCGCGGAATCGACTGCAATGGCCCAAGGCTGCATTCCTGTCACCACGGTTGCTTCGACAGCATCGGCACGTGCTTCGCTAACCCCGGCAATTACAATCGCCATCAAAAAAATCGCGGTTTTCAATTGGTTCCCCTGATAATTCCCAGCTGCGCAGCCAACAAAAAAACGTTACGTATCGCCGCATTTACCTGCTTGAATCTTTTACTATACCCGGCGTTGGAGTCTTCTCGGTGTCAATATACGTAATCACCCCTTTTTTCTTCGTGTCATTCGGGGCATTTGCGAGTTTTTCCGGCCAGTTGGTCTTTACCTGCTCCATGACCCGGTTGTCGAGCCGTGCCCTGTACAGAGAATGAACCTTGCTGAGATCCGTATTCACCAGCTCGGCTCCCTGCAGGTCGGCCTCCGCCAGGTCGGCTTCCTTGAAGTCGGCCGCAAGGATAACGGCGCCATGCAAATTGGCCCCCCGAAGGTTGGCTTGCTGGAAATTTGTTCCCTGGAGCACAGCGGCGCCAAGGTTTGATCCCTGAAGATCAGCTCCCTGAAAATCGGTTTTATAGAGGGTAGCTCCACCGAGGTCAACTCCGAGCAGGTTAGCCTTCTCAAGGTTCGCACCCCGAAGGTTGGCGTCCTGAATCCGGGCACCGACAAGGTAGGTTCCTTCGAGGTCGGTATTCTTGAGCTGGGCACCGTTAAGCACTGCACCCCTGAGATCGGCATTCTTAAGATTTGCCCCTTCCAGGTTAGCTCCCCGAAAATTGACCCCCTCCAGGTTGGCTCCCCCCCAGATATCTGCATTTTTCAGATCGGCTCCCTGAAAACCGGCGCCGCGAAGGTTGTCCCCCACAAAATAGGCTCCCCGGAGGTTGGCGTCCTTGAAATCGGCTCCTTCGAGATTTGCCCCCTCAAAGTCGGCTCCCCGAAGATTGGCGCCTTTAAGCTGGGCTCCCGAAAGGTCCGCTCCCCGGAGGTTGGCTCCCCGGAGGTTCGCTCCCCGGAGGTCGGCATCCCTGAGATTGACTCCGGCAAGGTCGGCTCCGCCCAGATTCGGCTTGAAACTCAGGTTTACTTCTCTCAATCTGTTCCACTTTTTTACTCCTGATTTCAGCATGTCGATCTGCGGATTGACGTTTGCGCATCCGATGGCAATGACGGCCAGGGATAGAAGGGTTGCTGCACGTTTTAAGCCATTCATAATTACCTCATGGTAGTATGGTGAGCTTCCGTGGTACCGGCTGAGATCCGATTCCGCCTTTCAATGACGGAAGCAGTATTGTTACCGCCCCGGAAATCAAGGCGTCCGCCCATTGTCTCCCCAGCCTTCCCACCCGGGACTTTTGATCCGGTCGAGAAGCGCCTTATCGAGGAACCATTCGCCGGTGGCCTGGTTCAGAATGGTGGCAAGTTTTTCCGGTCGTCCGGCCTTTATACCGGACATAATGTCCGAATCGAGTTTTGCCCGGTAATACGATCGGGCTTCAAGCAGATTGGTTTTTGAAAGATTCGATTCTTCGAGATTCGCTCCGGTAAGGTCGGCATCCTGCAGGTTGGCTGCCCCGAGCGATGCCAGCCAGAGGTTGGTTCCCCGGAGGTTGGCTCCCTCAAGATTGGCTCCGCCAAGATCGGACCCCTGCAGATTGGCCTTGGAAAGGTCGGCTCCCTCGAGGTTGGCTTGCTCTATGCGAGCACCCTTGAGGTCGGCGCCCCGCAGAAAGGCTCTTGCAAGGTTGCAGTGCCCTAACCGGGCTTCAACGAGTGTGGCATTCTCCAGGTGAGCCTCCGCAAGGTCGGCTCCCCGGAAGGAGGCGTTGTCAAGATTCGCTTTTCTAAGATTGGCTCCTCCGAGGCGGGCTCCCCAGAGAGAGTCTCCTTTCAGTGAGGTCCCTTCAAGATTGGCTTTTTCAAGGTCCGCCTTATCGAAATCGGCGTCTTCCAGGTCTGCTCCTTCAAGGTTGGCTCCGATGAGATTCGCTCCGGAAAGATTCGTACCCTGGAGATGTGATCCCGACAGGTCGGCCCTTCCCAGAAAGGCCTTAGCAAGGTCGGCTCCGTTCAAATTGGCTCCGGACAGGTCGGCTCCTTCACCGTGAATTCCCTTGAGATTGGCTCCGGAAAGGTTAACTTCGACAAGGTGGGCTTCCGGGAATTTGGCTCCGGACAGGTTGGCTCCGGACAGATCGGCTCCCGAGAGGTCTGATTTTGACAAGTCGGCCTTTGAAAAATCGGGAATTACGGCAGTGTTTTCTTTTCTCCATTTGTTCCAATTATCCACTCCGGAATTCAGCAGGGCTATCTGCGGGTTAGTGCCGGCGCATTCGAAATTTATTATGATGAGAAATAAGAGGATGCTTGAACAGATAAATCCTTTCATAATGTCCTGGGGTCCTTTGAGAGAAATTTTGAACCGTTTTCTTCCGGCAGTCGCGTCCGGAGCCGGGGGGATAGCGGGCAGGCCTGGAACTTAAGTCGCCCAATACAGCTTCTGTTTTATTAAGTCAAAAAAATAATTATTGTAGATAATGAAAAATAGATTTTTCAATTTTGGTAGAAAACACAAATACGGCAAACCAAAGCCGTAAATGCGTAGATGCGTATGTGCGTAAAATCAAAAGAATTAAAATCTTTCTAGCATCTATGCTTCAACCTTCTTGATGTTCTTGTCGCAGAGGCTTGTGGGTCCCCGCCGCAGGGTGCCTATTATGAAGCACTCACACCTCATGCGGCTGGTTCAATCAAAATCATAATATTCCGTCCATTTTGCCTTTTGGGCAAAATGGGTTGACCCGGCTCAGCCATCCAAAAGAATTTGAATTTTCAAAAATCTGCCTGAGATGGTATCGATCCTGAAATGATTTGCACCTCACCTGAGGAAAAAAGTATGTTCATTGGCGCCTCCATCGGGGCGTTAACGCACTAAAAGGAGCAGGCACATGGTGGACAAAGAGTTACTCGACATACTGTGCTGTCCGGAAACGAAACAGGATCTTACTCTGGTCGGCGAGGGCACCATTGCAAAAATTAATCAACGGATCAAGGAAGGAACCTTGAAGAACCGGGCGGGTGAGGCGATCAGGGATCCCATCGAGGCCGGACTCTTAAGGACCGACCGGATGTTCCTGTACCCGATCAGGGAGGATATTCCGATCATGCTTATCGACGAAGCGATCCCCTATGAGGAAGCGTTCTCCTGATACCTGAGTAGTGCCGCTAATCGCGGCGCCACGATCCCCTGCGACGAGGCCTTTTCCGTACCATAAACTGCAATCCAATAAAAAAGCCCAGCATTATTGCGAGAAGGACGAACCTCAGCGCGAGCATTTTCTGCAGGGAATCTTTCCCTGATCGCGGCTTGATAGTTCCGGCCATGGCTATCGTGGCAAGGCTGTCCCCGCAACTGCTCAGGCCCCACAAACGAACGGCATAGTCCCCCCAGGCATTTACCGTAATTGAATCCCACGGGACCAGCCACTCGATGGTGAGCGTGGCTATGCCATTGAGACGTTCGTGCCTAACGCAATAGGAGCCGGTTGCGGTGTCCGCCGCTGGTATCTTCATTGACAACGGCGGCTGAGAAGGCTCCCGGGCAACAAAGAAGATGGTCCAGGTTGAGCAACTCGGCGACCGGCTGATCGCGTATCCCGCCAGTCCCTCCGGCGTTGCCGCCGCATCGCGGAACCAGAGGGAAGATCCTGCCCAGGGCTTCCGCATTGTTTCCTGCCAATCGATGAGAAACCCATCGAGCTGGATGGCTCGGCCGGATCTGATTGTCTCAGCTCCGGGCGGAACCTCGGCACGTGAGCTGAAAAAAGCCCCGGTTTGCACTACTGCAAGGATTGTCGCAATGGTTAATAATTTCATAGGTCCTGCGGTTGGCTCTCACTGTGCCTGTTCAATCATGACCAGGACAACGGCAGCAAGGCAGAACAGGGCGGAAACAAGGACTATTGCCTGGTGTTCCTTTGCGGCCTTCCTGGCAACCACCGCAGCCTTCGCCACGGAATCCTGGTACCCGGCGGGTCGTTCGAAAACCAGGCGGACCGTATCGCGACCGGCCGATTGCTCGGAAATGGTTTTTTCTATCGGCAGGTACCCCTTCAGCTTAGCCGAAACGGCATGGTCGCCGGGCTTTACCTTATCGTCTGAAAAAGGCGTCAATCCCTCATTCTTTCCGTCGATCCGGAGTAAAGCGCCGGGCGGATCGCTTAGTATCAATAATGATGCGGGTTTCAGAAGGGAGAATGAAAAACTCCTCGGTGAAGCGGAGTCGACAACCAGTTCGACCTTCTTAACATAAAACCCTTTTTTCCGGAGAAGAAGAGTATGGTTTCCTGCGGTGACTCCGTTCACGGTGCACGGGCTGAGCCCCCTGATTGAATCGTCGAGAAGGATTACCGCGCTGTCCGGCTGCGTTCCGATAACCAGATCGTATAATCCCGAATTACCATGGCCGCTTTGGGGCCATGCCGCTGCGCAGGCCAATAGCGCCATGGCCGGCGGATACCATATAGAGTTTTTCATCATACCCCTCGACTGCTGTTCCACCTACTTTTACTCGGTTTATCCTGCAATGGAGAAGCCGGGAAAATGCCCTCTTCCGGCTTAAGAGATAAACAGGCAGGTATTCTGAGACCCCTTAAACCATGAGTACGTTCGAAAAACACTTTTATGGATTTTCCGGCTTAAAAAGGCGGTGAAGTATATTTTATGGTTTACGATTACAAACTGAATATACTACAACCGGATTCGATCATTCCCGGAATACAGGCGCAGGGATTTGCGAAAAGGCGCCGTGTCTCACGATCGCTGAAACGGGGCGAAACCGGCTGTCCGCCGGTCGCCGCCCGATACCGTCGTATGAATCTATGACCCTGCAATTGAAGCTCCCCGAAGCCGAGCTTCGGGGAATCTTCTATAGGAGTGGAAATATTTGTAATTCGCTCGCCAACCCCGGAGCAGAGCTCCGGGGACCGCGAAAGCAGCCTGCCATGAGCTCGCTGTGCCTGTTCAAACGATTGCGTTGTGCGATCACGGCCTTCGGCGTTTTCATTTTTGTCTCTTTGGGGGCGGCTCAGGTACCCCCGGGGCCAATGATCGGCCCGGATACCTTAAAACAGCTGACCCCGGCAGTCAAATCCTCCTCCGACACCGCTGCAAAGGGTTCGCGCCTGCTCCCGGGCCATCGTGCAGATTCATCCACGGCCAAAAAGAGTGATACTCTCAAATCCGGGAAACACCAGGATCTTACCGATACGGTGCACTACGAGGCGGACAAAATAGACTACGACGCGGAAAACAAAATTCTGCGGCTCTGCGGTCATGCGAAAATCCGCTACGAGAAGATGCAGCTATTCGCCGACACGCTCATCTACTCGACCGATGACAACCTGATAACGGCCAGCGGCAGTCCCGAACTTATCGAGGAAAAGGACACCACCGTCGGCGATTACATGGCCTACAACATAAAGACGAAACGCGGCAGGGTCCATTACGCAACCACCCATGAAGATCAGGCAGTATTCAACGGACAGAGGATCATCAAGACGATGAAGAACGAGCTGTATGTTGACGAGGGCGAGTACACGACCTGCGGCATCATCGATTCACCGCACTACTACTTCTATGGGGGACACATCCGGGTCGTTCCCGATGATAAGATGATCTGCCAGCCCGCAGTCTTGAATATCGGCGATGCACCGGTCGCCGCACTCCCCTTTTTCATTTTCCCGGTCAACCAGAATGCGAAGAGCGGCATTCTCACCCCGGTATGGGGCGGAAATCCCGCCGGGGGCGGCTATGTCGATCACCTCGGTTACTATTACATTCCCAATGATTATATCGATTTTATTGCATCAATGCGGGTTCAGGATTTCTCGGAGTTCATGGCCGAAGCTTCAACCCATTACAATGACCGGTACGTCATGAACGGCTCGATTTCAACCGAATACACCTTCAATTCCGATTTTCTTTCGAGCCAGCGTGAGTGGTCTATCGATTTCACCCATAACCAGAATATCACACCCGACGGCCTCACTACGTTATCCGGCCACGGCAGCCTGGTATCTACCTCAAGTTTCTACTCGCAGTACTCCCTGGATTCAAGCCAGCTGCAGCAGCAGCTGATCACATCGAATCTCTCGCTTACCAGGGAGTTCCAGGACATCAAAGGAAGCGGGAGCATCATCTGGAACCGGACCCAGGACCTGTCGAGCGGCCATATCGCGCAGGACCTCCCGGCGGTAAGTTTCACCCTTATGGACCGCCCGCTCATTGCGCCGCCGCTCAATGAGACGGCTGCCCCGGGTACCACCGATACTGCGGCAACGAAATGGTTTAACAATATCTACTGGGGTTACAGCGGCAGAGGCGTGATCCACAGCGAGCAGTATTTCGACGATATGAACAGCAGTTTTATCGAAGGGGGCATGGCCAACCAGGTACATATTTCTGCGCCGCAGAAACTGTTTAAATACATTACCATCTCCCCCAATGCCTCGGCAAACCTGTCTACCTTGCGCGGCGCCATCGACACCGCGGTGCTGCGCGTCGACACCGCATACGATACTATTACCTACGCTGCTCCGCATATAGCCGATACAACGCTCCACCCCGGTTTCAGGACTATCAATTATGCCAACGGGAGCCCCAAGCTGTTCGACACCACCTTGCTCGATACGAGCGGCACCCTCGACACCTCCTTCGGGATTCGCGAAGTCAGCATAACCCCCGGCCTCCTTGAAAAACACGATACTTCAAAGACGGCCATCACCAACGACTTCGGCTGGAATGCGGGGGCCAGCATGTCGACCAATCTTTACGGTATCCTTCCTATTCATATTCTCAATTTCGACGGTTTACGGCACACCTTTTCACCCAGCATCTCCTATACGTATGTTCCACTCCACAATCTGGACAAAACATTTTATCCGCTCGGACTCTCCTACGAGGGGGCGCACAACGAGGAGCAGTTGATTTCCTATAGTTTAGGCAACCAGTTCGACGGCAAGATTCTCAAGCCGTCGGGAAGCTCTTCCGATAAGCCCGAGGAGGTCAAGTTCCCGATACTGACCGCAAATATAACCGGCACCTACGATTTCGAGGCCAAGGCACGGAAGTTCAGCGATATCGGATTCAGCGCTACGACCGGCTACCATTTTCTCGGGGTAAATTACAGTTCCGACTACTGGTTCTACAAAGACAAAGACTCGACCGCTATCACGGTACCTATCCTGAGAAGTTACAATTACAGTCTTTCCACCGGAAGCTTTGCCATGCACGGAAGTTTATGGGATGGCGACCGGCTGATCTTCGATTCGCTCCGATCCCCGGATGCACTCATGGACCACAATGCCGGACCGCAGGCCTGGCATTTCAGCCTGTCGCCGGCATACTCTTTTTCGGCAAGCCGGGCCACCCCGGGCGATGTTTTTATTCCGAACAAAACCTATAACCTGAGCTCATCCGCCGACCTCGGGTTTACGCGCAACTGGAAGGTATCCTGGAGCGGCAATTACAATTTTATCACCAATCAGATGGTGCAGAACAGTATCAATCTGGACTGCGACCTTGAGTGCTGGGAGATGAAATTCCAGTGGCGCCCGGAGAAGCTCAATCCCGGATTTTATTTTATTATCAACGTCAAGAAAATTCCCGAAATCAAGTGGGAACAGCAGACCTATGGAGCAGCGAACCAATGATTGAAAGGGTATCTCCGCATGCCGGACATGCCGGATTGCGATCCCTCCCAAACCGGGCTGCCGGGGAGCCGGATTGCGGGGCGGCATCATCTTTCCAAAGAGCGTTCGTGAATCGCCTGGTTTTCCTTGGGATACTACTCTGGACAAATGCCGTGTTTGCAGGTCCGGTGAGTGCCGTGTTCCCGGCCATGAACGGCAGTCTGCCGGCCGATACGGGCGGCAATTCATCGGTTCTTGCCGTCGGGGGTGCTGCTTCCGGCGCAAGCTGGATGTCGTTTTCCACCCGAAGCTTCGATACCGGCCATTTGAGTACCGCAATTTTGCTTCTCCCGGTTACATCGGTACGCACCGGGGGACTGTGCGGCGTTCATGCGCTGATGACGCCGGTCAATATCCCTGAAATTGCAGTACGGGCGAAGGATCTCCATTACGATGATCTGCCGATAGCCGCAACGACACTCGACAGCTCGTTTACCGACGGCATGCTTCTTCTCAACATCACCGATCAGGTTCGTTCACGGTTGTTTTACGGTGTCCTGATCCGCCCGATGGGGAGGCTTTCGGCGATGTTCCAATCGCGAAAAGCGGTCCCGTCACCGGCAGTCATTTGCGTTCGCGAAACCGCCGGCATGCCGCCGGCCGGTCGATGGTTCACCGGCAAGGAGCGACCGGACCCGTCCCTGGGCAGGGCGGGAGATTTTTATACGCAGGCGGTCAGGGGGATTGTTTACCGCAAATCGGCTGCTTCGTGGGACTCGGTGTTGACTCTTACGCCGCCTCCGCCGGCGCCGGTGGTAGCGCCGAAAACTAAAAAGCCAAAGACCAGAGCGAAACCGAAAACCTTGCCGAAAGCCCGGGTCAGTTAGTCGATAATCGGGTTCGACGGAATTGTGAATCGTTTTTTATGACCACACTGCATTTCAAACGCCTCTCCCACATTGCCGAATACGGCGCGCTCCGGGCCGTCCAGACCCTGCTGTCGGCCCTCCCCCGTTCCCTCGCCATGAAGGGCGGAGCGCTCTTCGGGTCCGGCCTTTACTACGCCGGGGTTTATCGGGACGTGGTCCGGAAGAACATGGAGTTTGTGAATCTCTGGCCTCATGGCGAGCAGCAACGCATTACGCGGAGCCTGTACCGGACCATGGGCCGGTATGCAGTCGACTTCCTGCGCGGCTTTCCACCCCTGCCGCGGTATCATGTTGTCAATGGAAAGGTTCTCGACGAGGCTCTGGCTAAAGGAAAGGGAGTCATTATCCTGCTCGGTCATTTCGGGAACTGGGAGCTTCTTGCCGATATCTTCGGCACCAAGGTCCCATCGCTCAGCGTGGTCGCAAAACCGATGCGGAACCGCTACGTTGACAGCTGGCTTGCCCGGAAGCGGAATGCCGCCTCGGTGCACACCATCTATGTCGACAATGCGCTCAGGAAGATCTACGAAGCGCTCAAAAAAAACGGGATTGTAGCAATCCTCATCGATCAGCACGCCGGGTCGCAGGGCACGCTTGTTCCCTTTCTCGGCAAGGAAACGAGCACGATCAGGACCGTTGCCGGTCTTGCGCTGAAAACCGGTTGTGCCGTGGTTCCAACCTATGCACTCCTGTGCAGCGACGGCACCTATGAAATCGTCCTTTCCGAGGCGCCGGTTCCTCCCGGCGGGGGGCGAAGCGACGAAGCGATTCTTGCAGAGTGCCAAACCCGGCACAATGCAATTCTCTCCGCATGGGTCATGCAGCATCCGGACCACTGGTTCGGGTGGTTCCACAAGCGGTTCAAGGAAAGCGTCAGGTACGATTGACCTTATAAAAAAAGCCCCGCCCGCAGGTGCCCGGGCAGGGCTTTGGTTCTCGGTAATGAAAAGTCTTCCTTACTGCACTCTGACCAGTTTGATTCGCTTATCGAAATCGTTTGCCTTCATTCGCACGACATAGACGTTCGAGCCCGCGGCCTCTCCCCGGTCATCGTCGCATTTCCACAGCAGTTCATAGTGCCCGGCCTGATACATGCCCTTTGCCAGCTGCCTTACCAGGCACCCGTTCAGGTTGTAAACGCTAATATCGATTGCGTGCTGCGAGATTCCCGCGATTGTCGGAACATCGAACGCAATTTTCACCGATGACCTGAAGGGGTTTGGATACGCCGGCGAGAGGTTGAACGACGTAATGAGCGCTCCTGCGGGAACCGCCAGAGACAGGGTGAGGATCGACTTTGCCGCATAAATCGGATTGCTGCCCCCTAGTACTGCAAGCGGATACTCCCTGATGCCATTCCATAGCCTGAAGGCAATTTTCTCCTCGGGATCGCAGCCGTTCTTGATCTTGCTCATCGGTCCCTTGCCCAGACAGCAAGCGCAGCCATGCCGTTGGCCACCGTACCGGCCCCGACCAGGTTCCCCTTTGTGTCGAATGCCCCGATTTCACATTTATCGGGAGCGACTTTGCCGCCGAATCTGATCCGCCTTGCCAGAAAAACGGCAAAGTTGCCGGTTACCGCATGCTTCGCAAAATGCCTCAGGGGCTGCCTGATACTCTGCCGGCTGCCGGCGGCTTGAACGAGTTGTTTTGCCGGACCGCTGCCTGCAACAGGGTAGGTAAGCGCCGTCGTTGCATTCGTTAAAATGTAATACCCATTGCCGACGGTCATGGTACCGATCTCATTGAGCGAGGCGGCAGGCCAGTAAAAATTGCTCGCACCGTCCATGGCAAGGATGAGCTGTGAGTCGATTGCGGCAAGCGCCGTCGCAATCGGCATGCTCACTTGCGGCAGGTAGGAGACAAGATTCCAGTTTGAATACGGCAGGGATAATGGCGTCGAATCGATGTTCACCGGACTCCCGAGGAGCTTGAGGGTGTCGTGAGCAATGGTATCGAGAATCCAATATCCCGATCCGGTATGGAGAAGTGCCGATTTCGTCCAGCGTGGCGCTCGGCCAGTACAGGTTATTGCTGCCGTCCATCGCCAGGACAAACCCCTGCAGCCCGCCGAAAACCCCGGTAGTCGAGGAATCGGTCGGATGAAGATTCAAGGAGTACATGAACCATGCGGATTGAAGCGGGATAGCCAGGCTCTCCATGGTAGTGAAGCTCCAGATACCCGACCAGGCGCTTGTCAGGCTTCCGTTCGACGCATTCGCTTCCCAGTAATAAACGGTGTAATTGGCAAGATTTGACGGAACCACGGTGACCGGGGATCCTGCTGCTGTCAGACCCGACGCACTGAAAACTATGGTGCCTGTGCCGAAGGTGCTGGAGCTCGATACCTGGACTCCGTACGATACAGCTCCTGAACTGATATTCCACCCGAGTGTCAGGGTAGTCGGCAGTCCCGTAGCGCCATTGGCAGGCTCCGAGAGCTGGGGAGCTGCGAGCCCGCTTGCGAGCGCTGTCAGGTAATCGGTCGCCCCCTGGTTTTCGTAACACAATTTAATCCAGTCCGCGCTCCGGGCGACATTTGACATCCTCACTTCCTGCATTCTCCCCCAGAATTTCCGGTACGGGCTTGCGCTGCCATAGGTTCCGGAACCGCATGCCTGCTTTCCAATGCACAAACTCGCGGTAAGCGTCTGTGTTGCAGCGGTGGTACTGGCGACAGCCGGTGTTCCGGCGGTCGCGCCGTTGGTATAAACGGTAATCGTGTCTGCGGTACCGCTTGTCGCCACTCGCCCTGCGACATAATACCACTGGTGCGCTGCCGGCATCAAAACCGGATGCTGGCTGGTCCAGGTACTGCTGGTACCGTTGCGGAATTCCATCATTTCCGCTCTTCCGTTTCTCGTGGAACCGATGGTGGAATCGCCCAGGGCAAAGTAATACTGATAGTTTCCCTTTGAGGCAATTGTCAGATAGCTCGAATCGGTAGTTCCGGGATAGGGGAAGCTGTCCGGGCAAACCCATGCGGAGATGGTGTAATTAGTATTAAGCTGGAAGTTCAGCTTGCCGCTTGCGGTCCCGATCAATGTATCCCACATTGTATTGTGATCGAACCATTTTGCAGGGCCGAAGATTCCGGTTGTGTCGTGAGGAGAGCCGACAGGTGTTGCATGATATTGATTAACGGTCGCATCGCTGTCCATCGCCCCGGTGGGCCCGCTCAGGTGGAAAACCCCCTGGAAGCCGTTTGCCGTATCGAATACCGTTTTCCCGTTCGATTGGCCAACCGCTCCGCTCCGGTTATAATGCATGACAATCGACTGCGTGGATGCATTTCCCAATACCGTGTCAAGTTTTACCCATATCACGGCCGTATCGTTCGGTGACCAGTATTCAATCTGGAAGGGAAGCGCTTTCGAGTAATCGAGCTTAGAAAAGCGTATATCCGCGCCATTCGGCAAGGTCTGGCTGAACCCGGAAAAATTTGCCGAATTGAGGCGGATCAGCACCGGAAAATTATAGAGGTTACTCGTGACTCCGGCGCCGCTCGCAGTAGTATTCAGGGAAATCTGCTGGTGTCCCAGCCAGTTGTTATAATTTTCCACGGTAGTAAAACTCCAGATGGCCGACCACGGAGCGCTTGCGGAATTTGCGTTCGCCGCCTGCACCTGCCAGTAGTAGGTTGTGCCGCCGGCAAGCGCGCCCGGGGAGTACGAGGTAGTCCATGCGCCCGCGGCAACGGTACTTGAGAAATTCGTGGAAGTGCCGAAGTTCAGGTTGTAGGTACTTGGTGCCCCGCCGGTACCCTGGCTCCAGTTCAAGGTGACCGATGAAAACGACTGGTTAATTGCGCCATTGGCCGGTAACGGGTTTCCCGGCGCTCCCGGTGCAGCAATGATGGTGCTGAAGGTCCAGACGCCGGACCATGCGGTGGTACCTCCGGGATTCGTTGCATTGACCTCCCAATAGTAGGTCGTACCGTAGGTAAGGTTGAGCGGGACCACGGAATCCCCGGTCACCGTCCCTGCCGAATTGAAAACGGTATTGCTGAAGCTCGAACCCGTCGATACCTGGATGCCGTAACTCGTGGCTCCCGATACGGTTCCCCAATACAGTGTCAAGCCAATCGGTTGCAAATTCGAGGACGCCGATGCAGGTGAAGAAAGGAGGGGCGCCGCAGACGGAGGAGCAATTGCGGTGGTAAAGGAGTTGACGCTGCTCCAGCCGGTAGAGGCAGGACTGTTGCCGCCATTGAGCCCCTGGACGCGCCAGTAATAGGTCGTCGCATAGGAGAGTCCGGAGACGGTCTGAGACGTTCCGGTCAGGGCGGCGTTGTCGTATGTCGTTGTGGCAAAAGTGTTGTCTCCGGGACCCGATACCTGGAGCTCGTAGGTCGCCGTGCCGGTAACCGCCACCCAGCTGAAATTTACCGTGGATGGCTGGTTCAAGGCATTGTTGACCGGGGTTGCAAGCACCGGCGGATTCGGCCAGGCAATGGCATTGGTCTGTACAGCGCCAAAAGCAAGGTAGGTAGCCCATCCGGCCCCCTGAATTTCGTAACTTAAGGCAACCCATCCTGCGTTGCGGGTGGTGTTGGAAACCTGCGCCTCGTAAATACTGCCCGCTAAAACGTGGGTTCCCTGTGATGCGGTGCCGCCATCCTTGCCTATGCAAAATGAAACAGTACGATCATAGGTTGGAGCCGTACCAAATGCCGCATAGGTCGAAGTCTGAAGAGCACCATCTACATATAAAGCCATGTTTGAGGTATTCCCCGGGGAACCGGTTCCATTACGAACGGCCACAATATGATGCCACCCGGCGGCAGGTTCGGCAACATAGATGCGATCGGTCGAAGCCGTTGCACTTCCATAGATTTCATGAAATTGCAGATCCGATGCGCCATACCTGTACATAAGGCTATACGTACCGTCATAAACATTGCCGGATGTTATGTAGGTTTTTCCCAGTAAGGCCGGATCCTGCTGCGATGTGCTGGTTGGGTTGACCCAGCAGGAGAGCGTATAGGGACCACCCGGGTTGAAATCCAGATTCGTTCCCGAGCCCGAATTGTCGACAATGTAGTAGTTCCCCGATGAAAAACTCTTCGCCACGCTCATGGGACCGCCCGGCCCGGCTATATTGGCCGGCGATCCGGTCACCACCGCATTCTGATCGGGAGTGGCTCCGGTTGCATCGGGCTCATTGGACCCCGGCATGGAGGTCATGTGCCAAACCGCGGCGTAGTTACTGGAGGCGGAAGAAAATACCGCGGCGCCGTTTGATTTATCCGTTGCGCCCGCATTGCCGTAGTACATTCGCAACCTTGTCGTTGCAGGGTTTGCCATGACGCCCGGCACCAGTACCCAAAATTCGGCGGCCCCGGTTGTGGTGCTGTAATTCCAATACAACCTCTGATATGAATACGAAACCGTTCCGGTAGAATCGCTGAACTGGATGTCGGATCCGGTGGAGTTGCAGGCAGCCCATACTGCATTGCCGGAGCTTAGACGCACAAGGAGTGGATAATTGACTTCGGCGGTGGTCACTGCCGCCCCGGGGGTAACACTGATCACCTGGTAATTCGACCAGCCGGAAAACTGGGCCTGCACGGGTAAATAGGAACAGATCAATGCCAGAAACCACAGGAGTACCGGTCCGCTATTTTTCTTCCCGCATCCTGTTTGTGAAAACCCTTTGCCGATCATACCGTTCCCCTTCCTTTTTGAAAAAATGTTGGAATTGGAAGAACTCGTATGTATAGTATTTAACAAAAGGAATCGAAGAATCCCCGCAGCAGGCTGCGGAGATTCTTCATAGGCAAGGAAATATTTGTCATGCGCTCGCCAGGCCTGTTCAAAGATCGCGCCGGTTATTCATCTGTTAAGATAGGTATTACAGGTTTTCGATGCAAGAAAGATAATGTTGATGGATTGCACTATTTATAGATCAGGTATTTTCGCAGCTCCCGGCCAGCATCGAGGCGGTAAGGATGCCTGAAATCGTGCACCGGAGTGAAGCAAGGCTGCCGGGCACTACTCGCTATGAAGCGGGCGCGACCGTCCATTCGATAAAAAAAGCCCTGCCACGGTTTCCCGGGCAGGGCTTAAGATACTTTAGAAATCTGAAGAAAGTTCTACTGGACTCTGACCAGCTTAAGCCGCTTATCAAAGTTGTTCGCCTTCATGCGCACGACATAAACGCTCGAACCGACCGAAGCTTCCCGGCTTTCGTTGCAATTCCATGCCAGAACATAATGGCCTGCCTGGTAGATTCCCTTTGCCAGCTGCTTCACCAGGCTGCCGTTCAGGTCGTAGACGTTGATCTCGACTGCGTGCTGGGAAATTCCCGCAATTGTCGGCACATCGAACGCAATCTTCACCGAGCCGTTAAACGGGTTCGGATACGCCCGCGTCAGGTCGAACCTGGAGATCAGGTACCCCTCCGGAACACGCAACTCCCCGAGAAATACCTTATCCTCCGCATACTGCGAAGTGCTCTTATTCAACGTCGTGTATTCGAGCGGATACTCCTGCTTCCCATTCCACAGTTTGAAGGTAACCGGTTCGGAAGCGAGACAACCGCCCGTCTTCGTCTGCTGGTCCTTGCCCCAGACCGCAAATGCAGCTATCCCGTGAATCACAGTTCCGGACCCGACAAGGGTGCCGGAAGCATCGAAAGCGCCAATCTCGCTTGAATCAGACGCAAGCTTATCACCGAATAACACCTGCTTCGCCAGAAGCGTTGCATTGTTACCGGTTATCGCATGAATCGCATAGTGCTTCGGCGCAGGCAACCGCAACATCGGCTTTCCGGGAATTCCTACAACATGCTTGGCCACCCCGGCCAACGGCGTCGGGTAGTACAGCGATGCAGCGGAGCTCATGAGTGTTTTATACCCTTGCCCGACATGGATGGTATTGATATTGTCGACGGCAAGCGCAGGCCAGTAGATATGTCCCGAGTCATTCTTGACCAGGACAAGCTGCGAATCGATGGCGGCAAGCGCGTGCACGATCGAGTCGTCGGTCGAAGGCAGATAGCCGATCAGGTTCCATCCTGCAGAAAGCGCAACCGGCGTGGTGGCTACATTAACCGGTTCGCCGGTCAACTTGAAGGTATCGGGTACATTGGTATAAACCTGATACCCCTGGCCGGGCTGCACGATCTTGATGTCGTTCTCGGAAAGCGTCGGGCAATAGACATCACCCGCGTTGTCCTTCACAAAAAGGAACCCGCCCGGTACGCTTCCGAATACCGCCGTCGCCGAATCGTTCGGCGGAACGAGGTTGAACGATGTCATGTTCCAGGAGGTTATGAGCGGTATCGCCTGCGTCGTCGAAGTCGCAAAGCTCCAGATCGAAGACCAGGCACTTGTCGTGCTGTTGATGGTTACATTTACCTCCCAGTAATACGTCATTCCGGCAGTCACGGTAATCGCAGCGGATGCCGTCGTCAAGCTTGAATTGGAGTAGACGAAAGTCCCGAACCCGGAGGAATTCGAAACCTGGAGGCTATAGGAGGTAGCTCCCGGAATTGCATTCCAGGTCAAGTTCAAGGAACTCGGGAGATCAAGTGCACCATTTGCCGGGCTCGAAAGGGCCGGCGCGCCGGCAATTGCATTGAAGTTCCATGCTCCCGACCATGCACCCGTTCCGCCCGCATTGGTGGCACTCACCTGCCAATAATACAGGGTACCAACGACAAGACCCGAAGGGACAACATAGGTTCCGGTTATTCCCGATTGCAGAAACACCGTACTGCCGAAGGTGCTGGAGGTCGAAACCTGCGCCGCATATGAGGTGGGACTCGGGCCGGTTGCGGGAGCGCTCCAATCCAGGCTCAATACCGGCGATACCGCTGCCACAGATGCTCCGTTTGACGGGGCCGAAAGCACCGGCATCTTCGGAGGAGGGTTCGTCAGGTAGTCGGTCGCGCCCTGATTCTCGTAGCAGAGATGGATCCAATCTGACGTTCGGATAGTTGTATCGATGCGCATCTCGACCATTGATCCGCCGAACCGCTCGCCGACATTGGAATTTGTTGCCTGCTTGCCCAGTACCGTCCGGTAGCCGCTGCTGCCGTTACCGCCGGTCCAGGCGAGGCCATTGGTAACACCAATACTTCTGACTGAATCGCCGTTCACGTATAAATTCTCGATTGGCGTAGAAGCAGAGGGGTTGAGGACAAACGCGACATATTTCCATCCATTATGCGTTCCGATCGCATGACCGGTGGTATTCGACTGATTTAACTGCGGATTAGTACCTGTCAACGAAGCCGACGGCCATCCGTAATTAGCCCAGCCGCTGCCGCTATACCATGCAGCCGTGAGAGAGTCGGTTGCGCTACCATAGGCGCCGGAAATACAAAGGTTATCATAGTCATCCATTGAAATAAGGGTGGCCTGATGCCCGTTGCCGCCGGTGTTGTATTGGTCGAGACTGTCGGTCCGTATCCAAGCCGACATAGTAATGGCGCTGTGACTTCCAAGCAGTGAGGCGATCTGGATAGAGTCGCCCGAGAGGATGTTGCTGCCCGGACCGGTGAGGTGGAAACAGGCAGCGCTGTCAAATGCACAGCCGGGAAGCCCGCCACCGACCGCGCAGGTTGTATCACCGAGGGTGTTGCTGCCGTTACCGATATTTCCGCTGCCGGTAGCATCACTGAAAACATTGTAGGTTCCGGAGCTATAGCGCTTGTTCAAATGCAGAACTGCACCGAACCCATGCGCAGGAAGGAAAACATTAGCCGAATCGGACTGGCTCAGTGCACTGCTGTTGCCATAGTACATGGTAATACTCTGGGTAGCATTTCCTGCGTATATCGTATCGACCGCTACCCACACCAGCGCCGTCATGGTTGTCATATTGATCTTGTTTAATTCATACGGCAGATGGTTGCCGGTAGTTGGATTTGCGAACCGCAGATCCGCTCCGGGATTACCTGCCCCCGCCTCAGCGGTGAAGAACGACGCTGCATTGCCCGTATTCAGGCGCAGCAGCACCGGGAAGAAATGCTCGCCGATTGTAGTATTTGCTCCCGTTGGAGAGGTATTGAGCGTTATCGACTGACTCCCGGTCCATTGCCCGTAATTTTCGTTGGTTGTGAAGCTCCAGATGGCCGACCAGGCGGCCGAAGCGACATTCACCGCCTGCACCTGCCAGTAGTAGGTTGTGGAGGACGCAAGAGATCCGACGACATAGGACGGTGTCCCGATGCCTCCGGCAACGGTAGTCGAAAAAGCCGTGGAGGTCCCGAAATTCAAATTATAGGACGCAACCAGGCCGCCGCTGCCCGGACTCCACTGCAGGGTCAGCGATGGGTAGAGCTGATTTATGGCGCCATTAGCCGGCGTCGGGGAAATTGGAGCCCCCGGCGCTGTAACGATTGTCGTGAAGCTCCAGGCGCCGGACCATGCGCTGGTACCGGCAGCATTGGTCGATGATACCTGCCAGTAATACTGCGTATTGTTTGCAAGGTTTGCCGCAGAGGCCGATGTGTTTGTCAAACCAGCCTGCATGAAAACCGTGTTGGCAAATGCGCTGCCGGTCGATATCTCGACCGTATACGATGCAGGCGCACCGCCGGTGCCTGCAGCCCAGCTAAGACTCAAGGTCAACGGCTCGCTGGTCGATCCGCTTGCCGGCAAGGAGAGAACCGGAGCTCCCGGTTGCGCGACTATGGTGGTGAAACTCCAGGTTGCGGACCACCCGTTCCCTGCGCCTCCCACCGGGTTACCGGCATTATAGGCATTGGCGCGCCAGTAATAGGTCTGCGAGTTGACCAATCCGGTGGGAATCTGCGACGTCCCGGTCAGCGTCGCAACATCATAAACTACCGGCGCCGCAAACCCGTTGTTGTTAGAAGAAACTTCAAGCTCATAGGCGGTTGCGCTGACTACCGCATTCCACGTAAGGGTTGGCGTAATCGACACGTTCAGGCTGCCATTCGCGGGCGGCGGAATCAGCATGACCGGATTCTGGCCGAAAGTCGCGGCCGTGGCAAAAGACCAGATGGGCGAGTAGGAGCTTGAAAGTCCGTTTGATGCGCTCACCTGCCAGTAATAGGTCAGCCCTCCGACGAGTGTCGGGGATGCCGACAGAATATTGCCCGATGCCGAATACGCTGTGGAGGCAAAGCTCGATGTCGTGGAAACATTTACGGTATACGAGGTCGCCGAAAATGATGAGCCCCAGCTCAGTGAAACGGTTGTAGGTTGCCCCACCGCACCATTGGTGGGTGCAATAAGCGCAGGAGCGGGCGGGGCATTCAGTAAAGCCGGACCTTTTATCGTCAGTGAATCAACGCCGCTGGCGAGGCTATTGGCGATAGACGGCTGGCACTGGTTTGCCCAGGAGAGTCTGGCCCAGCTGGTGGTGCGTGCAACATTGGAAACCTGCACTTCGGCAATTTTGCCGATCCAGTTCCGGGCGTTGGTGCCGCTTACCGACGCATCGCCAAGCTTTCCGATGGTGAATGGATGCGTGGTGTTTCGCGCGCCGGTGCCGCTAAAGTTGCTCTGCGTGGTGGCCACCAGGGCGCCATTGATATAAAGGGAATCCGAAGTGTTGGAAGTCCCACTGCGAACCGCAACCACATGATACCAGGTAAAATTGGCAGGTTCGGTGCTAGGTGAGACAAGATTGACCGAATTATTACCGGTGTTTGCCTGATCCATTAATTCAAAATTCCATGGACTGCTATATTGAGTAAATAGTTCGTTGTTAGTATTGCCCTTACCGCATACCGTGTATCCCGGTGAAGCAGGCTGCTTGCCGATGTAGGCCCATGCCGAATAGGTGAAAGGACCTCCAAAGGGGAAATTAAGCCTCGAATTAAATTCCGCAGAGGTCGAATCTATCTCATGCAGGAAGGTTGAACCGTTAAAGGTATCCGGCACACCGATAATGCCGCCGAAGATGGCACTGCTGGCCAGGGTCGGCTTGTTGGCAGAGGGAGCCGATAAAGGAAAATTGGATGAGGAAGCATCGGTGGTGTCCTGCAGATGATACACTGCTGAATAACCGTTCGTCGCCGAATCGAAAACACTGGCGCCGTTGCTTACATCACCCACTGTTCCGTTCCCCCAGAACATTTGCATATAGCCTGTCGGGCTTATGATTGCGCTGTCGCCGCCGAAAACGGTATCCACAAGCACCCAGAACTCAGCAAGTTTGTTGGTGTTATCCCAGCGCATGCGCTGAAAAGGGAAGGAAGTTCCATTATATTTCGTAAAACGGATATCAATCCCGTTAGACTGCGCCTGCGCAAACACCGCAGAGTCGGCTGCATTACCGCCATTGCTGCCCTTACCGCTCAGACGTACCAGCACCGGGAAGTTGGTAACATTGGTACCGGAAGCAATGTTGGCACCGGAGGGGTTTGTGTTGAGCACGATATTCCTGGTATATTGCCAGGTCGAGTACGGATTGGCGGCTGAAGCGGCAAAACAGAAAATCAGCACCGATAAAAGCCCGCCAACCAAAAATATCCGCTTTCCGCCGGCCATAGTTGTTCCCATGGCTGCGGTCCAACCCGATTTTTCCGTTGAGGAGCAGAAACGAGGGATTTTCATCTCTCGAGTGCGGTCACCTCGATACCTTTCGCTGATCATTTCATTCCCCTCCTTTTGGTAACAGAATTGTAGCAGATTGTAGCTGAATGCGATGTCATTATTCTCCCGGCAGCAATTATTCCTGCCTCACTTCTAAATTAATATAATAGCTGGCTGTGAACTGCGAAACAAAAATCATTAAATTGTTGCGCGACCTGAAATCCCGGTAAAAAGAAACACTTAAATGGATTCGAGGATGCGCGACCGGTGAAGCCTCAGGGCCACTGCAACAATGAGCCCCGCCGCAGTTTTTTGCAACAGGGCTTTGGCCGATCGCAGTTCCGGGTCGCCCTTATTGTACCCTTACCAGCTTGATCCGCTTATCGAAACCATTCGCCTTCATACGGACCACATAGACGCTCGACCCGACCGAAGCCTCCCGGCTTTCCCCGCAGTTCCACGCCAGCTCGTAGTGACCCGCCTGGTAGGGCCCCTTCGCCAGCTGCTTCACCAGGCTCCCTTTCAGGTCGTACACGTTGATTTCAATGGTGTGCTGTGAGACTCCCGCTATCGTCGGCACGTCGAAGGCGATCTTCACCGATCCGCTGAACGGGTTCGGATAGGCGCGCGTCAGGTCGAACTTCGTTATCAGGCTCCCCTCGGGAACTCTCAGCTCGCCGAGCAGCACCTTATCCGCCGCATACTGTGCGGTCGTCCTGTTCTTCGTCACATAATCGAGCGCATACTCCTGCTTCCCGTTCCACAGCCTGAAGGTTATCGCCTCGGATGCAAGGCAACCATCCTTCTTCGCGGTCTGAGGATCCTTACCCCAGATCGCAAAAACCGCGATGCCATGAGCTACGGTCCCGGACCCGACCATATTCCCCGATGCGTCGTACGCCCCTATTTCGCACGAATCCGGGGCCGGTTTGTCGCCGAAAACCACCTGCTTCGCCAGGAGCGTCGCATTATTCCCGGTTATCGCGTGAACCGCATAGTGCTTCGGCGCGGGCAGGCGCAGCATCGGCTTTCCTGCCCTCCCGGCAACCCTTTTAGCAACCCCGGAAAGCGGCGCCGGGTAGAAGAACGTCGCCGTGTCGCTCATGAGAATCTTGTATGCCTGCCCCACATGCAGGGCATTGATGTTGTCGACAGCAAGCGCCGGCCAGTAAACAAAGCCGGAATCATTTTTGACAATGACAAGCTGCGTATCGAGTGCGGCAAAAGCGTGGACGATGGAGTCGTCCGCCTGCGGCAGGTAACCGATGAGATTCCAGCCCGCGGTAAGGGAAATCGGCGTAACCGCGAAATTCACCGGCACTCCCTGCGGGCGTATCGTATCCGGGACGCTGGAGTAAACCTGATACCCCTGCCCGACCTGCACGTTCCCGATATCGTTCTCGGACAGTGTCGGGCAGTACACATCGCCGGCATTATCCTTCACGAACAAAAATCCGCCCGGCACGGTGCCGAATACCGCCGACGCCACGGCATTCTGGGGCACCACATTCAGCGACGCCATGTTCCATGAACTCAGTAACGGAATTGTCTGCGTCGCGGCGGTGGTAAAGCTCCAGGCCGCCGACCAGGCGCCGGTGGCCGTTGCACTCGTCGCATTAGCTTCCCAGTAATAGGTCACGTTCATTACGAGGCTGCCGACTGTGCTGTAAAGTGTTGTCAGCCCGGACTGGCCGAATACCGTGCTCCCAAACAAGCTGCTCGTCGATACCTGGAAACTGTAGGTGGTTGCCCCGGTAACACTGCTCCAGGAGAGGCTCAGCGTTACCGGCTGGCCGATTGCGCCGTTTGCAGGCAGGGAGAGGCCCGGCGAACCGATAACGGTAGTGAAACTCCAGACGGTTGACCACGTTCCCGCGCCGAGAGCATTTGACGCGCTTGCTTGCCAGTAATACGTGGTTCCGGTTGAGAGGCCCGCGGCAACCGCAATTGGCGAGGTCAGGCCGGACTGGCTGAATACCGGGCTGTTGAAGGATGTGGAAGCCGAAACCTGAATGCTGTAGCCGGTCGCCTGGAGTACCGTTCCCCATGAAAGCGTCAGCGATGCCGACTGGTTGGCGGCATTGTTCGTCGGCAAGGAGAGGATCGGGGCCGCCGGCGTTGTCTGAACCAGCAGCGTCTGGTTTATCTGCTGGTTCTGGAAGCAGAGATTGATCCAGTCGGTACTCCGGGCCACCTTATCGATGCGGGGCTCATCCAGCACGCCGCCTAAATTGAACGAAGTCGACCCGCTCCCGTTTTTGCCGAACAGGGTATGGCTGTTGGAATAATAAATCGGGTTGGTGGCCGCGGCGCCGGCGACCTTGACGCCATTGACATAGAGTGACTCCGCAGGCTTTGCTGCAAGCGGATTGCATACATAGGTGTAGAAGACCCAATTATGCGAAAGTGTAGTTCCCGTACTGGGCTGGGTAATCAGATTCCATGCACCGGAACCGGTCTTGTAAATTCCGCTTACCGAGTCGCGACCGCTGGAATACTGCTTTGTCACCCGCATGTCGGCGTTATCGCCAATTGACATAAGGTCGGTACCCGGTCCCGCCGCATCCGTGGAATCTACCTTGGCCCAGCAGGACATCGTCACCACCGACGGAGAACCCATCAGCGAGCCGATCATGATGGAGTCGTTATTGGCTACCGTAAACTTCTTTGCGCGGCCGATAATGCCCATGGTATCGATCGATTTGCCGTCTGCGGTTCCGGGACGGTTGTTGATCGTCGCATCGGCCTGGGTCGCGCCGGTACCCAGGTGCCATACGCCCGCAAACCCGTTCGCCGTATCGAACACCTGGGCACCGCTCGTGTCCGCCGGGGCAGTGGCGTTGCCGTAGTGCAGATATAAAGTTTGGGAGGTACTGCCGGGTACGATGGTATCCATCAGCACCCATATTGCGGCGGTATCGTTGGGCGCAGTCCCGGACCAGTAGTCGATCTGGTACGGAAAGGATTTCGTATACGGCGCAGGACCCGAGAAGCGGATGTCCTTGCCGCCGGACTGCACCTGGCTGAATCCCGGGAAATTCGAGGTGGTGAGCCGGACGAGAACCGGGAAATTCGTCACCATGTTCTTCACGTTGGCGCCGCCAACGCCTGTCGTATTGAGAGGAATTGCCAGATGGTGGCTCCAGTTATCGTTGTAATCCTCGGCTGAGGTAAATGATCGCACCGCTGACCAGGCGCCGGGACCGGTTCCGTTGACGGCCCGAACCTCCCAGTAATAAACGGTGCCGTAGGAAAGCGGACCGATGCCCAGGGAGGTCCCGGCAATACCGGGCTGGTCAACGACGGTCGTTGAAAAACCTGTGGTTACCGCTGTTTGCAATTCATAGGTTGTCGCGCCCGCAACCGAATTCCAGGTCAAATTCGGCCATAGCGGGATGGTAGAAAAGCCATTTTCAGGCGAGACCAAAACCGGCGCTCCGGGCGGCGGGATTGCCGTGCTGAAGCTCCAGACGCCGGACCAGGCAGTGGTTCCTCCGGGATTCGTTGCATTGACCTCCCAATAGCAGGTCGTACTGTAGGCAAGGCCCGTTGGAACGACGGATATCCCCGGCTCACCGTGCCGGAGGAGCTGAAAACGATGGCGCCCGCACCGAAACCCGAACTCGTCGCCACCTGGATGCCGTAAGTAGCCGCTCCGGACACCGTCCCCCACGTCAGCGACAAACCGGCTGGCAGCAGATTTGTCGATCCGGTTGTCGGCGAAGAGAGGGTCGGGGTAGCCACGGCGCAGGTCAACAGCGGTGGTAAAGGAGTTGACCGTGCTCCAGCCGGTAGAAGCAGGGCTGTTGCCGCTGTTCTGCCCCTGGACACGCCAGTAATAGGTCGTCGCATAGGAGAGTCCGGAGACGGTCTGAGACGTTCCGGTCAGGGTGGCGTTGTCGTATGTCGTTGTGGAAAAGGTGTTGTCGCCGGGACCCGACACCTGGAGCTCGTAGGTCGCCGTACCGGTAACCGTCACCCAGCTGAAATTTTCCGTTAACGGCTGATTAAGTGCATTATTGACCGGGGTTGCAAGCACCGGCGGATTCGGCCAGGCAATGGCGTTGGCGGTCTGGCTGCCGAAGGAAACCGCCGTCGAGGTAGAAAGCTGCGTCTGGTAGCTTATCGCCGCCCAGCCCGGGTCGCGGACAACATTGGATACCTGGACCTCGGCTATCTGCCCGGGGCAGTATTCAACCGTGGACGAGGTGCCGAGAGCGCAGTCTCTCCCTATGCACCAGGACAGGCTGTCTACCCGGGCGTTCGTCGTACCGTTGGTAGCGGTCGCCCCTGCCAGGGCCCCATTGACATACACGTTGGTGTTGGCAGCGGTGCTGCCGGTATCGATCCGCGTCCAGACGAGGTGGTACCAGGTACTTGCAGTCAGCTGGTAGTGGCAGCGTTCGCTCGCAGTACCGACGATGTCGTTGAATCGCAGGTCTCCGGCAGTGCTGCCGTTAAAAACCATGCCGTATGAACCGGTCCAGGTGGTTATACCGTTCGTACAGATCTTCCCCATAACCTGCTTACCTGTTGGAAGCGTCGCCAGGGGGTTATACCAGCACGACATGGTAAACGGCCCGCCGGTCGGCATGATGAGCGACGAGCTTGCTCCTCCGGAATTATTGGCCGTGTAATAATTGGTGGCACCATCGAACGCCTTGGCAATGCCGACGCCAACCGGGGCGTTGGTCACCGCGCCTGGAGCCGTGGCGGAAGGAACCAGGTTATGGCCGGATCCCGTCGCATCGGTATCGCTGGTGCCGACCGCCGACGTCAGATGCCAGACCGCCTGGTAGTTATTGCTCGTCTGGAATACGGCGCTGCCGCTCGATGCGTCGGTCGCTCCGGGATTGCCGTAATACATCCGGAACGTCGTGGCCGTGGGGCTGCTATTTACCGCAGGGACAAGAACCCAGAATTCGGCGGTAGAGGTACCGTAATTCCAATACGCCCGCTGGAAAGGATATGCCGTAACGCCGGTGGGGTCACTGAATTGAATATCGGTGCCCGAGCTGTTGCAATTGGCCCAGACGGAACTATTGCTCGAGGTGAGCTTCACGAGAAGGGGATAATTCGTCTCGGCGGCAGTCACCCCGGTGACGCTCAGGGTTACCGACTGATAATACTGCCAGCCGGAAAATTGCGCGAATGCGGAAACCGAAAAACAGATTACGGCAAAAAATCCAAGTACTGCCGTCCTTTTTTTAATGTCAGCCATTCCTAATTCTGTGTTCCTTCGGGTACCCATGCGAACCCCTCCTTCTTGAAGGACTGATGGAATTGGAAACCGTCTGCAATTTAACAAAAGGAATTTACCGGGTGCATCACCTCCGAAGCTCTTAAGATATCTGCAATGGATTCAAAAATCAAGAGCCATTAAATCGATATGGTGCTTTAATTATAAATCACTTTAATCCTTCCGGCAATCCTGAAGCCGGACAACCACCTGGGGTGGCACTTTATGCCGTTTAAATTAAAATGTGCCATGCAATGGGTCAAGAAAATCGCGCGATTGAAAAAATGAATTTTTACGAAGCGAAATCTTTAAAGATATGCAAAACAGCCTGGAGACGCTCCGGAGGGTAAAAAAAGGGGGAGAATCCTTAACTACGGATCGCTCCCCCACCGGTTTTGCTGACGATCGTCTTTTTGTCGGCGACCGTTCTTTAATGATTGTTCATCAAAAGCTTCCCTCTTACTTTGTAAAAGGGCCTGTTCCTAACGCTGAAAAGCACGAACATGTTATCTGATGGTGTTCCACATGCCCCCTTTCAACCTCTCCGGAACGGGGAGGATTTCCCGGCCCATCGACCGGTTCATAAATATTACGGCCCGGTACCTCTTTTAATGTCGGTCTCTATCACGGTCATCGGCATTGTCCTGCCGGTGGCCCCTGTTCCCCTGCTGGTAGGCACCATTCTGCCCTCCCTGATCATATCGCCTGCCGCCCCCCACTTGAGCGCGATCATAGCGCCTTCCAATTTCGAGCGGAGATGCCGGCGCCTCCCTGGAAATCATGGGCTTGTAGACAAACAGGTTACCATTTGCACGGACGATGCCATGGATCCGCTCTCCCGGACGCACTTCGTTCTGCATGATGCTGAAACGGGCGATTTCATGACCGGCATAGCGGGTAACGAGCTCCAGTGACGGACCCCGGTTGATTACCCGGTCGGTTCCGATCCGGTAATTATCGCGCATCACTATCGTCCGGCCAAAAAACAATCGAGCCTGGCCGGCAGGCACAACGTGCGTCCAGACATCGCGATCGGCGAAGTTCTCAGCCGGAACAAATCGATAATCTCCCAGGGTCAGGCCAAAATCAACGGCGCCAACGGCAATGTGCCCGTTGAAAAAGAAACCCCGGTGAGCGTCAAAATATGCGGCAGGCGGCAGCGGCGCCCATCCGAAATAACCGTCGCAACTTCGAAAACTAACCCATGCAGGTCCCCAATCCGTTCCCGGCGCCCATACCCAGCCGTAACCCGGATGGCGAAACCAGCGTCCGTAATGAAATGGTGCCCATCCCCATGAATAATTGGATACCCAGAACCAGCCCCAGTCGGTGCAGGACCAGTAGCCATTCGTGAAATACGGGGTCCAGCTGAGATCTATCGTTGCTGCATTCGGTTTCCAGCACCACTGGCCATTGATGGCTATCCATGTGCCATAAGGATACAGGGCCTGATAGAAGAAGGAGATATTCTGGTCGCCGGGGGCGGGAGCGACCGCTTCTACCGGCGGCGCTCCGGGAGCGGGAGCCACGGCCGACGATTCAGAGGGGTTGGCTGCCTCAGACGCCGGTGCTGCCGGCGCAATCTCCTCCGGTTGCGGGGCAACCGGGGTCACCGCCTCCGGGGTCGGGGCAGTCGGCGCGGCAGGCGCTATACTCATTGATTCTGCAGGCGTTACAGCCGGGCTCTCCGGAGAATTAATGGTCGGCTCACTGGGCTGCCGGGCAGCAGGTTCGAGTCCTGTGGCCAGGGCCGCTTCCTGAACCGGTCCCGTGCCTGCCTGCGAAATGCCATGCCTCAAGGCTTCGGAAATTACCTTCGACGAAGCGCCAAGGTCCTTGAGCTGGACAATCTGATCTGGAGTAAGGTGATACGGCCCCTTCGCCGCATCTATATAGGAAATCAGGACCTGCTCATCGAGCCCCGATTTTGCAAGGCTCAGCAGGTCATCCTCCTGGGTCCCGGCCCATGCAACGCCACATGCCGCCGCAATCGCACCAATGATTAAAAATTTATTCATGAATAGCTCCCCGCTTCAAAGGTTTTATCAAAAAATTCTATTTCACTTAATTAGTCCGCATTGCACGCGGAATTGTGACATTGATTTTCGTTCTGCGATCTTATTTCATCAAATATTCTGCCTGCCATGGCCCTTCGGCCTGATACCCCGCCGTTTCGATTGGCCGGCTCCTCACTACCTGATAGTATAACATTTCGCCACTCTTGACCGGACACCATGAACTTATTCGAAATTTCCGGTACTCGCCCTTCGACAGGCTCAGGGCAAACGGGGTTTGGCGCTACTTACCTATAAACTGATTAATAGCGATTGACCTGATTGAACCGATAAGGAACAATATCACCATCTATGGGTTCGGTTTCGGAGGACTTCAAGGTATCGGCTGCCGGGAAGGACTAAAAATCGGCATTGCCCGGATAGCGGGGAAAGGGTATGACATCGCGGATATTCTGCATCCCGGTGATAAGCAGCATGAGGCGTTCAAACCCGAGCCCGAACCCGGCATGCGGGGTGCTTCCATACCGCCGGAGATCGAGATACCACCAGTAATCCGATTCATTCAGGCCAAGCTCCTGCAGGCGTCCGACAAGAACATCGAGCCGTTCCTCGCGCTGGCTGCCGCCGATGAGCTCGCCGATCCGGGGTACCAGGACATCCATTGCCGCGACCGTTTTTCCATCACCGTTCTGACGCATGTAAAAAGCTTTGATATCCCGGGGATAATCCGTAACAATGGCCGGTCGCTCGAAAATCTTTTCCGTGAGGTATCGCTCGTGCTCGGACTGGATATCGCTTCCCCAGTGGACCGGGTACTCGAATGCCGGATTATTCTTTTCAAGGATGGCTATTGCATCGGTGTACGATATTCTTTCAAAGGTACTGGTTGCGATATGCTCAAGGCGGTCGATGAGCCCCTTCTCGACCCGCTCATTAAAGAGCGCGAGGTTGTCGGCACTCTTTGCCAGAACCTCCCGCAGGAGGCTGGTGACAAATTCCTCTGCCAGATTCATGTCTTCGGCGAGCGTGCAGAAGGCCATCTCCGGCTCAACCATCCAGAACTCGGCAAGGTGGCGCGGCGTATTGGAATTTTCGGCGCGAAACGTTGGCCCGAAGGTATAAACCTTGCCGAGGGCAAGGGCGTAAATTTCGGCCTCGAGCTGGCCGCTCACCGAAAGACTTGCCCGCTTGCCGAAGAAGTCCTTTGAAAAATCGACCGATCCGGCAGGGGTCCGTGGAGGGGCATCCGGATCGAGCGTCGTAACCCTGAACATGGCTCCCGCGCCTTCGCAGTCGGACGCCGTAATGACCGGCGTATGGACCCAGAAAAATCTCCGTTCATTGAAAAAACGGTGGATGGCAAAGCTGAGCGAACTCCTGATCCTCGCCATTGCCGCAATGGCATTCGTCCGGGGACGCAGGTGGGCAATCTCCCGCAGGTACTCGAAGCTGTGCCGCTTTTTCTGCAAGGGGTAGTCGGATGGGGCAATGGAATGCACGCTGATCCGCTCGGCAAGAATTTCAAAGCGCTGCTCCCTGCCGGGAGAATCCTTGAGCAGCCCCTCCACCGTTACGCTGCTGCCCGTTGTCAAGTTCGTTACCTCGTCCCGGTAGTTGGCAAGCGTCGGCATGGCAATGATCTGCAGGTTGGCTCCGCACGAGCCGTCGGATATCTCGATAAACGAGAATTCCTTTGCATCGCGCCGGGTCTTTACCCAGCCATTGACCCGAACGGCAGCGCCGGAGGCGGGAAGCGCGAGAAGGTCTTTAATGGTGTAAAGCTGCATGGCTTTCTCCGGAATCCTGCGTGAGCAGCGTCGGACAGGTCTGACCTGTCGGACAGGTCAGACTCGTCCGACTGAATTCAATTACTCCCCCCGATACTCGATCAGGGTTTTAGGGTTATACTTGCCGATGCGCGCCGCATAGTTCAGGAACGGAAGCCCGATAACGCCGAAGATGCCGGCTACCGTCGACCCCTGCCGTTCGACAAGCTTCGCAACCGCTTCGAGCGTCCCGCCCGTGGCTATAAGGTTGTCGACGATAAGCCAGTGCTTATGGGGCGGCAGGTCCTCGGTGTGTATTTCGAGGGTCGCTTCACCGTATTCGAGAGAGTAGCTTTCGGAAACGGTCTTCCCGGGCAGCTTCCCCTTTTTGCGTGCCAGAACGAGCGGGAGTTCCCTTTCGAGGGCAAAGCATGAACCAAGAAGAAATCCGCGCGCCTCGATGGCGATCACGCCGTCGATTCTCTCCAGGGCGAAGAGCTCCTCCATGCGACTGACAACGTAGCGGAAGGCAGGTGGGTTCGTAAAGATGCTCGTCACATCGTAAAAAAGTATTCCGGGCTTGGGGAAATCGGGAATTTTGCGGATGACTTTATCCAGATCCATGGCTATTCATTCCTTCCGAGGAGGTTTTACGGCAAAAAAATAAATAGTGCCTGCAGCGGTATGCTCTGTACGGCCGGTCAAATCCGGGGCCGGATTACCAGGCTCGTTCCCCGGATATGCCGGAGCCCGGCAAAATCCGGATTACGCTCGTAAAGGCTGTCGAGCGCCTTCGTTACCTCGTCCCAGGTACCGTAGTCGTGCCAGAGCATCATGCCGCGGCCGGGCGTCAGGAGCGGCAGCGTCTTGAGCGAATCGTTCATGACGTAGTCATAGGAGTGCGCGCCGTCGACAAGGAGGAGGTCAATGGTTCCGACGTAGGGTGAATAATCGAAACTTGCCGAGTCGCCGAAAAGCTGGGTGATTTTCTTCCGGTAGCGGCTTGATCGATACTGCGAGCCTACTTTGCGCAATGCAATATACTTCGGGTCGCGGTCGTGCACCTGCAGCCGGGTCTCTCCGGAGAACGACTCCGGCAGGTCAAGTGTCCAGAGGCGCGCCCCGGCCGGCGAGTTGGCCGCAAGATTGAGCGCGGTGCGTCCGTTGAAGGTGCCGATTTCGAAGATGGTTTCAGGCTTGAAGAACGCGGCAATGCTGCACAGGCAGATGAGCTCAAGCGGGTAGACCCCACCCGATTCGAATTCGGGGTGATAAATCTTTATGGGAGTCCCATCCGGGCAGATGTCGGCTATGGCGATTTGCGGCAGCCGGGGATTGAGGGATGCGTCGAGGGAGACTTCGCGAATTGATGAGGTGTCGGGATGGTTATCTTGTGGATTGGCCATTTTATATTTCTAAAAAATACAACGCAGATACTATCCCGCGCACACCCGTCCCGCCTGTTGCAGATGATATTCCAGCTTTCCGATAAGGAGCGCCGACCGGAATGGTTTGCGGATACAGTCGGTGAACTGGTACTTTTCCGGTGCGGCCATGACCGGATCGTTGGAATAACCGCTGACCACCAGAATCGGCATCGTTGGATTTTGCTTCCGCATCTCGGCGACGGTGTCCGTACCGCCCAATCCGCGGTCTATAATGAGGTCAAGAATCGCGGCGGCGAACGGGGTTCCCGCTTCATCGGCGCTCCGGAACTGTGCAAGCGCCTCTTCGCCGTTTCTCGTGGCAACGACGGTGTAGCCGAGGATCTGCAGTAATCGGCCTACCGATTCGCGGATGATCCGTTCGTCGTCCATTAAAAGAATCTTGCCAAGCCCTTGCTCGTTCTTCATTCCCGCCTCCCGACGCAGCCTGCTGCAATTATACCATGATGCAGGAAAAAGAGAAGAAGGCTTCAGGCTTCAGGCCAGGGGAAACCCGCGAAGCGAGGTTTCCCCACCAAAAGCATTTTAACTTAAACTCACTCCCCTACTTGGCCACCGCCGCCTTGTCCCGGGCTTGCGCATTGATAGCAAAGGCCAGCATTGCCACCCCGAAAACGGTGAGGCAGATCCCGGCCCAGATGTTGATATTGATGCCGAGCGACCGCTGGTACATCGCCGCGCCCCTCGTGAAGACGCCGTAAACCGTGATGAGCACGCCCACAATGGTGAAGAGCAGGCCTATGGGAAACCGGATATCCGTTTGCATGGTTATGACCCCTTCTACCAGAAGATGATGTTGAGAGCAACGGCAACCGCAACGACGATCACGCCGAGCGTTCCGGGTTGCGAATACCACGGCACGCCGGTTTCCTTGATCCTTGGCGTCAGGGAGTAGACCAGGCCGGTGAGCTCCTCGTCGGACTTCTTCTGCCTCGTTGTAAATGACAGCGCGATCGTGACGACGAAGCAGATGCTCCAGGCGAAGATGGCGGTCCAGAAATTCTGTGCCATTTCGCTGGGATAGGTATACACGACATGGCCGAGCCAGCCGCCCTTGATGAGGGAGGTGGCGCCCGCGGGCTGCGTCAGGCCGTGATGGATCGCCGCGCTGAACGTCCCGGACATGAGCCCGATGAATGCCGCATTGCCGGTCGCGCGCTTCCAGAACATGCCGAGGAGGAAGGTCGCGAAGAGGGGGGCATTGACGAAGGCAAAGATGAGCTGGAGGAAATCCATGATGTTGTTGAAGTTTGCCGCAAGGTAGGCGGCGCCCATGCTGACGATGGTGCCGAAGACCGTCGCCACCTGGCCCATCCGCAGGTAGTGCTTATCGGACTTGCCCGGCTTTATGTAGCTCTGGTAAATGTCGTACGTCCAGACCGTATTGAAAGCGGTGACGTTACCTGCCATGCCGGACATGAATGATGCCATGAGCGCGGTGAGGCCGAGGCCGAGCACGCCCGAGGGGAGAAAGTGACCGAGCATGAGCGGAATCGTGTTGTTGTAATCCGGCTTGCCGTCCGCGCCGATGATCGAAAAGCCCGAGCCCTGCCGCGAGGTGAGCGCAATGGCGATCATCCCCGGCAGAATGACGAGAATCGGGATGAACATCTTGGGAATGGCGCCGATGAGCGGGGTGTTGCGCGCCGCGGACATCGACTTTGCCGCCATGGCCCGCTGCACCACGAGGAAGTTCGTGCACCAGTAGCCGAAGGAGAGCACGAACCCGAGCCCCATGACAAGGGCAAACCAGTTGATCCCCATAGGGTTTGCCGCGGGAGAGCCCATGTGCGCCCAGCTCCGGGTCCAGGCATCCGGGGCAAAACCGCCATTGGCAGCCACAACGTGCAGCCGAGCCTGAACGCTCGACCAGCCGCCGGCATCCTTGAGCGCCAGGAAAACGAGCGGCACGAATCCCGCCACAATCAGGAAAAACTGCAATACTTCATTGTAAATTGCCGAGGTCAGCCCGCCGAGACCGGTATAGACAAGCACGATGACGGCCGATGCCAGGATGCTGAAGTTGAAATCCCAGCCAAGGAGAATCTGCATGAGCTTCGCCATGGCGAACATGGAGATGCCTGAGGCGAAAATGGTCATGATCGCGAAGGTGATCGCATTGAAGCCGCGGGTCTTTTCATTGAACCGCAGCTTGAGGTATTCGGGAACCGAACGCGCCTTCGAGCCGTAGTAAAACGGCATCATGAAAACGCCGAGAAAGACCATGGCGGGAATCGCGCCTACCCAGTAGAAGTGGCAGGTGGTGATGCCGTACTTGGCACCCGAGGCGCCCATGCCGATCACTTCGAGCGCGCCGAGATTGGTGGAGATAAAGGCGAGTCCGGTGATCCAGGCCGGGATAGACTTGCCTGAAGTAAGAAAGTCTGCGCTGGTCTTCATGGATCGTTTCAGAACCCAGCCGATCCCGAGCACAAACGCAACATAGATCGCCATGATGGCGTAATCGATTACGCCGACCTGAATGTGCATACACTCCCCTTTCACGGTGAACAATTATAAAGCGGCAAGCTACAGAAAATAAGCAGTGGAGGAAGACAAGTCAATACAGTTTGAATTGAGATTCTCTTGGGGGGGGAACCATTTAAAAATGGTTCCCCCTGGCCTGAAGCCGCGAAAGGCACGCGTCTTCAGGCACACCCCTTCCTGCGGAAGGGGGAGGCGATGTTTGCCTGAAGGCAAACGCCCTCCCCCTCCCGCAACGCCCTCTTCTATGGTAGAAAAGACAGGGAAAAGATCCCCCGGCTGCGCCGCCCCCTTACTAAAGGGGGATAATTGTGAACGGAAAAAAAATTGAACCCCCCTGAATTCTCGTAGGGGCGACCGCGGTCGCCCTTTCGTTTTGATGTTGAATTAGAATCTTTTGTCAAATCCGTGTGGCCTGGATCTCCGATCCAGGTTCTTTTGAAATTGCATGACCCATGAGGGCACGGCACGCCGTGCCCCTACAAAATCTTTATCATTGCCTTTCCCTGTGTTTTCTACCAAATAGGAGCGTTGCGGGGGTGCGAGAGCGCCTGCTGAGCGACGCGAGGCAAACATAGCCGCGTACCTCCGCAGGAAGGGGTGAGTCGGAGACGCGGCTTTGCGCGGCTCCGACCAGGGGGAACCATTTTTTAATGGTTCCCCCACCAGAGGCATTTAGAATGGTCCCCCTGCCTGAGCAAAAACGATTTTTGTCTGTATGATTGCTATTATTGATTATAATGCCGGAAACCTGACCTCGGTCAAGCGGGCGCTCGACTACCTCGACATCGAGTCGGTCATTTCCGCCGACCCCAAGGTCCTGCTCTCTGCCGAGCGGCTGATCTTCCCCGGAGTCGGGCACGCAGCCTCGGCCATGGCCACGCTCAGGGAGCGGGGGCTCGACCGCCTCATCAGGACTGCCTTTGCAGCGGGAACGCCGATCCTCGGCATCTGCCTGGGCACGCAGATCATCCTTTCCCAATCCGAAGAGGGCGATACCGCCTGCCTCGGGATCATCGAGGGGACCGTGCCGCGCTTCAAACTTACCGACCCGTCGCTTAAAATTCCGCACATGGGATGGGACGCCGTAAAATTGCTTCGTCCGCACCCGGTGCTGCGCGACGTCAAGCCCGGCGACGAATTCTATTTCGTTCACTCCTACTATCCGCAGCCCGCGGACCCCGCGGCCGTCATAGGCGTAGGAAACTACGAAATCGAGTTCCCGGCAATCATCGGCAAAGACAACCTTATCGCCCTCCAGTTCCATCCGGAGAAGAGCGGCGGCGTGGGGCTTGCCATCCTGAAAAACTTCTCCGCCTGGGACGGCAAGCCATGCTGAGCAAAAGAATCATTGCCTGCCTCGATGTCCGCGACGGCAACCTGGCCAAGAGCATAAAGTTCGTCGACACGAAGGACATCGGCGACCCGGTGGCCGCGGCAAAACGCTACTACGAAGAGGGCATCGACGAGCTCGTCTTCTACGACATCACTGCATCGAGCGACAAGCGCAACATCATGATAGATACCGTGAGCGCGGTCGCCTCACAGGTCTTCATCCCCTTCTCGGTCGGCGGGGGACTGCGCACGGTGGAAGACTGCACCGCGGTACGCCTGGCAGGCGCGGAGAAAATCAACGTCAATACCGCGGCGGTGGCAAATCCCACCATCATTTCGCAAGCCGCCGCGCTCCTTGGCTCTCAGGCAGTGGTGCTCTCCATGGATGTCCTGCGAACCGGGAAAACCGATTCGACCCCGTCGGGCTACGAGATCGTCACCCACGGCGGGCGCACCCGTACCGGGCTCGACGCACTTGCCTGGGCGAAAAAGGGCGAAAGCCTCGGCGCCGGAGAGCTGGTGGTCAACTCCATCGATGCCGACGGCACCCGCGAGGGCTACGAAATCACCCTGACCCGCATGATCGCGGAGGGGGTAAGGATTCCGGTCATTGCCTCGGGCGGCGGCGGCAAGCCGGAGCATTTATACGAAGTATTGACAGAAGGAAAGGCGGATGCGGCGCTCGTCGCCTCGATCCTGCATTATAAGGAGTATACGGTGCGGGCGATAAAGGAGGAGTTGCGGGGACGGGGGATTAAGGTGAGGATGGTGTAGGGAGGTAAGCGAATCAATGAATTCTACTTCATAATAATGTGTGCCACTTTATTGCCACGCTGACTCAAATTATAAATGCTTAATAGTTAATGCAGGATAAATATTTCTTAAATATTCAGCTACCAAACGCCTATGGCATTTTTCAGCAGTAGGTTCCGCGCATAAAAGGCATGCGTGGTCCAGCATTTTAAAATCTATTGCGTTTTCAGGTTTTCTGGTGTTTAATAGCTCTTTAAATTTAATTTCATACTCATTCCAATTTATGACTTTAGAATGGTAAAAATCTAATATTTCTTTTGTTGGTGCAAAGGATGGTATATGCTTATATGAGCTAAAACATATAATCTCTAAAAAATATTCCAAATCGGTCATTTTTGTAAAACCTGCCAATTGGGAGGTGTTATTTAACCTGATATCCAATAGAGTCCTTATTTGTGCATTTTTTAAAATTGAAAAAAAATCTCTGGCAGATTTCTTTGTATATCCTATGGTGAATAAAATGATATTATCCATTTTCGGCTACTTCTTGTTTGTTTTTAATAGTTGTATCGTAAGCAATTGCAAATCCTTGTAAGTCATAGGCCTCTTCAATAATTTGACTTTCGGGTTTTAAGAAGTTGGGAATATCTAATTTAAGTTTTGATACTAGGCGCTTTTCAGCTTCAGCTTGCGTCTCTATTTGGCCTGTACATAAAATATGATTAATTTTGAACACCCTATTACGGAGATTTCGGCAAATAAGAATCGTCCTATGGCACATTAGATGATCTTTTTCTGCACAAAGCAAAGCAATATTAAATTTTGAAAGGCCAAAAACAATTCTATCTAAGCCCTTATTAAATAGTTCGCTTGCTGCAATCCGGGAATAGTCAGCTTTCCCATTTATGTAGCATGTTATATCTTTAATTCTTGCACCGCATTCTTCACCCAGAAAAACATACGAAATCCCCTTTCCTTTTAAAGCAATAGATAATGTATTGCTATTGAATTCCGGCTTGTATTTGCTAAAAGGTTGCGATCTAACGTCAGCAATTGCATTAATGTTATATCTTTTTATAACCATTATAAATGAATCTAAAGTATGGCAAGAATAACCAATTGTATAGAGAGTATGTTCATTCATTAGTGATCCCATAGATATTCTAATATGAACGGATTGCCTTATAATACTTTGGGAAAGTATAAATCCCATTGATTTGCAGCCAATAACCTTCTCTTTCACCAATCTTATGCGACCTTGACAATCCAATCCTTAGAAAAAGTTCGCTTTGATCTTTTAAAAAATTATTAATTTGATTAAGTTTATCAATATTTTTTTCAGCATACAAATAAAAACCTAAATCCGTTATAGAAAGAAACCTAAAACTCAAACCATCATTATCTATGAAATTTAATCGAATTTTGCCTGGTGAATAGCCATCTTCAACAATAAATAATTTTTCAGAATTAATTTTAATAGTTATTAACGATATCGATACATTACAGCCGATAGGAATATGCTTTTGATTGGGCTCAAATTTCATCGAAAACCCATTGCTCACAGTTTCTACAGAAGATCTTAAAAGGATATCACGAAAATCATTAGCTGTGCATGTGCCTTCATTTGTTATGATGGTATAATTTTTACCTTCGGAATGAGGTTTTACAGCATCTTTGGAAAGAGTAAAATTGCCAGATAGTATTGATCCAAACAATATATGTTGATCTTCACAAAAAGCTCTTTTTAAATATGGAAGAGGTCTTATGCACTTCAAAGTATCTGGACATATGCCAGCTGTGCAAACAATCTCCGGATTAGAAAAGCGGGTTAGGTCAGTAATTATTATATTTGTCATCCAATTAGCTCCTTTTGTTGCTCCGAAGTTAAATGGCATTAGAATCTAATCAGCGCTTTAAAAAGGCAATATTTTTGTCATTCTATTTGCAATCATGATCCTTAAATGTTCTTTCGAAGAATATCTTGCCAAATTTTGAGATGAATTACTTCATTTAAATCCATTACATCCAAATATTCCAAATATGCTTTTTCTAATCCATCAAGAATTCTATCCTTGGATTCGGTAATAGAATAGTTAATCTCCTCAACTTTATTTAATAGGTAATGCTTTAAGCATAGCTCCTTTGCCTCGGATGTAGGAAACTGCCTTCTTACAAAGCCATCAGATCGAGGAATTATTTTGACATTTGAAGTCCCAAATTTTGAAAAGTTATCAACATTGCTATCAATCACCTCTTTGCAGATAGCACATTTGCAAACAGCTTCATGGAAAATAGTATCAGAATTTAAATAGCCTTTTGCCCGAAGTATTCTTACTGCTTCTCTATACCTAATTCTATTATGAAGTTGAGGCACATAATATCTAGAGGTTGGAATTCCCCCGCCTACAGGCGCTACTGATCGGCTTTCACCAAATTCCGGCCCATGTGAAATCCCAGATAATATATTACCTCCTGCATTCCCAGCTAACAATGTTGAAAAATAACCACTGTGGATATTAATGACTTCACATTTATTATTTCTCCTTAACCCTTTAGCCAATGTTAATAAGCCCCAAAGCAGATCTTGCCCACAATTATGTTCATCCATTTCATCTATCCAAATTAAATGGCCCTGCAAATCGTATTCTGAATAAGCGCTAATTAACTTATCAATACTTGATTGGTTAGTTAAAAGGCTTTGACTAATTACAATTTCAGCATGTCAGGTTTTGAATTGATGGTCATTTTTCGGCCTGAAAACAGGGTGACACTTTTTCGGCAGCGGTGATTGTAATCAGTCTGTTATTTAACAGCCAGGCTACCGTAGCGATTCTCCATGCCGATTCCGGAGAGACGCTCCTCCCACCTTTATCTAAGATACTATCCCGACATTTCATGATCCAACCATAGATTATCTTCCTTTCTTTTAAAGTGAAAGTAAGGCGGGTTGTTGCATGGGTATGACAGGCATGTGAACCCTTGAGGACTTTTCGGTTCATATGATTGAGGTCATTTGCGGCTGCTTGGGCAAAGGGTGCGATGGTATCGAGTGTCCAGCCTTCAACCCTCGCAAGGTGTCGTTTCAGTTCCGTTTTCAGTTCGCCCTGTCCCCGTTCTTCAGCGCCGTTGTACTTCGGATATGCCGGTGGGCTGTTCAGTGGCATGGCGCCGTATTTCGCCAGGACCGCATCGACATGTGGGTTGTTGAAGTTCCCGGCATTATCACGTTTAACAAACAATGGCGCTCCGTGCCTTTTAAAGAGCCGGTCGAGATTTTCGGCGACAATCTTTCCATCGGGAACATTTTTAGACTCGACCGGTGGGAAAACGTATCGTGAGGCAAGGTCCCTGATCTGATGCAGGGTGATTTTTCCATTCTCTGCGCTTCTGGTAACTTCTGTGTCGTCCATTGCCCAGACCAGCCCCGAGCCGTACCAGGAGACCTGCTTATTGTTTTTGCGGCTCACGGAGATGACGTCGCGACGAGTTTGTTTTACAAGTTTGTCCAGCGACCGAATCGAGATGTTACCGCGATACTTCTGATGCATTGCCTGCGTACCGTAGGATCGACGATATCCATGCTGCAAGCCGCGTAGATCGCATTGGATCGCTTCGTTTATATCTGCCGAGGTGAACACCTTCGGCCCGCGCTGATTGATGAGTGGCTCTCCGTTGCGCAGACGCGAGAGCCAGCGACGGACATTCGAGTTGCTGATACCCATAGCGGAGCAGACAAGGCGCAGAGGTCTTCTGCACCTTGTCGCAACTTCAGTTGCCATAAGCAGAACTGAATGAGTCATCGACTCTTTCGTTTCTTCTTTTTTTTACCAGTGATGCCCGAGTCGGGCGATGGCGATTTCTGCTGCCGTTCGAAGTCGTCCAGCATCCGTTGCAGGATCTGTGCCTTCTCCGCGAGTTCCAGCCGGATTTTCAGATCTTCCACTTCCTTCTGCAAGACTTCCTTCTCCGGATCGCGTGGTTTCACCGGACGACCGCCATCGCGATCCGTCAGCGCTGTCAACATCCCCTCCAGGCCGCGATGCTCCCATTCGTAGTAAGTATTCCTCGCTACTCCCAGAGCCTCCGCTCCTTCGGTCGCCTTCAAATGCCCTGCCTGAACTTTCAGGATCACTTCCATTCGGTGTCGGGCTTTCTCCGATGTCTCCACGCATCAATCTCCTGTCGAGAGCTTCTCCGGCATATTTTTCAGCTTCCGGCGCAGCCTCTCCGCCGGGAATGAGGGCTGGCGCTTCGCAAGAAGGTTCTGTAATCGAGAGCTCAATGCCGGGCCTTTGTCCAGATGCACATGCGGCTCCAATGCCTGTAGCATCCCCTCCATTGCCCGTTTCTCCCACTGATTCAATATAGTCCAGGTAATCCTCATCTCTCTGCAAATCTCTGCTGGCTTCTGTCTCTCCGCCCAGATCTTCAGCACCGCCTCCGCGCGTTGTGCCGCGTTGTACTCCTTCGATTGCGAACGTCTGCCCTGCTGTCCTGCTTGTTCCATCGACTCCATCAGTTCCGTTTCCATCATCTGCCTCCGTAAAATTAAATGCCTGTTCATTGTTAATCGCGACATCCTCGTCATTGACCGCGAAAGTGAGCTTGCCCTTTTGCGCCCGAAGCACAACATCTTTGGTGCCCATACGGCCAAGCAGGTAGAATGGCTTCTTCGGTTTTCCCCGCAGGGCAAGCTCCTGGACATTTTCTTCAATGCCCTTCTCGATAGTCTTGCGAAGTTCATGCGCAATCTCGAAATAACGGTCGGCAGGACACAGACCGCCGATACCCTGGTGCGGTCGTTTGAAGTTGTAATACTGCACCCATTTCTGGATACGGGCCCGTGCATCTTCAAGAGACACAAACCGCGCTCTGTCAAAAAACTCACCAAGAATCGTCTGCCAGAATCGCTCGATCTTTCCAAGGGTCATCGGATGCTGCGGCCGAGAACGAATGTGGGCAATCTTGTCCTTCTTTAACTGCTTTTGAAACTTCGTCATGCCTCGCCAATTGACATACTGTCGTCCGTTGTCCGTCAGCATCTCGCGGGGAATCGAATGCTCTGTGGTCGCCCGCAGATACACTTCCAGCACGTTGTCTGCTGTCTGCTGTTGGAATATCTCAAGCCCCACCATGAACCGCGAGTAATCATCGATGTATCCAACCAGGTACAACTGACGCCCGCCCATCCGCACCATCATGATATCGCTCTGCCACATCTGATTCGGTGCGCTCCGTTCAAACCGACGTGGCTTCTGAACATTCTTCTTGCGCGTCAGGTGCGGCTTCGGAATCTCACGGCCATTTTCTACCAGCGTGGAGCGTACTGCCCTGATACCCACAGGAAGATGAAAGAAATATCGTGCAGTGTCAACAATACGACGAAGGCCAAACTTTGGATTACTGTCCTTGAGGGTGAGAATCGTGTCCCGGACGGCGGGGTGAATCTCCTTGCGAGGTCTGCGGGCCACGCGTTCGGAATCGAATGCCGACTGACCCATCGTCTGGTATTTGCGAACCCAGCGGCTCAACATCCCTACGCCAATACCCGACTCTTCGCTGATGGAACTGATGGTATGACCATCTTCCACATGAAGCTGCACTACACGTAACTTGAAGGTCTTATCGTAAAACCGTCGGCTCTTTTTGGAAACCTTCCTCTTTCTCTTCCACGGCTTCTTCTGCTCTACCTTTTCCATTCAAACACTCCCTGGTTATGCCACCAATGGAGTGTCACCCTCTTTCAACCAAATCTCTGAGCCATCAACTGCGGATTAGAGCAATCATGCTTTTTCAAATAATCAATCATAGCATGGCAATAAATATTATAATTCAGGCGGATAAGCAGTCCGCTTTCCGGCTTGCGGATGATAGTACGACCGAATTCAAGCCTGCAAGTTTTGAAATATTTAAATCTTTCGACATTGGTCGTGAACTGTTTTTTAACAGCTTCAGTAATGAGAGGCCGGCTGTATTCGAAGAAATTATATTTTCCATCTGGAAATAGAATATCAGGATCGTATTTTACGGGTTCGCGGAAACCGTCAAAGAATTCCGGGGAAATATCTTTAAGATTCTTTTCAGCTTCGCTAATAGCATCGCAGTTTTTATTGATCTCCTCTTCTAACTCAGCGGCAATTTGCCTTCTGGCCTCCATTTGTGCTTCTTTAATTTCATCTTCCATTTCTTGATCGGCCATAAGTTATTGATCCTGATTAATAGGGTGATTAATATTCATGCAACATTCATTTGAAACCTACTCTGTTAAAACACTCGTATCTCTATCGGGGATACTCAATCTAACATCCCAAAGCCTTTTAATCATTTCCGCATCAATTCCCTCTGGAAGGGCCGGGTAATAAATTCCTTCCAATAAATCGTATTTTTTAATAATTAAATTGAAAGCTTTCTTGCTATGCGAACTCAATCCATTATATAAAAGGAGAGCATGCTCAAAATGAGAAAACTGAGATCGAAATATCTTTATGTAATTATCTGGCTTTTGTAATTCACTTTGCGTAGCATAAAAAAGGACATAATACATGTTTCTGAAGTAGGGGCCGATATCACCGCCAACCTGCTGATAGAATATGTCATAAGTGCTTTTAAATAAATTCAAAATTATTAAATCATCTGCCAAACTTATCCAATGCTGTTGCAATTTAATAAATGTAGTTACGGACGCGCAATTAAATGCATTCTTACTTAACCATTCTCTTCTGTATCAAGTTCCATCATTAGCTGACGGATAGGATTACTGCAAGTATCCGTATTTGTTAATTGAGTAAGCCTTCTTTTCATCGATACCAACGGATCACGCCCAAAATCATTTTCATTTTTCAAATAAATAGCAATGGTTTCTAGAAATTCATCTTTAACACTTGATAAATTTAATTTAACATTTTCGATCCAAATATTTTTTATCTGTTGGTTGTAGGCGCTTTTAAAAATGTTATTCATTGCCACAAAAGCCTTTGTTCCACTATATGTACAATCATTATAAGTAACATAAATATTGGCTACCTTTTCAGTATGCGCCTTGAAAAGCTGGAAAAAAATATTTTCAGAACTTTGCGTAGCTGAAGATTTCCGCTGTTCATTCAATGAATAGAGAAATCCAAAAAATGCAATGAGACTAAGAAGTGGGCTTAAAACACCACCGACTAAGTCGCCGAATGCTCCCCATGAGCTGGAATCTCTGGAGCTTCGCAATTAATTCCGTATCCATAGAAAGCCAAAATACCGACAAATAAGCATATCGAAATAATCAACGCGCCGATTAGCGCTTCTGTCATTGATATATTTCAATAGTACGCCGGATTCGGATCCTTTTTGCTTTTGTTGGTCTTTCATTTCATTGCTTTTCTTCTAATACGGTAAAATCCTTTTGTCGAGAAAAATATTTTCGTATTGATCGCCCCATAGTGATTCATATTTAATAAAAAATGATACTCTAT
>CAWDOZ010000016.1:0-66044 GCA_963803935.1 uncultured Fibrobacterota bacterium | reverse complement strand
CAAGACGTGAGTCAACTTGGGTCGAAGGGCGTACTCGTTGCGCTCGTCTTCGCGGTCCCACTTATTCTTGTGATCGTTGCCGGGTTCGATCTTCAACCGCTTCGAAGAGAACCCCAACGCCTCCGCAAGTATCTTCTTGCTGCGGCGCTTTTTTATACCGGTGCTGGCCAGCGCTTCTCTTACGTTTCGGCAGGAGTATCGTTGGCTTTTACCGCGCCCTTCTTGGTTTTGCTGGTGGGAGCAAGCTCAGCTCGCGCAGTTTCGTCGTAAGAGTTATGCCGCAATTGTGGCTATAGTTCTAGTGTTCGGAGGCAGTCTGACGGTCGACGGGTACTACACCGTCGGTTTCGGGAAACCGTTCTTTATGCAGGCACAGGTAGCGGCCAATGACGTGCGCCGAGGTCATGGGGTTAGAGCCATCGATCAGAACTGTCACAGACGACCGTATTTTTTGTTTGGGAGATCCGTCATTTGGTGAATGGGACCTCGGGAATCGGGGCCGTCTTTCGCTGTCTATGCTCCCAACGCTCATATGGATGTCCGCTATGTCAACGAGCCGCAAGCCGTCTGTCGAGCAACCGATACAAGGAAGAATCGTCTGGTGTTTACTGAAATCGACGCCGCCGACGTGATCAATACGACGTCGGCCACCCTGAAGCAGTGCGGTGTATCGTAGCAGCGACCGCCAAAAAGGAGTCGTCCGTCTGTGCCGGACTGACCGTCCGTTCCAGCCGCACCACCAGCTTACTGTCGTCTGATCAGGCGCGAGACCGCCAAGCGGAAAGGTTCCGAGTAACGCCACGTCCGAGAGTGAAGCAGCTCGTCGATTCTTTGCTGACTGTCAATCAGATCGGATCGCAAGCGATCCCGGTCTGCTTTCAGATCTTCATCCTCGCTGACATCAAATTCAGTGCCGCTTCCGGGTGAAAGGTCCACGATGTCTGGATCGCGAACACAGAAGCTCGCACTCCAGTGGCGGGGTACTGAGTTTTTCCGGAACGTCGTGTGTTCGGAAGCTGGCGATCATCTGCGTCGGTTTTACCATTCCGAGATCGATCGCCAGATCATCAAGTCGACAATTCGTTCGATAAAGTCAATATCGCTGCTATTAGTCAGATTTCGAAATTTCTTGACCGAACCCTCTATCCACAAAGGGCCCGATGATGTTGGCGAAACCCAAAAAGCGCTCCGGGTGAAATGTGTCGAAGCAGTAATGGGAGAATGTCTTGAGCTCGAATACCCTCGATCCGACGTCTGAACAGTCATGATTGTCAAACTCGTAATCGATGAAGCGAAGTTGATGGTTGTATTTGTAGCGTTCGGGCATGCCGCCCAGATCGATCGGAAGGGCGCAGGGCCTCGGGCCATCTCATGTGGCCGTTGCGGCCAATCATGTCGTTCACCAGAAAGACGCCTTCGGGAGACAGCGCTGAATGAATCTGTGAAAAGAGGTGTTCAAGAGCAACGACGTGATGAAGCGAGTGGCTGGCAATGATGGTGTCGTACTTCCCCGTCAGGTTCCCACTGATTGAAATCTGCTTCGACGAATCCAAGTAGGTGAAGCACCCCGGCATCGGAAGCACGAAGACGGGCTCTTTCCTGCATGGACGAATTTCATCTCAAGGCAGGTGACCTCAAGGTTCTCGAACCCGGCATCGAACAGTGTCTGTGCCAGTTCGACTTCGGTCTCGCCGTTGCCCGATCCTATGGACAGCGACACGAACCAGCTGACTGGTCTCCGAACAGCGGGTAATGACCGGCTCGGAGAAGAACGCCTTCATTGATTCGATGCCGATCGCCTTCAGCTTGTTCAGAAGGAAGTGCTCGGACCAGTAGGAGAAAATATCGGGCAGATCCGAGACATTGGTGACGTCTCGGTAGGTGTCGACCTCTTGTTCAATTCTCTCAGTGTAAGACTGGCTCACGTCGACTCCGAGACGATCGGTTCATACTCGGTTACTTGCAGTGTGGCACACGAGTCATGCCCTCAAGACTGTCCGGGTACGGGGAAGATCGATAGTAATCGGTCTTTCGCCGCCTTGTCGGTGAGGTTCCCATAGCGTGGTGGGGATCAGGTCGGTACGTGAGCTTCAGCCGTTTCGTGCGCCGTTATTGGACTTCAAGATCAACGAGTGCCCTTGCCAACTGTTCCCGTACGACGACTGGCCCGCACTGCGAAGCGATGGCCCGACGGCTGCCTTCTGAAAGCTGCGCCCACAACTCCGGATCGTTGTAGGCACGAATGATGGCTTCGGCAAACGCCTGGGCGCCGTCGGCAACGAGGATCTCGGCTTCTGGTTGAAGTTTGAGGCCCTCGACACCGAGGGACGTGCTGACGACGGGAAGGCCGTATGCCGCGCTTTCTCCGATCTTCCCCCGGATGCCGGCACCGTAGCGAAGGGGGGCGACAAAGAGCCGCGTCCGGGCGTAGAGTTGCCCGAGATCGGGCACCCATCCGAGAACCTCGACTCCGTCCCCGCTCAGTGCCTTGATCTCGTCAGTGGGATTACTGCCGACAACGTAGGTGGTGACGTCGCGGAAGTGTTTGTCGAACGATAGGGAGAACTTCAGCCGTCAACCACTTCACGCGCGTCCCTATCGGGCGGGTGATTGAAGCTGCCGACAAAGAGCAAGCCGTCACGGTTGTCATAGGAGAGACCCGAGTCCTGGCTCTGATGGATGGTTGGAATCACGTAGATGGGGGCTCCGGGGCCTCCGCCGCCAGCAGATCGCGCTCGGCTTCAGAGACGACGAAGACTGCGTCCGAAACCCTGGCCAACGAGAGTTCCATGTCGTAGTACCGGGTTGAGTTGCGCCCAGCCTCTTCGGCATTCTCGATTTCCGCTCGGCGACGTTCACGGACGAAATGGAGATCCACAGTGTCATAGATGATCTTGGTATCGGGCGAGAATTCTCTCAGCAGCGGTACAAGCCCCCAGGCGACGTTCGGACGGGACAAGATAGCCACCTTCAGATCAGGCGCCCATTCGGCTATGCAGCTTGTCTGATCTATCCCACCGTGGAGGACTTCGACGCCAAGGTCCTCCACGGCTGCGGTATAGCGGGGCATGTGGACGCCGTTGTGGGGGATGAAGCTGACGGCGAAGTCCAACTCCGTCAGCATGCGCAATATCTCGAACATTCGGAGGGAGCCTGCGTCCTGGTCGAACGTCGGAATCATGTGGTCCACCACCAGGGCGTGGCCCGAAGGCCGGCGCCAGCTCGCGGTGCGCACGAGCCTTTCTTGGCGGGGGAGATGTCTCGTTAGCTCTTGCGACCATTTGTCTTGAAACGTCTTTCGGTTGCCCTGCATGAGCATCGTCTTCTTGGGGGACTCGTCCGTTCCGTAGCTGCTGCCTTCATTGTGGATCACGCTGCTCTTCGGCTCGTACACCACTCGATATCCGAGTTTCCTGGCGCTGAAAGCCAGATCGGCATCTTCGTAGTAGGCGGGAGAAAACCGAGTGTCAAAGCCGCCTACTTCCTCCCAGAAGTCGCGCCGTACCAACAGACACGCCCCCGAGCAAAAGTCAGCATCTCGCCGGAAGTTGAAGGATGGATTCTGGGCATCGTCGTGACGTCCGTAATTCCAGCCGGTGGCGTCATTCCAGATGATTCCCCCCGCCTCTTGAAGTTGACCATCGGGGTAGAGGAGCCGAGAACCGACGATAGCGATGGAGGAATCCGAATCTGCGGTCTCGACCAGTGCCTCGAGCCAGCCAGACTGTACCTCGACATCGTTGTTGAGCAGGACGATGTAATCCCCCTTGGCTGTCGCCCCACCGGCGTTGACGGCCTGCAGGAAGCCCACGTTACGGTCCAGAGCGAGACGACGCAGTCCATCCACATGGTGAGCAAACGGGCGGTCTCGTCGGTGGAAGCATCGTCGACGACGATCACCTCGTAAGGAACCTTGGATTTCTCGGTGACGAGGGCCCAGAGACACTTGGCTGTCAACTCCCAGCCGTTGTGTATAGGTATGACAATACTCACTCGGGGTGTGACCGACCTCGGTACTGACGACGGCGGCATGAAAGGAGATGGGGAAGCCGGTGTCGATCCTGACGACGATTGGGGCCGGAGGATCGATTTCGCTTGGCGCTTCAGGACGCCGCCCACAGCCCGGCGAGCACTCCCGGCCGGGAGGGCCCTTCCGGCCACTCCTGTGATTGCGCCACCGACGCGATAGGAGCGGCTCGCCTTCAATCTCTCGAGTTCGGACAGGTAGAAGGAGCGGTGGACTTCCAGGTGACCGGCATGCTCAACGGTGCGTTCGAGTTGGCCCTGGACCCTGGCCAACTCGTTCTCGGCCACCTCGACGCGGCTCCTGAGAGCGAGTTCGTCTCTCCTCCGCCGGTCGACCTCGGCTCGGGCCTGTCGCAGTCTCTGGTCGAGTGACTCGTTGGCCTGACGGGACTCGTCTCGTTGCCGCATCGCAGTGCGAATGAGCTCCAGGTCAGGATCGATGAGTGTCGAGTACGAGGGCAGGTCGGCCAACTCAGCGTCAGAGGCGATGGCCACGAGATAGGTGGGGTCGAGCTTTGCTCCGGCCCTCCATTGGTCCTCCTCGTGGGTGAGAACGATCATCTGACCGCTTCCTTCGCCTGCTTCGAGCGGCATCATGAGGGAGCCGACACTGACGTTCTGACCCCAGATCCGAAAGTGCCGGAAGCGTCCGCTTAGCATCTGCTCGAACTCGTCCCGACTGAGCTCGTGTACATGGAACGGATTGACCTGACCGAGTTCCTCGGTGTAGGTGAGGCGATCAGGTGTGGAGACCACGAACGTCCCACCGGGACGGAGAATTCGGGTCACCCCGTCGAGAAGTCCCTTGTGATCCTCGACGTGCTCGAGGGCTTCGAAGCACACAACGAGATCGAACGAACCGTCTTCCAGCGCCGAGAGATCCAACATGTCGCCTAGCTGGAAGGCGACGTTGGGAGCCTGGTAGGTCTCGCTGGCGTGGAGCACCGAGTCCTTGTCGATGTCTAGACCGAGCACACTCTGTGCGCCGGAGGCGAGGATGGAGGTGCCGTAGCCCTCACCGCTGGCGAGGTCAAGGACGCGCCGGCCGTTGGCCAGCGGGGCTACGAACAGGTAGCGCTGGTAGTGCTCGTAGATCACCTGCAGATCGTCGGACCACGGAACACAGCGCTCACCGGTCCATTCGATTCGGCGTGGATGGGAGCTGCTCTTGCTCGACATGCAGGTTGTCCTCTGCTCGTTGCCCGGAGTGTCGCCGCTCAGGAGCACAGCACGGGAAATGAACCGGTAGGAGACATCGGTTGGCACTTCGAAGTGTGTTGGTGAGACTAGCAAAGGGAGCCAGGACACCCGGGTCTCAGGGACGCCCCTCGTATACTCGCCGGAACCACAGCGGGTGGACGAGGATCCCGTTGGACGGCAGAAAGCGGTGCCGGTGATCAGCCAGGCGGATCGGGCGGTTCCACGGCAGCGGCTCGGCCGGTCGCCCCACGTCCCGGCGCTGGCCTGCATCGTCGGTGCCGTGGTGGCAGCCAATGCCCTCGGTCTCCTGCACCTGGTCACCACCAATCCCCTGGTTCTCAATGCCGACCTGACGCCGGCCCGGGCGGGATGGTTGCCTGGTCTTCCCTACATCGACGGCAATGCCGGGTTCACCACGCAAGCTCTCGGACATCTGTCGGTGCTCGACTGGCTCCACGGCCACGTCCCGTGGTGGAACCCCTACGAGGGTCTGGGTTCGCCGTTGGCCGGAGAGATGCAGAGCGGGGCGTTCTTCCCACCGACCGTTCTGCTCGGACTGCCGCAGGGTCTGATTCTCATCCAGCTCACCCTCGAGGTCGTCACCGGATGGTCGACCTACTTCCTCCTGCGGCGCCTTGGGGTCGGCCGCTGCTTCTCCACCTCCGCTGGCGTGGCCTACGCGCTCTGTGGCACCTATGCCTGGCTGGCTCATGCTCCGATTCGCCCGGTGGCACTGCTGCCGCTCTGCCTTCTCGGTGTCGAGCGGGCCGTGGAGGCGGCCGGGAGCATCGTCCAGGGGGATGGCAACTGCTGGCTGTGGCTCTGGCCCTTTCGATCCTGGCCGGCTTTCCGGAGACCTCCTTCATCGACGGTCTGTTCGTGGCTCTGTGGGCGGTCCTCCGGCTCGCCGGATCAGACCGCGCTCTCTGTGGGCCGCCATCGTGGCCCGGTTGGCCAGTGGGGTGGTCATCGGAGTCGGTCTCGCCGCCCCTCTGCTGGCGGCCTTCGCCGACTACCTTCCCTACGGCTACGTGGGGGGCCACGGAGCCGGTTTCGCCGACGTCTCGCTGCCCACCTCGGGCCTCTCCCAGCTCATCCTCCCGTACACACTGGGGCCGATCTTCGGTTTCCATTCACCTCCGGGGACGACCGATACGATCACCCAACTCTGGGGCAGCGTCGGTGGTTTTCTCACCGTGTCCGTCATCGCCGCCGGCCTGGTCGGTCTGCTCGGAAGCCGCCGACGCCTTCTCCGACTGTTGTTTTCGACGCGCGACAAGCCCGATGCCGAGTACTGCTCCAGGATATTCACGGTCCTCAAGGCGCATAACGTCCGGTATTTCTATTACATGGGCGGCAACGATTCCGCCGACACCTGCAGGATCGTGAGCGAGAATGCGCAGGCGGCCGGATACGAAATGCGCGTCGTGCACATTCCCAAGACCATCGACAACGATCTCCTCGTGACCGATCACTGCCCGGGCTACGGATCGGCCGGGCTGTTTGTCGCCAACGCCTTTGCGGGCATCAACCTCGACAACCGGAGCCTCCCCGGCGTTTACATCGGCGTCGTCATGGGCCGCAATGCAGGGTTCCTGACCGCTGCCGGGATTTTCGGCAGGAAGTATCCGGACGACGGGCCGCACCTGATCTATCTTCCGGAGAAGGCATTCGATATCGATAAGTTCCTCGGCGATGTGGACCGGACCTACAAGCAGTACGGCCGCTGCGTGATTGCCGTTTCCGAAGGCATCAGCAACGCCGCGGGCGAGGCGATCATCACCACCCTCACCAAATCCGACGAGAAGGACGCCCACGGAAACGTGCAGCTCTCCGGTACCGGGGCGCTCGGCGATGCGCTCGGCGACACCATCAAGAAGCAGCTCAAGATCAAGCGGGTTCGCAGCGATACGTTCGGCTACCTCCAGCGCAGCATGCTCGGGACCGTGTCCTGCGTCGATGCACGCGAAGCCCGCGAGGCGGGCGAAAAGGCGGTCCAGTTCTCGGTCAGTGAAGGAGTCGACGGGTCGGTGGCGATCCGCCGCATCGGCGACTATGCGGTGGACTATATTCTCACCCCGCTCGCGACCGTTGCGCGTAATGCGAAGCCGATGCCCGATGAGTTCATCGACGCCGCGAACGCGACCGTGACCGATGCGTTCAGGAAATACGCCCGTCCGCTCATCGGCGACATGGCCGAGTACGGCCGGGTCGCTGCACCCGTTGTCAAGAAGCTGCTTAATCTGTAGAGGCCGTAAACTCAAGGGCGGCGTGATTCCGGGGAAATCCGGGATTGCGCCGCGCTCGTCTCCCGCGCACCATGCACTGACAAGTTCCAATTCAAGGGAGTCATCCAGTGGGATTTTTCCAGCAGATCCATCGCAGTATCTTCGACACCGCGCTGTACGCGGAGTTGCCCGCGATTCCGCGCAGCCGGAAGCTGCTCTATGTGGTGCAGCTGCTCATTCTGGCATCGCTCGTGGCCGGGTTGAGCCATACGTATTACTTGCTTGATGCAAAGCGCGGCATTGCGGCGCCGCTCGAGGATGCCTTTTCCGGGATAGCGATCGACAACGGCCGCCTCACGGCGCAGCGCGCGCTGCCCTGTACGGCGCCGCCGCGCGATGTCGCGATCCTCTTCAACCGGCTTTTCGATGTACCCTTTTCCGTAGCGCTGCAGGGTGCGCCCCCGGTTATCGTCGATACCGCCTATGCGCCGAAACCCGGGGATACGCTGCTTCAAATAGTGCTTGCCGCGAAGGGCGTTGCCGTCTATAACAAAGCCGCGCTGTACATCAGCCTCCCGTACACCGTATTATTCGCCGATAGCCGCCATTTTTCGTTTAACGCTTCTTTTGTCACCGGCTGGCTCCGCGGGAGGATCCCTTCACTGGCAATAAACTTCATCCTCCTCGAGGCTGTCCAGTGCGGCCTGGTTATGTTCCTCTCCATCTGTTTTCTTTCGCTTGCAGCATTTATATTCAGAAACGACCGCAGCCGCACCTGGTTTCGTTGCATGTCAATCGCAGGTTTCGCCGTTACCCCGGTGCCGCTCGGCTTAATGCTCATGGCTGTTTCCGGAACATCGATTCCCTACGGAGGATTTCTGCTTTTTCTGGTTTCCTCGGTGGTCATGTCCCGGGCGCTCAGGGCAACGGGGACCATGGCATCAACGCAGAATCCCGGAAATCGCACCAATCATGACCTTTGATATCCAGCAGAAAAAAGGCGATCCGCGAAATCTTGACGGCCGCGTCACGGTGTATGCTTTCGTCGACGTCGATCCCGAGGAACTCCTGAATGCCAAGCACTCCTTCGCTTCCATGATCCATAACAGCCTCCTCGTCGCGCAGGGCAATTTCAAGGACCAGTATAACTTCCGCGATTTCCTGAAGTCCGAACTCGGCATAACGCTCGAGGACGGCTTCGAAGACAGCCTTGCCCAGCTGCTCGAACGCATGGAAGGCCTCGAATCCACGCTCGATCCGCAAAAGCTCAAGGAACGGCTCGAAAATATGGACGACATCGAGGAATTCATTCCCACTCCGGCCAAGATCGTCCCTTTTCACTCGGAAGAGGAGATACTTGACCAGGAGGGAGATGTCTTCTTCATCGGACGGTTCAAGTATATCGGCAATGCGGTGCTCGGGGTGCAGGCGCTCCCGATGTTTTACCAGGCAAAGTTCCGGGAGCAGGAGGCCGGGAGAATCCGGGGCGAAATCGAGTCGATCATCACGCAGATCGAGCGGACCGACGTCCCTCCCGCAGAATCCCCGGAGGAAACCATCGAGGAGGCGCTCCTGAAACGATTCATTCCGGATTTGCTGTACTACCGGCGCGAGCCCCATACCTTTGCGGAAAAGGTCGGCGAGCTGCGCTCCTTCCTGAGCCGCTACCGGTTCCAGGAAGATGTCGAGGCGATCATTTCCCTGCTCAGCGCTGCCGGTGAATTGACAGATAAAGACAACACCCTGCTCGCGCTGTATGCCAGGAAAATCGCCTGCGTCGAGAAGGAGGATTTCCAGACCGCCGACAGTGTCACGCACGAAATCCAACGTCTGCAAAACCCGAACCCGCTATGATCCACCCGACCGTCATGAAGAACGACCTTTCGCTGGTATACCGGATTCTCGACCAGACGCCCATCGGCGTCGTCATCCTGACCCCCTTGCGTGCCGTCCGGTATGTCAACCTCTACGCCGCCAGGATATTCGGCGCCGACCGCCGGGAGCTCATGGGCGCCTCGATCGACTCGGCGCTCATTGATTGTCCGGGAGAACCGGCCTGGCTCGAACTCTGGTCTTCGGTTATTGCCGGGAGGGAAAGGGAGACCATGATCGCCATTTCCCGTCCTGCCGGCGACCAGGTTACCTGCTCGCTCAATGCCTTCTTTCTTCCCGCGCATGCCGGGGACGAGGAGGCGGTGGTGCTCATAATCAAGGACCAGACGAGCGAACTCAGGGTCGCCGACCAGCTCGAAAAGAAGAATATCGAGATGGCGAAGATGAATACCGAGCTCATCCGTTCGAATGTCGAACTCAAGCGCCTTGCGGAGATGAAATTGAATTTCCTGAGCATCGCAAGCCACGAGCTCAAGACCCCGCTTACCTCCATCAAGGGTTACTCCGACATCATCATCGACGCCATGCGGGACCGGCTTGACGAGGGCGTTTACCGCATGATCGAGAGCATCAACCGCGCCGCCGACCGGCTGCATAAGGTGATCGACAACATCCTCGACGTGACGCGCATCGAACAGAAGAAATTGCGCCTCAAGCCGGAAACCTTCGACCTGCGCGAAGCGGCGCGCGACTGCATCGAGGAAGTAAACCAGGTGGCCGCAAAGCGGCAGATAGCCTTTACCTGCCTCTTTGCCGACGATGTCCCGGAATTCTGCGGCGACCGCCAGCGCATGCAGCAGGTCTTCACGAACCTTTTTACCAATGCCATAAAATTCTCTCCGGACGGTTCAACGGTCGACGTCTCGATCGCCCGCGAGGACGGCGAGCATATCCATATCGTCGTCGTCGACCGCGGCATCGGCATCGACCGCGTCGAGCACAAGCATATTTTCGATCCGTTCTACGAGGTCGGCGACATTCGGCGCCACAGTACCGACCAGATTAAGTTCCTGGGGAGCGGTACCGGGCTCGGCCTCTCTATTGCCAAGGGCATCGTCGAGCGGCATAACGGGCGCATCTGGGTCGAAAGCGAAGGCATGAAGCCCTCGGAGTTCCCGGGCAGCCAGTTCCATATCGTCCTTCCCATGAACCCCGCCTTCGGCTCGGATAACTTCGAGCGGGAATACAGCGCCGAGGAGGCTGCCAGGGGAGAAATCCTGCGCGTCAAGACCGAGGCCGACAGCGATGAAAAGCCCGGCATTCTCCTGGTCGACAGCGACCGCGAGACCGTGGAAGTTGCGCGCATGGTTCTCGAAAATGCCTTCGAGGTCATTGCCGCGCCAACCGGCGAGTTCGGGCTGTCGCTCGCCTTCCAGTATTCACCGTCGGTAATCCTCATCGATGCACTGCTTCCGGGCCTCGACCCCTTCCGCCTCTGCAGCCTGCTGCGGAGCCAGGATGAGACGCGGGATACCCCTATTATTTTCCTCTCGTCGGTTACCGACCGTGAAGAGATCGAGAAGTGCTTCGCGGCAGGCGGCAGCGATTTTCTCATCAAACCCTTCAGCGGAAGGGAGCTGATCCAGAAGATCTGGCAGACTTTGATGAAGAGGAAGACGGAAGCCTATTCCTAGATTTCAAGCCTTTGGTGGGGGAACCTCGCTACGCGGGTTCCCCCTGGCCTGAAGCCTCCGCGCCCGCAAAGCCGGGCGCGGGGTCTTCAGGCACACCCCTTCCTGCGGAGGTGCGAGGCGAGGTCTGCCTCGCTTTGCTCAGCAGACGCTCTCGCACCCCCGCAACGCTCCCATTAGGTAGAAAGAACATATACAAAACCAATTCCTTGAAAACTCTTCCCTTGACCCCCTTAGAAAGGGGGCGACGAAGGCGGGGGATTTCTTTATTTCGCCTTCACGCGGGGGTCCTTCAGTATTGCCGGAAAGAAAACCGTCATGAGGCCCAGGACTGGGGCCATGTACCGGGCGAGTGGCAGCACGAGGATGCTCATTGACCAGAAGTAGCAGATAAAGACCGCTCCGGCGAGAACAAGATACCTGAATTCCGGATGCAATCGATTGATTCGTGCAAACGACCAGAGCAGCAGCATCATGAAAATCCCCTGCAGCACCATGAGCAGTTTTTCATTGTTTCCGGTGCTCGTGGCGTACCAGCTCCGGGCGCCCTTGATGCCGACCAATTTTATAATGGTAAGGGGCTGTTTTTTTGCCTGTACGACCGCGGCCCTTATGAATTCCGGGAAATCCCGGCCGGACAGGGGAGCGAGGCTGGTCATGAGGCTTTTCACGTCTGCAGGGACCGACACCCCGCTGTTGGACTCGGGGGAATTCGGGGCTGCAAAAGTGAGGCCGTCTATGATGCTTGCCGACAGGCGGCCATTACAGAGCGGAAGAATCCGGTGTGTTTGCGCAGTCAGCCGGGCCTCCCAGGGAAGAATCGCGGCCAGGTTCCCGCAAACCAGGAATAGACAGAAGAGAGCCCTCGCACGCGGGGAGTGCCGTTTACCGAGTAAAATAAGCATGGCGAAAACGATTCCGGATCCCAGGGCGATGGGGCGTATCAGCATCGCTATTCCCAGAACAAAACCACCCCAGAAAAACCATGAGGCCTGCAACCTCCAGGATTCCCGCATTGCCCATCCTCGTAAAATCAGCAGCATTGCGCCGTAAAAGGCGACCATGAACGGCAGTTCGGTGGTAGGCCATTTTATCGTCCAGAGAGTGAGGGGGCAGCAGGCCCATATACCCGCCGCAGCCATTGCCCTGGTGGAGTCCCACAGTGTTTTCGCGAGCAAAAAAATCAGAAGACAGCCCAGCCCGTACATAATGGCCAGTGCAATGCGCAGCAAAACCTGCCTGTCGACCGGGATAACTTTGGAAGGCAGAAGGGTACATGCCAGAATTACCGGAAATCCCGGAGTATAGGCGTCGGCGAATTTACCGTCGAGCGAAATCCCCTGGCCGTTCAGGATATTGATCCCCACCGGCAGGTAGAATTTTTGAAAATCGACGTTCTCGGGACTGTTGAAGGTATCCGGAGCGATTCTCCAGAATGCCGCCGCAATGCACATGGCGATGAAGAATAGCAAAACACCTTTTTTAATGTCGGAAGATTTCACCGGGAATTTCTCATCCTCCTGTGCGATGTTCTTGCGCCTCAGCCTGGGACTGGACGTATAGACAGCCTGTAAGAATTTACATTATGATAATAACGGAATCAACAGGAATTTTTCACGGCAGAATACCCGCGGCATCCGGTATCGATGTATCCGGGGATCCGAAAGATGCTAAAGCACTATAAAATTCTTGATCAGGAGCGGCAGCACGATTTCAAGGAATATGAGAATGATGATGATCCATTCGAGGAGCTCAAGGCGCCTGCCGGCGGCCTTGCCGTGAAGCTGCTGGTAGAAGTCTTCGAGGGTTTCGAGCTTGCGCAGGATGCCGGCATTCCACTCTCCCACATGGAAACGCTGGGCCGCCAGCCGGTAGACACGCGCGAGGAACTGGTCGCCCAGGAGTTTCGGGGCATTGCTGACGCGCTCGAACAGAATTGCGCCTTCGAGCTGCATGCGCGAAATCTGTTCGCTGCTCCGTGCCGACCGCCCCGGCAGCCACTTGTTGATTTGCCGGGGCCGCCGGGTCAGTTCGAAGGAGCGGTCGAGCGATGCGTCAAGCTGATAATCCAGGAAGCGGAGTTCGAGAAGCTCGATATTGGCAAATTCGAGTACGGCGCGAACGTCCTCGGAATCGCGGTCGAAGATTATCGCCGCATTCCAGTCGATCAGCGCCAGGTCGCTGCGGCCGTAGCTGATGCTGCAGGCGAGCGAGTCTGAGGTTTCCTGCGCGCTCAAGTCCTGACGTTCGGCACGCAGGATCTGCGCAAGCCGTGGCCCGGCCTGCTCCGGCAGCTCACCGGGAGGGCACGACGATTCAAAATCCCTGACTTCGAATATCAGGTAATCTTCCACCGGCGCCGCGACCTGGGGAGAATCGACGGCATCGCCGATGCGGTGCATGATGTCCTCGGCACGGCGGCGCGAATCGCTGCGAAGCGCGCTACTCTGCGCCACGGCAATGCTCAGCTCCCGCATGGCATCGAGGTCGCCGGTAAAGTCAATGGCATACCCGATCGACAGTGCGCCGAAGTCGTAAAACGTCAGCACCACCTGCGGGGATACGGCAAAGGTTCCGACAGGGGACGGCGAAGAGGTCTGGACGATGGTGAGCGGGGGAGGATTGAATCCGAAGTACTCCGGGGCGCGGCGATTGCGGATGGAAAGCATTTCGCTGTCCCCGAGTCCGGCGATACGCTCGCGGCACTTTGCCAGATCGATAGCGATGCCGATATCATAGGCAAATAGGAGATGGCAGACACCCGAGCGAACGACGACGTTGACCGTCACTTTTGGACCCCTTCCGGACTTTTATCGCTGGCTTATCAGCAATTTAAATTACATCCGTGAAACGGGATTTGTCTATTGTTCTATTTTGAAGCATATATTTACCATAAGGTAAGGAAGATTAGTTACGGCTCAGGTGGGGGAACCCTTCTAAAGGCCTTTGGTGGGGAAACCTCGCTACGCGGGTTTCCCCTGGCCTGAAGCCGCGAAAGGCACGCGTCTTCAGGCACACCCCTTACCTCACCCGGCCCAAAGCGGCCGACCTCTCCTGAAGTGAGAGGTGTTATAAAAGCGAAAAGGTCCAAACCATGAGGCGATGTTTGCCTGAAGGCAAACGCCCTTCCCCTCCCGCAACGCCCTCTTTCAGGGTAGAAAAAACATGAAAGAATTTGTAGGGGCGACCGGCGGTCGCCTAACCATCGCAACGCTCACATGTAGAAAGAACATATATAAAACCAAATCCTCGAAGGAACCCTTCCTGAAGCTGGCTTTCGCCAGCGGCTTGATCCCTTAGAAAGGGGGCGACGAAGGCGGGGGATTTTTGCAGAGGCGACCTCCCCATAAACCGGCAAAGCCCGGTTTATGGGATTATTATTAAGATCCCTTGGAGGTCGTAGTCGCCCCACCACTGCCCCAAGGCATCTTCTCCCCCCACCAATTATGTATATTAAAGTCATGAAATTTGGAGCATAGCCATCCAATTTTCATGCAAAATACCCATGTTCATAAACCGAAAATCCGAGCCTTCCATTCGCAAGGCACTCCAGGAAATGCCGGTAACGGCGCTCCTCGGCCCGCGCCAGTGCGGTAAGACCACACTCGCGAAAGCTATCATCAACGGGCGAAAGGACGCTCTCTATCTGGATCTCGAAAGGCCGGACGATTTCAGGGCTCTCTCCGATCCCCAGGCATTTTTCAGGATGCATGGCGGAAAATTGATCTGCCTCGATGAGATCCAGCGGGTACCGGAGATCTTCCCGGTAATCCGGACGGTCGTGGATGATGCTGAGAACCGCTGCTCCTTCCTGATCCTTGGCTCGGCGTCACCGCGCCTCTTGCGGCAATCCTCGGAATCCCTTGCCGGAAGAATCCGGTACATCGAGCTCACCCCGTTTTTATCGGAAGAGACGACCGCAAATGATGAGGACCTTCGCAAGCTCTGGCTTCGCGGCGGGTTTCCGAGAAGTTACCTTGCCAAATCGGATGATTCGAGCTTTGAGTGGCGCGAGGACTTCGTCCGGACCTTCCTTGAGCGCGATATTCCCTCGCTTGGTTTCAGGATTCCCGCCGAGGGGATGCGCCGGTTCTGGACCATGCTGTCGCACCTCAACGCCCAGGTACTCAACCGGTCCCGGCTCGGAGAATCGCTTGGCATTTCGCACCATGCCGTGCAACACCATCTCGATATTCTGACCGGCAGCTACATGGTTCGTACACTCCAGCCCTTTGAAGCGAACGTTCGCAAGCGGCTCGTCAAATCGCCGAAAATCTATTTCAGGGACACCGGTATCCTGCATGCGCTCTCGGGAATCCGTACCGGGCGGCAGCTTCTTTCGCATCCGTCATACGGCTCCTCCTGGGAGGGCTTCGCGCTGGAGAGTATCTGCGCTTCGCCGGAAATCTCCCGCCGCTGGCACCCCTTTTTCTACGGTGCCCATGGCGGCGGAGAGATCGACCTCATTCTCGATGACGGGATAAAGAAAATTGCCATCGAATTCAAGGCGTCGTCATCACCGACGCTGACGAGGGATTTTTTCACTGCGCTTGCGGACACGGGTATTAGTACGGCGTGGGTTGTTGCGCCGGTGGTGAGGCCGTTTCCGTTGAAGGAGGGGATTATGGTCGGGACGCCGATGGATTGTGTAAAAGCGATATCAGGGGATGTGAATTGAAGGGGGGTTGCTTTCGCAGACCATTTACATCATCCGGCGCGCTGCTCGCTAAGCCCCGGGGGAAGTAAAGTCTTTGCCCTTTCACCAGCAAGAATCTGCCTAAACATTTCTTTTGATTGAATTGACTCCCAGACCACCGTAGAGTATTTTAATTCTCCTAAGCCATTCTTCATGACACTTGTACATGGATGCGGGTTGAATGGAACCTTCCGATTACAAATTCAAGCATATTTTTGTTTTTATTTTGCTTATGGCTGTACCATCCTTTTCTATCACTTTTAATATTCCTAAAGATAGTCTTGCATTTGAATTGCCTTATGGCTGGAAACAAATTCCTCCTTATATAGTTATGCATCAAATAAAAGTGCTTCATGGCAAATATCCGAATGCTCCCGCGATAAAATATCAATATACTTTTCAAAAAAATTCTGATAAATGGTTTTCATATCCATATTTTTCGATACAAATAAATAAATCTGGGTGGATATCGGATGAGGATTATGTTAATGACTGTAAAAAGACCTTTGACAGCGTTATGGGAAATATTCAACGAACAACAAATAACCTCATATCTAATTTAAAAACTAAAGATATTCAATTTGATTCTATTAATAATGTAGTCTATATGCGAATGTTTACTAATATTGAAGGCTTTGATTTAGTAGACGCGGAAACGGGAACTATCTTTACTCAATCAGGTTTTGTTTCGGTTAATTTTTATTTCCAAAACGATAAGATAGAAGATTATGATTCTCTGCTTCATAGAATTATCGGGTCAGTTAAATTACCGGAAGAATTACGCTATAAAGCGACTATTTCGCAATATTTTCCTAAGGATAATTTTTCAGTTATGCTTCCGGGAAATTGGAGATATATATCAGATAGTGAACTATCATATATACGTTTAGCAGGTGGGGCTCAGAGTCAAATATCTTACAAATATGTACTTCAAATAAGTCCAGAGCATAAAATAGTTTACCCATTTATTGGCATTTCAATAAGTAATGATGGCAAAATTATAAGTAGTCAAATAGAAGAGACAGAAAAAGAATGTGTTGATGAATATAATAAAATAGGGTTGGTTGAGAATAGTGAATACGATTCTTTAAAAAATATTATTTGGGTTATCGGGAGCTCTCAAAATCCTAAAGTCGGAAAAATGTGCTTTATGCTGGGGCTTGTATTGACATCAACTGGTTGCATGGATATTGGTTGTTTTTGCCAATATAAAGATAAAGATAAATACCTTCCAGTTTTTCATAAAATTATTGAGTCCACTAAATTATCACCAGATAAAGCCTATTCCACTGCAATACCTGAGAACCAAGACGCAAGTCAAACAAATGGGGGCACACGAATGCCATTTGAATTCGGCAATTTTTTATTGACGCTTTTTTTGGCGGTTCTGTTTTCTGGGTTGATTTATTTGGCTATAGATTTAATTGTGGTGCATATTTGGAAAAAAAGAATTCCTACAGTCATCTCAAAGCTTCGTTGGGTTTTTGCTATTGCTGCCGTTATATTAATATTTATTATACACTATGTATTAACTGCATCCTCAAACCTTGACCTATTTACAAAGATGCTATGTGCATTAACCTTTTTTGCTATTGGTCGAGAATTAAAAGGGCGCAATTTATCTGTTGATAAACAAGTCAATATTTTAGAAAAGTCAATTCAATCTCCAGTAGCTCTGAACGCAACAAAAGGAATGCCTATACCTGCAATGCTGACTGCCTCTGGTACAGGGTCTATATATGAAGAATGGGATGCGGAAAGACTTTTAAATAGTATTGATAGCATGGATTTTAAAGCCGATGCCAAAATCAACATGCAAAAAGAACTAATGGAAAGGTATATTATTTCCTTTAATGAAAACAAATATCAATACAGCACTTATAAATTTGATGACTTATCCGAAGCGGTGCATTTTGTCGCAAATAAAAGCAGTGGCCGAACCGCTCGAAATAATTAAATGTTTTTTCAATGATAAATGGGAAATATTATATGACATTGCTTATTCATATCAATTTAATCGTCGCAGCTGGATGCCTTGGTGCATTATGCACTTATTTTGAAATAAAAAATCTTAATCAAAATGGAAACAATTTTGAACCAACCTTTAGTTTATTGCTTTTTTTTGTTCTTGGATTAATATATTTTGCAATACCAACTGAAAGGATATGGCCTGACCCAGACGAACATGAAACACCTACTCTTCACAGTACACGCGATTCCTTTTTTCAAGAACAAACAGTAAATTACGTGTGGGAAAATGGACAATGGATTGAAAACATAGAAGGAATAAATGATCGAATATTAGGTTTTCCAGTTTATATATTTAAAGATATTGGGATAACAATTGCGCGAATATTCTTTTCAGGTATTATTGCGTTTTTGGGGCTTACCTTTAGTTTATTTATAATGTACTTAAAAAATGACAAATTTAAAGGAAAGAACGGCCATACGATACTTGGGGGTGCAGCTTTTTTTAGTTGCTTGGTAATCCTTCATTTTATATTAGCTCCCTCTAATATAACATGGAAACCTGACCATAAAAGACCAGTGCTCCATTACACCAAAGAAACCTTTTTTTCAAAGAAACATATCAACTGCTACTGGCGTGTGGTTGAAGATGGGCCTGATGGTAGTGTTGCTGGGTGGTGCGTAAAAAGCAAAGATGGGTGGGGTCTTTTTGTACAATCTGATATAGATAGATCATATGATGCTCCAGACTATTAGAAAAAACCATTATTTAAGATGAAACCTTGCTATAATCACGAGGCATGGAGCAACGAAAGAAATTGAAGAAGCATTGGGGAAAGCTATTCAACCTCTGCAGAAAAATCGTCAGCGGCCAAGCATCACTGTCAGCAGGCTCGCTATTGACTAAAGCAGGCACCGTAGAAGCTATTGCATGTAAAGCAGCCATTCACCTGTTTATCTACAGCTGCTCCGGTACCAGATCCGCCTTAAGCAGCTAGCGATACCAGTGGAACTACAAAATTTGCAACCTCCACAGTCCTGTTCGGTGCACCTCTTATTGATGCGGGATTTTATTTTTAAAAATAGAAGCATCCCCGCAGCAAGCTGCAGGGATGCTTCTATAGGTAATGAAACATTTGTAATTCGCTCGCTATGCCTGTTCATCCTTCCACCCCAACCCCCATCCCTAACCACGAAGGAGGACCCATGAAGAGAGCAAGAATAATTTTCCCGCTTTTCCTGAGCTTATTTCTCTCTATTCCCAGCCTCACCATTGCCGCCGCGCAAAAATCCTACCTCGACTCCACAGAAATCAATCTTTCGCTGCTCCTCCCCCCTCCGCCCTCGCAGACCGGGCCGCAGACCAAGGCCGAAATCGATGAGATCCTCGGGTATCAGCATACCCGGACCAAAGCAGAAGCCGATTTCGCCTTTGCCGACCAGCAGGTGAGCGTTTTCCGTTTCTCGGACGTTCTGGGTCCTGCTTTCAATAAAGATAGCTGCCCGTTCGCCGATACCTTTTTCAAGGCCACGCTGAAGGATGCAGGGAATGTGGTCGAAGCGGGCAAGGAGTACTGGAAGAGGCCACGCCCCTATATCTGGGATACGCTGGATAAGCCGTGTGTGAACAAACCCCCGCTCTCCAGTTTCTCCTACCCGAGCGGGCACTCCGCCGCCGGGACCCTGTGCGCGATACTCCTTGCGCGGATGGTTCCTGAAAAGAGCGCCGCGCTGTTCGACCGGGGGTGGGCCTTTGCGCGCAACCGGGTGATCGGCGGCGTTCACTACCGCAGCGACATAGAGTCCGGGCGGATCGCCGGCACGCTCATTGCCGCAAGGATGTTTGAGAGCGAGGCCTTCCGGGGAGATTTTGCCAGGGCGAGGGCGGAAATAAGAAGAGTGTTGAAATATAATGATACAAGCGACAAGGTGACAAATTAACATTTAATGCTACTGCTCAGGTGGGGGAACCTCGCTACGCGGGTTCCCCCTGGGCTGAAGCCGCGAAAGGCACGCGTCTTCAGCCACACCCCTTCCTGCGGAGGTGCGAAGCGATGTCTGCCTCGCTTTGCTCAGCAGACGCTCTCGCACCCCCGCAACGCCCTGTTTCAGGGTAGAAAAAACAGGGAAGGCAATGATGGTGGAGATGTCAAGATTTCGCAGTGGCAACCCTACGTGGTTGCGCCTGATTGATAGATCCGTAGGGGCACGGCGTGCCGTGCCCAATGGGTCATGCAAATTCAAAAGCACCTGGATCGGAGATCCTGAGGTGGACCCCAATCGTTGGACAGATTTCGGGGTAGAATAAGGTAGTTGACGTGTTGCGTTTCTTGTTCGTTTTTGTTTTGCTCTTTGAAATAAAATAATAGCTGTGCAAAGGGGGTGCAGGGGGAAATGTGTTCCCCCGCCCCGTGTGTGTCCTGGTACTGCTGCATTAAACTGTTGCATAAAAAACCTCTGCCGGTGTTCGATAACCCAATGCCTGATGAGGTCGCTCGTTGTTGTAAAAGCTGAAGTAGGCGGTCAATCCATGAAGCGAATCTCGTGGGGATTGATAATCCTTCAGGTAAACATCTTCGTACTTCACCGTCCGCCACAACCGTTCGGTGAACACATTATCCAGCGCACGCCCACGGCCATCCATGCTGATTCGTACCCCTGCCTCCTGCAGGCGGCTGACGAAAGGAATCGAAGTGAATTGGGCGCCTTGATCGGAATTGCAGATTTCCGCCTTGCCGATTTTCAGAGCTTCATTCAATGCAGCTATACAGAACTGGTGGTCTGCCGTTGTTGAAACCGCAAATGAAAGCACATAACGGCTGAACCAGTCCAGAAATGCCACCAGGAACGCAAAGCCGGTCTGTAACCGCAGATAGGTAATATCAACCCCCCAGACCTGGTTTACGCGCTCTATGGCCAGGTTTCGTAGCAAATAGGGAAACACCGCGTGCTGTTTATCCGGTGCGCTCAGGCTCCGTTTAGGATAAATCGCCTCCAGCCCCATCAGATGCATCAGTCGCCGAATGCGCTTGCGATTAACCGAATGTCCCATCCGGTTCAACATAGCCATCATACCCCGGCTCCCAAACGTCGGGTGTTTTGTATAGAGTGCATCAATGGCATGCATAAGTCCGAGGTTAAGCTCACTCTCGCCCTGACACGCATAATACCGCGTCGAGCGGGCAAGACCCAAGAGCGAGCATTGTGCGGCAATGCTGAGCTGAGATTCCAATGGATCGACAAGGCTGCGTTTTTCATCGTTTGTAAGCTGCCGTCTTTTTTTTTAACCATTCCAGCTCATATTGCAACTGTCCTATCTGCTGGAACAACTCAGTTTCACGCTGTTCCCAAGCCTCGCGCTCGTGTTCGGGCTTCTGGGAAAACAGCGACGGGAGAAGATCAACCGCATGTTTCTTCCATTTTGAGATCATTAGAGGGTGGATCCCAAATCGCTTGGCGATCTCGGCTGCAGTCATCTCACCGCTGAGTGCCTTGAGTACCACTTGAGCCTTGAGTTCCGCACTGTGACGCTTTCGTTGCATCGGTGCCTCCTTCATAAAATATCGGTTAGGCCGTGCAACATGTCAATAAATACTACCTTAAATACCTGTCCAGTTTTTGGGGTCCATTACATCCAGGCCACACGGTTTTAAAAAAGTTACAAGTTTTAAATCCCAAGTTATAAGTGAAAAACAGGCAGCAAGGATAGCTTTTTAATGTTCTTTCTACCCTAAAAGAGAGCGTTGCGGGAGGGGGAGAGCGTTTGCCTTCAGGCAAACATAGCTTCCCCCTTCCGCAGGAAGGGGTGTGGCTGAAGACGCGTGCCTTTCGCGGCTTCAGCCCAGGGGGAACCATTTTTAAATGGTTCCCCCACCAAGAGCATTTGATTTTAGATCGGTTTCCCCACCAAAGGCTGTTATAATCAGCTCCCCATCCGTATCTCCTCCCAAATCTTATTATACAATTCCAAATTCCCGCCCAAATCATCTTTAAATTCACACCTTTTCAAATCTGATAGCTCATAGTTCGGTTTCTTTTTTATGTATGCCCTTGCCGCCGCATTGATGCACGGGTAGCCAAGGTAGTCCACAATCCTTGCAAAGACTTCCGGGGAGTGGATATAGTTGATGAAGGCATAGGCCGCATCCTTGTCCGGCGCGTTTTTCAGGATGACGAGGTTGTCCATGTACATGGGCCCGCCCTCGCGCGGGATGAAGAAGTCGACCTCGTCGCGCCGGGTGGAGTCGTACTCCCTGAAGACGTTTTCCGCGTAGCCGTGCACGACCCGGAACTCTCCCGAGGCAAACCCCTTGGCGAACGACTCGGCGTCGAACTTGACGATGTTCTTCTTCCAGCCGAGGATGACCGCCTTTGCCTTCGCGAGTTCGGCCGTGTCGGTGGAGTTGACCGAGTAGCCGAGGTACTTGAGCGCCGCGCCGATCACCTCGCGCATGTCGTCGAGCATGGTCATGCGGTCGGCGAGGTCGGTGCGGTTGAAGATCGACCAGCTGCGGTCATAGGTTGTCACCTGCTTCCTGTTTACCGCGATGCCGCTCGCGCCCATCATGTACGGGACCGAAAACTGGTTTCCCTGGTCGAAGGTGATGCGGCGCAGCACCGCGGTATCGATGTTCGCGAAGTTCGGCAGGCGGGACTTGTCGATGGGCGCGAGCATACCCTCATGGATCATGATGGAGACGAAGTTGCCCGAGGGGACCACGATGTCGTAGCCGCGGGCGCCGCTCTTGAGCTTGGCGAACATGTCCTCGTTTGACGGATACACGTCGTAGACGAGATCGATGTTGAACTTCTTCCTGAAGTCGTCGAGCACGTCGGGCGGCATGTAGTAGGTCCAGTTGTAAACATAGAGCTTCTGGCGCCGGGCAGTGGAGCAGAGGCAGAGCAGGGCACAGAGGAGTGCGATGAGGACCGGGGCGAACCGGCGGGCGGTTTTTTTCATGGTTCCTATCTCTGGAAAAGGTATCGGTAGGCGCCCCGGCTCAGGAAGGCGAGGGCGACCGAGGCTGCGAGGAGCATGACGGAAAGGGCGTTAATGACCGGCGACACGCCGAAGCGTATCATGGAGTAGATCTGGAGCGGCAGGGTGGTTGACCCGGGCCCGGCCACGAAAAAGGTGATGACGAAGTCTTCGAGGGAGAGGGTCACCGCGATGAGGAACGCGGCGACGATGCCGGGCATGGAGATGGGAACCACGACCTTCACGAGTGCCTCCCATTCGCGTGCGCCAAGGTCGTACGCCGCCTCGACCACCGAGTAGTCGAACTCGTCGAGCCGCGAGGAGACGATGAGCACCACGAAGGGCAGGTTGAAGGTGACGTGCGCGATGAATATCGTCAGAAGCGAGAGCGGCAGGCCGATGGCGGCAAACAGGATGAGCAGCGAGACTCCCATGATGATCTCCGGCAGGATGAGCGGGAGAAACGAGGCAATGCTGATATAGCGTTTAAAGCGAAAGTTGTACCAATAGATCCCGATGGCGCCAAGCGTTCCGAGTACCGTGGCGGTGACCGAGGATGAGAGGGCGATGATGATGCTGTTCCCGAGGGCGTGCCAGAGGTCGGGGGAGTGGAAGAGCAGGTCGGCATACCAGCGGAGCGAAAAGCCGCTCCATGCCATGGTTCTTGAGCTGTTGAACGAAAAGAATACCAGGACAAGGAGCGGCGCATAGAAGAAGGCGACGGTAACCGCAAAGGCGAAAAACGAAAGGCGGCTCTTCGATCGGTTCATCTACCCCTCCCGGATAACTTCACCGGCGCTCCGGTTGAACCGCATGAAGGCCAGCACGCTCAGGGTTGTCAGGACGGTCAGCGCCGCCGCGATGGCCGAAGCAAGGGGCCAGTTCCGGGATACCGTCAACTCCCGCGCGATGACGGTGCCGAGCATGAAGGAGTCGCGGCCGCCAACGAGCTGGGGTACCGCATACTGCCCGAATGCCGGGATAAAGGTGAACAGCACGGCAGTCGTGATCCCGGCCTTTATATTAGGTATAAGCACCCGGAGTATCGCCTGTGTTCGCGTGGCCCCGAGATCGCGGGCCGCCTCGATGAGCGAGAAATCGAACTTCTCAATTGCGGAATAGAGCGGCAGCACGGCATAGGGAAGGTAGGTGTACATGAGCACGATGACGACCGCATATTTATTGTAAAGAAAGTGCGTATAGGTATGGACGAGGCCGGTATGCAGCAGGAGCGAATTGAGGAACCCGTTGTTGCCGAGGATGGCGATCCATGCGTAAATCCGGATGAGGAAGTTGGTCCAGAACGGGATGATGATGAGCAGGAGAAGCGTGTTGCGGTGGCTGCTGCAGGCGATGTAATAGGCGGCGGGCAGGGCAAGCCCCAGCGTGATGACCGTGGCGGTTGCGGCGAGGCAGAAGGTCGTGAAGGCGGTATGCAGGAGGGCGGCGTTCAAGAGCTCCCGGTACCCTTCGAGCGAGAAGCGGAGCACCACGCCGCCGTAAAGCCCCCTGGCAAGGAAGCTGTAAACGCCGATGATGGTGATCGGCAGGACGAAAAACAGGGTTATCCAGATCCCGAGGGGAAAGGCGTAGAGCGTTCCGACGTTCTTCCTCACGAGCCTGCCTCCACGACATAGGCATCGCCGGGCCGCCAGCCGAGGTAGACCGTATCGCGCCAGGCAATGGCGCCGTCGCCGCCGTGCTGCAGGTTGCCGTGCTGCCGGAAGACCCGGAACGTGGTTTCGCCGACTTTGATGAAATATTTGGTCAGGAAGCCGGTATAGATGATCTCCTCGACCACGCCCTGGAAACAGTTGCCCCCGTTTCCCGGGAGGTCTTGCTTATCGCGCGAAGCGGCCAGTTTCTCCGGACGGATGGTGAGAGTTACGGTGTTGCCTTGCGCGAGGGGCTTTGCCGATTCGACCGCCACCCGTCCCAGGCCGGGAACGTTTACCGCGGCGCCGGTACCGTCGACACCGACGACGGTACCCTGGAGTATGTTGGTCTCACCGATGAACTGCGCGACGAAGAGATCGGCCGGGCTCTCGTAGATCTCCTGCGGGGTGCCGACCTGGAGCACGGCGCCCTCGTTCATCACCGCGACGCGGTCGGAAACGCTTATCGCCTCCAGCTGGTCGTGTGTCACGTAAATGAAGGTGATGCCGACGGAGTCGTGGATGGCGTCGAGCTCGATGAGCATGTGCTGCCGGAGCTTGGCATCGAGCGCGGCAAGGGGTTCGTCGAGCAGGAGCACCGCCGGCTCGTTGATGAGCGCCCGTGCAATCGCCACGCGCTGCTTCTGTCCTCCGGAAAGCTGGGCCGGGAATTTATCGCGGTGTCCTTCGAGGCGGACCATTGACAGGTACTTGGTCACCTCGTCGCGAATGAACCTGGGCGGTTTCTTCCTGAGCCGCAGGGAGAAGGCGACATTCTCGAACACCGAAAGGTGGGGAAAGAGCGCATAGCTCTGGAATACCGTGTTGACATGGCGCTCGTTCGAGGGGAGCTCAAGGATGCTTGCGTCGTCGAGCAGGATGTCGCCCCGGCCGGGATCGTCGAATCCCGCGATGAGCCGCAGGAGGGTGGTTTTCCCGCAGCCGGACGGTCCGAGCAGGGAGAAAAATTCCCCTTTCCGGATGGTGAGGCTTACGTCTTTCAGCGCTTGATAGGTGCCAAAGGATTTACTGATTGCCCGCAGTTCGACCCGACACCCTTTCAAAGCCTCTCCTCTGCATAAGGTCCGGCAATGGTGGATTGGTAAAATACATCGTATCGGAGGCATTTCCAGGCGTCGAATAGGCATCCATTCTGCGGTAGAGCAGCCAGTACCACCCCGAGGGTCCGGCGTACGGGCATATTTTTTTCAGGGTGTATTCATGGCCGTATATATCCCTTATTCCCTTTGAAAACTCGGGCGGTTCCCCGATGATGTGCCGGATGAACCACAGGGGCGGTGTTGCTCCGCCATACCCTTCCAGGAAAAGCACCTGTTTTCCGGTCGGGAGATAGGGCTTGTAAAAGTCGACCAGTTTACCGTTTCGCACCGGGTTATCGCTGGCAACGGTGATGAGATTTCCGTCGGAGTTTTCTCCGATAAACCGGATTGCCTCCCGATAGGTGCCGCGACCGTATTCCAGCAGCCGCGCCGACTGATATGCGTTGCCGGCCAGGAATACGAGCAGAAACAAACCTGCAGCGATCCTGCCTGCCGTCTTTCTGCGCGAGAGTTCAGCCAGGAGGCAGCTGAGGGCGATATAGGCGAAGAAGATATTGATCAGGAAATAGCGGACGAACAGTACCTCGGGTTTATGGATGAGCACAGCCGTTGCGGGCGCTGCGATGGTAACAATTGACAGGAAGAGCCATTCACTCCTGCCTTTTCTCCACAACAGGAAGAGGGCATTCACCACCAGTGCAAGCGTGATTGCGCCCCAGAGCGTGGTGAGCGGGGAAACGATCTGGCCTTCGCCGCCCAGGTAGGAGATCGATTCGGCAAGAACGGCTCCCAGATCGTAGGGAGGGCCGCCGACGATTTTAAACCGGCGTACCACCAGCAGGTAGAAAAAAAGGAGAGAGACGGTTGGAACGCCGAAGCTCAATAGCCAGTTCCGGGCGATCGATGTCCACCGTTCGTGTTTCCTGAAGCCTGCATACGGGAGCCAGACGACCGCGGCAACAAAAACGAACAGGTAGGTCAGGTGCGAGAGAACTCCCAGGCCGATGCATGCCCAGAGCAGGATTCGCCACCGCAGGGCGGGGGTGCCGAGACACCGTTGCAGCAGGTAGTAGGTTGCAATGGAGAAAAAGATTACCAGGGAATACCCGCGGGCTTCGGAGGAGTAATTGATCAGGAGATAGGATGACGCGGCCAGGATGGTCGCGATACACGCCTCAATCCTGTCGGCCTTCCGGGTTGCGAGCCACACGAGCGGCAATGTCAGCACGCCAGCGGCAAGGGACGGGAGCCGGTAGAGGTACCAGTGTCCGGTGTTGCCGATAAGGAACATGAAAAGCGAATTGAGACAGTGGTTATTGTCGCTTGTAAACCGCGTAAAGACTTCGAGAGGGGTTTTGAGGGAGGTGAGCCTGAAGTAGGTCCAGATCTCATCGAGCCAGAAATCCGAAAATATTCCGAGGATGCGCGCTACAATCCCAAGGATGACAACGGGTACCAGCAGGTACGCGAGGAGATGCGAGGCTTTACGTTCGAAATCAGGATTATTTGAGATCAATGGTTCTCCCTGGTTATACTCGTAGGGACCCGACCACCATCCGGATTACGAAATAATATAGTTATTGTTAATCCAGCGGCGAAACTTTATCGAATGTTCTCTAAAAAAATTGGTTACAGTTATGCCGGAGCTCCCCCCGGGCGATGAGCGCATGGGCTATTTTATCCGGGAGCTCTCCCGGGGAGCCGGAAGGCTGCTATTGACCCTCGTGCCGCCTATATCTTATTTTCTATAAACTTTTTCTACTTACTTGCACCGGAATGGATTTCACAGTATGAAAACAATCGTAGTCAACTCAAAATCCATCGAGCGGAAGTGGTTCGTGGTGGATGCGAGCGGCCAGATGCTCGGCAGACTCGCCTCAAAAGTGGCGACAATCCTCATCGGCAAGGGCAAGGTCGCCTTTTCGCCCAACCAGGACCATGGCGATTATGTCATCATCATCAACGCCGACAAGGCGCAGCTTTCGGGAACCAAGTCCGAGACCAAGACGTACTTCCGGCACTCCGGCTATCCCGGAGGCGAGAAGTTCCGCTCCTTCAAGGAGCAGATGGAGCTCGATTCGACGAAGGTCATCATGCACGCCGTTCACGGCATGGTGTCGAAGGGTCCGCTCGGCAGGGCAATCCTTGGAAAATTGCATATCTACAAGAACGCCGAGCACCCGCATGAGGCGCAGAAGCCCATGCCTATTACCTTATAAGTTACCTCTTTAAAGGAGTAGTGCATTTGGAGAACAGATATACGGCTATCGGGAAGCGTAAAAATGCGATAGCGCGCGTCATACTGCAGCCGGGCAAGGGCGAGCGTACGGTCAACGGACGGCAGATAGCCGAGTTCCTGCGCAGCGATGTGCTGGTCATGAACGTTGAACGCCCCTTTGTGCTGATTACCGGCGGAGAAACCTTCGACGTCATTGCCGAAGTTCGCGGCGGCGGCCTGTCGGGCCAGTCCGGAGCCCTGCGGCTCGGAATCTCCCGTGCTCTCGCACTCATCAGCGAAGCCAACCGGAAGCTTCTGCGCAAAAACGGCCTGCTGACCCGCGACTCCCGTATCGTAGAGCGCAAGAAGTACGGTCAGGCCGGTGCTCGACGTCGTTTCCAGTTTTCGAAACGTTAAACTTTTTTCCAGGTTTTTCCAATCCCGCACACGGAGCGAGCAGAGGGCGGGGTGCCCTCCGGGCTGTTCGCCGGATGGTCATCTCTCTGCAGTGATGCCCGTGGAAGCATAACCCATTAAAGGAGATGTCATGAGTTCATTGACCCTGCAGGACCTTCTGGAAGCCGGTTCCCATTTCGGCCACCAGACCAAACGCTGGAACCCGAGGATGAAGCGTTTCATCCTCTGCCCCCGTAACGGCATTTATATCCTCGACCTGAACAAGACGCTCGTGTGCATGGAAAAGTTCCTTGCACAGGTCAACAAAGCGGTCGTTGCCGGCGGCAAGGTGCTCTTCGTGGGTACCAAAAAACAGGTGAAGGATTGCCTTCGGGAAGAGGCGACCCGCTGCGGCATGCCCTATGTCACGGAACGATGGCTGGGCGGCATGCTTACCAATTTTTCCACCATCAGGGCCAGCGTCACCAAGCTCGAAAAGATCGAAGCCATGGAGGCCGACGGCACCTTTGCGGCGCTTACCAAAAAAGAACGCCAGCTTCTCCTGAAGCGCAAGGAAAAGCTCATTGCCGCCCTGAGCGGGATCCGGCATCTCAAGAAACTTCCGGCAATCATCTTCGTGGTCGATACCATCAAGGAACACATCTCGATCACCGAAGGCCGCCGCCTTCGCATACCCATCGGCGCAATCGTGGACACCAATTGCAACCCCGATCTCATCGATTTTCCGATCCCGGCCAACGACGATGCGCTGAAATCGGTACAGCTCATTACCAAGGCGGTTGCCGATGAAATCGTCTCGGTGTCGCAGGCGGTCACTCCCGAGGAGATGAAGTTCGGGCACTGCCCCCGAGACCCCGGCAGGTGCTGTTCCGGTCGAGGGCGAAGAGGGTGAACCGGAGGTTCCGGGAATCGTCGATGAAACCGCAACCGGCGAGACCAAGACCAAGCACCATCGGGTTGTTCATAAGAAGGTGGTTCGATTTAACGAAGAGGGTTGACCTCTTAGTCGGCAGCCTTCGGAGGGCGTACCCTCCCCGGGGCTTCCGGCGTGAACCTGCCGACCGGATCGTTCCAGACGATCCGGTCCTTCAGCCGGACCGTAACCAATCCAATTTTTCCGATAGCAACAGGAGTTTATCATGGAAATAACCGCCTCACAGGTAAAAGATCTCCGGGAGAAAACCGGCCTGGGAATGATGATTTGCAAACAGGCGCTCACCGAATCCAAGGGCGACATGGCCCTTGCCATCGAGAATCTGCGCAAGCAGGGTCAGATGACCGCTGCGAAACGGGCCGGCAAGGCAGCGAAGCAGGGTATTGTCGCCATCGTGTCCGATGCATCGACCACCATAGTCTACGAGGTTAATTCCGAGACCGATTTCGTCGCCCGCAACGAAGATTTCTCCACGTTTGTCACTGCGCTCGGCAAGCTCCTCCTTGCAAAGAAGCCGGCCACCATCGAAGAGGCGCGCAGCCTCACGATGCCCGAATGGGGAACCACCGTCGAAAACCGTGTTACCGATCTCATCGGCAAAATCGGTGAGAACCTGAGCTTTCGCCGCTACCGCAAGATGGATGCCGATCCTGCCTGCGAGCGTATCGTTACCTATCTCCACGGCCAGGGGAAAATCGGTGTCGCCGTGAAGCTTCACGTAGATCCTGCAACCGCGCTTGCCGGCGAAGCGGTTTCGCTCCTCGGCAAAGACCTCGCCATGCAGGTCGCCGCAGCAAACCCGATGGCCGCCAATCGTGAGAACATTCCGGCTGCGACCATTGAAAAGGAAAAGGAAATTTACTTCACCCAGGCGCAGACTTCCGGCAAGCCGGAAAAAATCTGGGACAAGATCGTCGAAGGAAAACTGGTGAAATTTTACCAGGAAACCGTACTTGTCGAGCAGGGCTTCATCCGCGATCCTGAGAAGCCGGTAACCGACCGGATACAGGCAGCTGAAAAAGAGTGCGGCGCGACAATCAAGGTGCTCTCGTTCATCAGACTCGAGCTCGGCGCGGAAGAGTAGTCCGGTGGAATCCCCTACCCCAGCCTACCGGCGAATCCTGCTCAAGCTCTCGGGCGAGGCGCTCGGGGGAGAGGCGGGACGCGTCCTTGACATTGTAACCTGCAGGGCTATTGCCGCGGAGATTGTCGAGGCGCATGCCCTGGGCGTGCAGATCGGCATCGTCATCGGCGGCGGCAATATCATGCGCGGCGCATCGGTGGGCGAAATTCCCCGCACAACGGCCGATTCCATGGGTATGCTGGCGACGGTGATCAATTCGCTGGCGCTCAATGAGTTTATCAGGGAGCTGGGCTGCCGCAGCCGCGTGCTCACGGCAGTCGCCATCGAGGGAGCCGGGGAGTACTTCACCGGCATGCTGGCGCGGGAGTATCTGGACCGGGGCGAAATCGTGATCATCGCCGGCGGAACCGGCAATCCTTTTTTTACAACCGATACCGCCGCCGCACTTCGTGCCGCCGAAATCGGCGCCGAGGTGCTGCTCAAGGCGACCAAGGTCGACGGCATCTACGACAGCGATCCCATGAAAAATCCGCAGGCGGTAAAATTCTCCCGGCTCTCCCCCGGCGAAGCGCTCGCCCGCAAACTCGGCGTCATGGATGCCACCGCATTTTCTTTCTGTATGGAAAACAAAATTCCCATTATCGTCTTTAAGCTTGCGGAAAAGGGCAACCTGGGCAGATGCCTCAGAGGCGAGCAGGTGGGATCAATCATTACCGCAGGAGGCGCATGATGAGTGCTTTCCAGATAGTTCATTCCGAAACCGGCCAGCGCATGCAGAAGACACTGGATACCCTTAAGAAGGACCTCTCCCGTATCCGTACCGGCAGGGCGAGTCCCGCCCTTCTCGACGGCCTGACGGTTGACTACTACGGCTCGCCGATGGCGATCAACCAGGTGGCGAACATCTCGGTCCCGGACCCGCGGATGATCGTGATCCAGCCCTGGGAGAAGAGCATGCTCAGCCCCATAGAAAAGGCCATCCAGGTGGCGGGGCTCGGACTCAACCCCCAGAGCGACGGCAATATGCTGCGCCTGCCGATCCCTCCGCTTTCGGAGGAGCGCCGGGCCGAACTGTTCAAGAACTGCAAAAAAACCGGCGAGGAGTGCAAGGTCGCGATCCGCAACGTCCGTCGCGACGCCAACGAGCAGCTGAAGAAAGCCGAGAAGGACAAGGAGATGACCCAGGACGAAGGAAAAAAGGCAGGTGAGGAAATCCAGAAGTTGACCGATAGTTTTATCAAGAAGGTCGACGAGATACTGGTGGCGAAGGAAAAAGAGATAATGGAAGGGTGATTATACTGGATTCCTGCATTTGATTTTGGGGCGACTTGCTAGTCGCCCTTTTTTGTAGTAATAATTTATTCAACGCAAATTCAAAATCCAAGGCAACTTCAAAGTCAACATCTGGGCGTTCCGGAGGGGTGCCCTGAAGGGCACCCCTCCGGCGCGCCTCCGCCGGGCTCTCGGCAAAGCCGAGCCGGTATTTCCAGCCCTGCGGCTTCGCCTTGGTCTGGAAACACTGCCTGCCTCGCTACGCTTCAGCAGGCACCCTTTGTCCTCGCTAACGCAACATCAAAAGATTTCAAGAAGGGCTCAAGATTTTTAGCCCTTCAAAATCCTTTATGTTTTTTCTACTCTAAAAGAGGGCGTTGCGGGAGGGGGAGAGCGTTTGCCTTCAGGCAAACATCGCCTCCCCCTTCCGCAGGAAGGGGTGTGTCGGAGACGCGTGTCTTTCGCGGCTTCAGCCCAGGGGGAACCGCCAAAGCGGTTCCCCCACCTAAAAAGTAACATATGCTATTTGAGAAAATATTACTTCTCCGGCTTCACAAACGTCACGATCGCCATCGTTCCACAATAGAAGGTCCTCGTGGTAACCTCTTCAAACCCGCAACTTCGTATGAGGACTTCGAGGGACTTCCGGTCCGGGAAGAGCCGCAGGCTTTCGGCGATGTAACCGTAAACCTCCGGCCTTCGGTGAAGGAGCAATCCGAAGAGACCGCCCCATAGCCCCAGAAGCGAAAGCTGTAATTGCCCGACTAGTGAATTGGCGGAGCGCGAAAAATCGAGGAATCCGGCAATGCCGCCCGGACGGAGAATCCGATGCAGCTCACGAAGGAAGACCGCAAGGTCGGGTGCATTGCGCAGCGCATACCCGCCGGTAACGATGTCGGCCGACTCGGTTTTGAACGGCGCAAAGCACATGTCCGACTGCGAGAAACCAGGCTTGCCGGCGCGGTCGCATAGCCGCTCCTTCGCCAGGCGCAGCATGGGAAGGGTAATATCGGCGCCGTTCACATGCCCGTCTGCAAAGCGCGCGGCAAGGAGCCCGGTCAGGTCGCCGGTACCGCAGGCGAAATCGACAATGACGGGCTTCCCGAATAAGGGCAACGATTGCACCAGGATGCGCTTCCACCGCCGGTCGCCGAAGAATGAAAGCAGTGGGGTGATGCGATCGTACTCCGGGGCAATGAGCGTGAAGAGCTCGCTGTTACAGGCGCGCTTGCTTTCAGGAGTTGCGAGACGGTTGCGCAGGCTCATTGAGAGGACTCCAGGGTATGGGGGTGATTTTTTAAAAAATGGTTACTGCTCAGGTGGGGGAACCGCTTTAAAGCGGTTCCCCCACTAATTCCGAGGCAATTAATTGTCCCGTGTTCCGCCGGAACACCATAATTTACCGTGAAGGGTTTTTTTCCATTTTTTCATGATGTACAATTCTTATATTGCTTAAGGAACGAAAGAATATCGTCCGCGATGTCAGCCGGTAAGTGCCGGCATCCCGTTCACCCGAGCGTTCACCAGGGAGGCGTCTATGAAAAAGGCCCTTACGGCAGTCATGGTTATCGGGATGGCGTGGTCGCTTGCCGAAGGGTTTGGAACCCTGCAGGCGCGCATTCCGGGAAGCAATAACGCCTATCTCCCGATATGGCTGCAGTCAATGAAGGCCACGGTTACCATAAACGACGACATTGCGGTCACCTATATCAACCAGGTATTTACCAACACCTCGAGTTCCACCGAAGAGGGAATTTTCTCCTTTTCCCTGCCTGCCGGTTCGGTCATTACGGAACTCGCCCTCTGGATCAACGGGGTGCGTACGGTAGCCAAGGCCGTCCCGAGCACGCAGGGGGCATCGATCTACGACAGCTCGGTCAGGAAGTCCGTTGACCCGGCGCTCCTCGAGGATTCCGCCTACAACAATTATAAGATCTATGTTTACCCCATAGGAGCGGGCGGAGATTCAGCCGCCAGCCGGAGGATCGATTTTACCTATGTGACCCCCTTGCAGAGCGCGATGGACACGGTCACCTATACCCTTCCGCTCATTCCATCCGGCAGCTCGCCGCAGGCGCCCCTGCAAACCTCGGTAACGGTGAGCGGCCGATTGCAGGATACCGTGGCCGCCGTGCTCGCTCCGGGCTTTTCGGGCACCGGGCCAACAATAACCCGGCCCGACCAAAACTCCTTTGCGCTGTCGTACCTGATTGACAGCGCATTCACCGCCCCTTCGTTGACACTCGAAATTGCCGGTAACCACTCCCCGCTCTATCGGGCCATCGCCGAGAGCTACGTCCCGATGCTCGACACGACCATGCCGTTCGATTCGGCCGGGGATGCGAGCTACTTTGCTCTCTGGTTAAACTCCCCGGCGTCCGCCGCGAAAAGCAGGGAGATCGTGTTTCTGGCCGATAATTCCTATTCGATGGGAGACAGCGGTCTTACGCTGCTGCAGACTTCGCTCCTGCACGCCGTGAACCTGCTTACCCCGAAGGACCGGTTCAATATCATCTCGTTCAATACCGGATTCAATGAATTCATGCCCGGACTCGTAAACGCCACGCCGGCGGCGTTGGCAGATGCAATCGCCTACATCGACACCCTGAAGGTAAGGGGCATTACCAACTTCATCGACCCGATGAAGGCTGCCATGGCAAGTTCGTGGTCGCCGACCGCCAACCACGGCATAGTCCTCCTGACCGACGGCTACCCGACCTGGCCGGTGCGCCTGCAGACGGCGGGATTAATCGATACCATCACTGCGTACAACGGCGCAAACGTGCCGGTGTACGGCATCGGCATCGGCAAAACCTCAAATGCAACTTTTCTATCGCTCCTTGCGCAGTCGAACGACGGCACCTCGGCGACGCTGGCAACGCCCGATACCGGTTCGGGCGGCCTCACCGCGATTATCGGGCAGATGAACTATTCGTACCTGTATAACATCCGGCTTGGCTTCGGCACGCTCGATACCGCCGATGTCTACCCGGCGCAATTGCCCTGCCTGTATGGCGGGGGCCAGCTCGGCATTGTCGGACGATATAAGAAGACCGGGGTGTTTCCGGTAGTGCTGTCGGCCAGGCAGAACGGGCTTTCCGTACAGGATACGCTATCCATGACCTTGCCGGTGGCAAGTTACAACAATACCTCCCTGCCCCAGCTCTGGGCATCGGAAAAGGTCAACGCTCTTGTCGGTCAAATCGCCCTGCAGGGGGCCACGGCTGCTCTTACCGGTGAGATCACCGCCCTCGGGTTGCGCTATGGGATTGTTACGCCCTATACCTCGCTGCTGGTGGTTCCGGGCACGAGCGTACCCTCCTCCGGCACCAGGAAACTCCCGGCAGGACCTGGGGTGATCAGGAGCATGGAGCTTTCCGCCGCATGGTCCCCGTTCTCAAACAGGGCGATCATCCGGTACGCCGTCCCGACGGCAGACGGCATGGTCAAGCACGTATCCCTGAAAATCTATTCGCTTCGCGGGGAGCTGGTCGGGACGCTTGCGCAGCGGGAAACAACCGGCGGATGGTTTACCGTTGACTGGGATTGTTCCGGCAGGAACGGCCGGGCCGTCGGGGCGGGATGCTATATCGTCGTGCTGCAGGTCGAAAACAAACGCCTTGTCCAGCCGCTTCATATTGCCCGGTAACTATTGACCGAAAGGATCCATCATGAAACCATGGATGATCGTTGCGACAATCGTGAGCCTCGCCGCCGGCAGGAGCCTTCCCCTGCCCCAGGACAGTCTCCTTTTCTATTACACCTTCAACGATTCAAGCGTCGTCGACACGCTCGTGAAGGATTTTTCGGGCAACGGGCACAATCTTATCGCCACGAAAAAGCCGACGCTCGTCGCCGACCGCCTGGGTAACCCGCAAAGCGCCGTCTCGATGGACGGCACCTGGTACATTGCCGGGGGCATCGACACGGCGCTGCTGAATAAAATGACGGCGGGCGATTTCACCTTCGGCCTGATGTTCCAGACAACCGCGACGAGCGGAACCATGACGGCACGCATGGATATCGCCGGCATGGGCGATCCGTACAACAGCGGCCTTTACCTCTCCTTTAACAATAACGACATCCGGATCTTCCTCGGCAACCACGGCTACTACGACTCCCCGACCGCGCTCAATGACGGCGCATGGCACTTTGTCGCCGCAACGCGGCAGAGCGGCAACGTGACGCTCTACGTCGACGGGGCGGTGGCTACTGCAGGGGGAGCCTATACGGCCAGCCTTGCGCCCATAGAAGACACCTTTGTCATTGGAAAGCACGGAATCAGGAAGGAGTCGTATTACACCGGTCTGCTTGACGATATATTCTTTTACAACCGGGCGCTGTCGGCTACCGAAATACTCGATGCAAATGAGACATTTTCAGGATTCGGCGTCACCATGATCCAGGCTTCGGATACCTTTACCGTTGCGAAACCGGCGTTCCTGTGGCACGCCGTTCCCAAAACCATTGCCTACGCCATCGAGGTCGATACCTCAACGCAATTTACAAATCCGCTCGTATCGGTGCCCTCGAACGATACCGCGATCACCATTCCGCGGTCTCTTGCCGCCGGGACCTATTACCTGCGGATCGGCTGCAATTTTGACGACCGGTCCTCGTTTGTTTTTGCGACGCCGACGATTTTTATAGTCAAGTAAGTGCCGGAGTCGTTCCGCGGAACATTACTTCCCCGATGTGCCGTAGAAGTCCTTGCCCTGCAGGAGTTTGCCCCTGAACGCCCGGTACAGGAACCAGTTTAGCGCGAGGTAGAGTACGGTGCAGGGGATGGCGATGCCGGTGAGCACGCGCAGGGTGGAAAGCCCGGCCGATGCGGAAAAAATGGTAATTGACGCAGTGGGGTCGGCAGTGTCGCGGATCAGGTTCGGGAAGAGCGCCGCTGCCTGCATGAGCCAGACGGCAATGACGGCCAGTGAAGAGGCATAGAAGGCGCTCCGGTCCCTGGCGCGCCGCACGAAGATTTTAGCGGCACCCAGCGCAAGGACGGCAATGGCGGCTGCGGCCGCATAGGGAAGCGACCGGGCCGCGGGAAGCATGCAGGGCATTATACCGGCAAGAAGAACAAACGCGACAACGGCGATATACCACCAGCGGGAAGCGGTACTCCGGAGTTCCCCTGAAAACGGTGCGGGCAGTTTGCAAGCCGCAAAGAGCGATCCCTGCAGGACGATAAGCGCGATGCCGGCTACGGCCAGCGCAAGCGGATAGGGTCGCAGGAGGAACAGGATGCTTCCATTGTACGCAAGCGGCCCGGTGAGGGGAAGGCCGACGATGATGTTGCCGAGCGCAACGGCAAGGAGGAGCGGGATCAATAAGCTTGCAAGCGCAAAGGTGGCTTCCCAGGCGCGGCGGGTTGCCGCGCGGCGGCAGTGGTGGCGGCATTCGAAGGCGGCGGCGCGGAGCATGAGCGCCACGGCGATGATAAATATGGGCACGTAGAAGTTGCTCAGGGCCGTGGCGAACGCCTGCGGGAACACGGCAAAAAGCGATGCCCCGGCCATGATGAGCCAGAGCTCGTTGCCGTCCCAGAACGGGGCGAGCGCCGAAAAAAGATGGTTCCGCTTCTCTTCACCCTTCGTAAAAAGCGTGAGCATGCCGAGGCCGAGGTCGAACCCGTCAAAAACGCTGTAGGCAACCAGGAACAGGAGCATCAGGCAAAACCAGGCAACCTGATAGGAGGCTGCGGTCACGATTGTCCCCTCTCCGCCGCGACGGGCTTATGGCGCTGCTCCTCATGGACAATACGAATTCCGAACCGGAAAAACGCGTACAGCAGGGCTGCATAGACGAGGGAGAGCATGACGAGCACGAGGAGGATGCGCCCGCCGGACACGTTCGGAGAGACCGCCTCCTGCGTTCGCATGACCCCGTAGATGACCCACGGCTGCCTCCCGACCTCGGCGCCGATCCACCCCAGTTCGTTGGCGATGAGCGGCAGGGGGATCAGGTACGGCACCAGGAGCAGTACCCAGCGGGTCGTGAAAAGCTTCCGGCGGAGGAGGAAATAGAGTCCGGCGATGCTCGACCCCAGAAGGATAAACCCGATGGTGACCATGAAATGGAATGAAGTAAAGCAAATATTGACCGGTGGAAGAGCCCCCTGGTCGCACTCGTCGAGACCCCGTACGCGCGAGGTAAAACTGAAGCTTTCGAGGAAACTCAAAAATCCCGGAATCGCGATGGCGGCGTGGATGGTTTTATGGTCCGCATCCGGGATACCGAACAGGTAGATCGGCGCACTGTTGCGGGAGTGAAATGTCCCCTCGTAGGCGGCGTCCTTGGCCGGCTGGTGGTAGTGCACATCCATGACCTGGTCGTGGCCCACGATGAGCTGGGAGATGGCGGTGACAAAGAAGAGCGGAACCGCGACGGAAAGCATGACAACCGCGGCAGCCGGGGATATGCCTTTCCGGAAGCGCCATGCGGCAATACCGCAGACCGCCACCGTCCCGGTGAGCCATGCGGCGAGGATCGTATGGATAAAACGGACCACGGTGGAGGGGTTGAAGATCGCCTTCCAGAAATCCGTCAGGACAACCACCCCGTTTTCGATGGCGTACCCGGCAGGAGTCTGCATCCATGAGTTGGCGGAGATGATCCAGAACGCGGAAAGGTGCGAGGCGAGGAATACCGCAATGGCGGCAACCAGATATACACTCTCCTTTACCCGATCCCTTCCGAAGAGCAGGACCGCTATGGCGATCGACTCGACGGCAAATGCGGTGAAAGCCTCGATGGCGAGCTGCGTGCCGAAGAGCTGGCCGGAAAAAAGGGAGAACTTTGCCCAGTTGGCGCCGAAGGAGAAGGGAAGGAGAATCCCGGTTGCGATGCCGAAAGTGAATATGAGCGAGAGCAACTTGACCAGGAATTCCGAAACGGTCCGATGGATCGCACGCCCGGTGATCGCGAACGCCGTTTCAAAAATTACCACGTAGAGCGTAAGGCCGAGGGTCAGCGCCGGAAAGATGAAGTGAACGCCCAGAGAGATCCCGAACTGGATGCGGGCGAGGAGCGGTGCGTCGATCATGGCGGTCGGTCGGGACTCCCTTCGGTGGTGCTTGTGGGTCTGGCTGCAGTTTCAGCTTAAAATAAATCGCCGGAGACCGGCATACTTATGGTTTTAGATCCCCCATCCCGCCGCTTTACCGATCTGATAGGTCGCAAAGCAGAGCACCCAGGCGAGCCCGAGCATGTACGTCACCGAGAACGCCAGCCATTTCCAGCCTATTTCCGCGCGAATGATCGACAGGGCGGCGATGCAGGGCGGAACGATCAGGGTAAAAAGCATGAGCACGAAGGCAACGAGCGGATTGAACGTCTTGTCGGCGAGGAGCGCCGACTTGAGGCTTGCGCCCTTCCGGCTCTCGCTCGATCCCACTTTGTACAGGACCCCGAGCGTCGAAACCACGGCTTCCTTGGCGGCAAATCCGGTCACCGCGGAAATCGCTATTTTCCAGTCGAACCCGAGAGGCTTGACAATGGGTTCTATCGCCCTGCCCAGCCGCCCGGCAACGCTGTAGGAGAGTTCCTCCTGCGTCTTGAGGTGGTTGTCGAACGGCGATGCCTCATGGGGAGGCTTGGGGAATGAGATCATGGCCCAGATGAGTATCGAGGCGGCCAGCAGCACGGTTCCCGCCTTTTTCAGGTACCGTCCCGTTTTATCGACGACATGCCACGCAATGCCGCGGGCGGTCGGCATCCGGTAGGGGGGGAGCTCCATGACAAAGGGGGTAAGCTCCCCGCGCAGCACGGTCTTGCTGAGCACCAGCGAGGAGAGGAAGCCGAGAATTCCTCCTATCAGGTAAATAATCATGACGTAGGTCCCCTCGTTCTTCCCGAAAAAAATCCCTGCCAGGAATACCAGGACCACGAGCTTTGCGCCGCAGGTCATGAACGGGGTGACGAGAACCGTGATAATCCGGTCGCGCGGGCTTTTCAACGTGCGCGCGGCCATGATTGCCGGTACCGAACAGCCGAATCCGAGCATGAGCGGCACGAACGATTGCCCGTGCAGGCCGAACAGGTGGAGAAACTTGTCCATGATGAATGCCGCGCGGGCCATGTAGCCGGTATCTTCCAGAATCGAGATGCAGAGGAAGAGTATCGCGATCTGCGGGACAAACGAGAGTACCCCGGAGAGCCCGCCGATGATCCCGTCGATGAGGAGCGAGTGCAGGATCCCCGGCGGAATCGCCCCCGAAACGAGGGTAGTGACATAGGCGAAAAGGAGATTCAGCAGGTTGGTGAAATACCGCCCGAACTTGAAGGTGACCTGGAAAATGGACCACATGATGAGTAAGAACAGCGGGAGCCCGAGGGCGCGGTTCATGAGGACCCGGTCGATCTGTTCGCTGACCTCAACCGCATCCGGGGCGTTCCGGGTAACCGATTCTGCGGTAATGCCGTGGACATAGGCATACCGCTGTTCGGACACTACGATTTCCGCGTCCCTCCCGAAATGGGTCTCTATTGCGCGGATGCAGGCGGCGGTTTTCTTCCGGATACTCTCCCCGAAGCGGGAGCCGTCAAGCTTTTCATCGGCATTCGCGTCTTTTTCAAGGAGCTTGATTGCCAGCCAGCGGGGAGGGTAGCTCTTCGCGAATTCCGGGTCGGCCGATAATTCGCGCGTCAATTGCTCGATTTCAAATTCGAGTTCGCTGCCGAAAGATATGCGGCGATTCTGCGGGATCGACCGGCGGGGGGCGGCGATGACCGCGTCAAGAAGCTCGTCGGTGCCGACCTCTTTGGTGCCGACCGTTCGGCAGAGCGGAACCCCGAGGAGCGTCGAGAGCTTCCGCAGATCGATCCTTATGCCCATCCCTTCGGCCTGGTCGGCGATGTTGACGGCGCCCACCATCGGTATGCCGAGTTCCTGGAGCTGGAGAAAGAGGTAGAGGTTGCGCTCGATATTGGTTGCATCGAGCACATCGATGATGACATCAGGCTTCTCTTCGAGGATGAAATCCCGCGCTATCACCTCATCGAGCGAATAGGCTGTAAGGCTGTAGGTTCCCGGGAGGTCGTAGATGATGAAATCGAAGCCGCGGTAGCTTCGCCTTCCCTCCCGCGCCTCAACCGTGACTCCGGCGTAGTTGCCGGTCTTCTGGTGGCCGCCGGTAAGGGCATTGAAAACGGTCGTTTTACCGGTATTGGGGTTTCCGGCAAGGGCTATGCGAAAGACCGTATTTTCGCTCATTTTCCCGCTTTCGGTGCGGCTGCCGGGTTACCCGGGGGTAGTGGTTCCACCTTTATTCCGGCGGCCTCGGCCCTCCGGATCGATACATTGTACCCGAGAATCCGGATCTGGATCGGGTCGTGCAGCAGTGCCGACCGGACCACCATGCCCTCGGTGCCCCGGGTGAATCCCATATCCGCCAGCTTCTTCCCGATCTCCCGGACATGCGTCACCCGGCCGATGCGGAAACGCTCGCCCTTTTTCAACGTGCTCAGCGAAACCATCCATCCTCGCTCTCTCAGGACCTTCGCGTGAACCTGGCATCCAATTAATGATAATGATAATCGATATCAATATACATCTTCGGGGGGTTGGAGGCAAGGGTGGGATTATAGCAGCCTTTGGTGGGGGAACCGCTCAGGCGGTTATCCATTTTCCCCAAAAGGGAAAATGGACGGAGTATTAATATTTTTAATTGCACCAGCCCCTGGCCTAAAGCCGCAAAAGGCACGCGTCTTTAGGCACACCCCTTCCAGCGGAAGGGGGAGGCGATGTTTGCCTGAAGGCAAACGCCTTCCCCCTCCCGCAACGCCCTCTATTTGGGTAGAAAAAACATGAACGACAACTGCTTATTGATAAATCCCCCCTGACCCCCCTTATAAGGGGGGCGCCGAAGGCGGGGGATCCAAAGGCAAAATCAGCAATCTTCCTGTTTACCTGAAGTGTAACCTCGCATCTACGCTTCTCGGTATTTTAATCTTTTGACGTTGCGTTAGCGAGGACAAAGGGTGTCTGCCTAAGCGTAAGCGACGCAGACAGTCTGGGGAGCCACAGGCGCAAAGCGCCGCATGGCTCCCCAGACCGGCTCGGCTTTGCCGAGAGCCCGGCGGAGGCGCGCCGGAGGGCACCCTTCAGGGTGCCTTCCGGAACGCCCAGCATTTGACTTTGTTTTTGAATGTTCATAAACTAACCGATTTATAACAATGGCGAATCGATTTAGAATGTGGAGAATAATCGTTTCATTCCGCAAATTTATTCCTTGCCCGGCAACGGTCCCATTTATTATAATAAGTACCTGATATTTTCCCACCTTATTTTATTCCAAAACCTTTTCTAATACCTTTGAACTTGCCCGATAGAGTATCCGGCTTGATTAATTCTCTACGTCATCGATACATCCCTTAAATCCTTATCTATGACATGTAGGGAAGTCTTGTTAGCAGCTGGCGAAGGGAGTCTATCAGGCAGGGCACTATGAACTGCCGTGGAATTGCAATGAGAGCCGCGAAGCTGCGGTAGGGTCGAGCGTCTTTGTCGTAAGGATGAAGGCGCAGAACTTTGAGAAACGGCTGAAATTGATTAGAGTTGAGTAAAAAATAGGCTACTGCATTAATCAAGCACGATATCTATTTTAAAAGGCACATTCCAACAACACGGCGGAGGCAGTATGGTAAAGTCAGTGCGATTTCTATTGTTCCTTTTCTCACTGCTGGTGCTTTCTCAAGAATGCTCTCATGCCGTGGCCGGGCAGATGCCGGCAATTCCTATAAACGATTTAGGAGCTGCGGCGACGAAAATGGCCGGCGGGAAGGGATTTGAAATCCAACAGACGACCGCTGGCTACCGGCTGTCCTGCAGGATGCAGTCGATGTATGCCGATGTCACCGCAAGGGGCGTTGCAATCCGTTCGCTTGCCGGGAAGGGATCCGGCACCCTTTCTCTCCGGCCTGAACGGCTCGGCAGGATCAATTCCATGGAGCAATTGCCGGTTTTTGCCGACAGGATTACCCGGGAGAGTGATGTCGTCACCAGCGTCCGCGGCAACCTGTCCGAAGAATTTACCACCTCGGGTGACGGCATCCGCCAGGACTTTATCATCCGGCAAGCGCCCCGGGGCTCGGGCGACCTTTGTATCGACCTTGGTATCGAGGGAGCGAAACTGTCGCAAAGAGGCGATGGCATTCTGCTTAAATTAATCCCCTCCGGAAGGGAACTCCTCTACGGGCGCCTCAAGGTCATCGATGCTGCCGGGCATTCCCTGGCTTCACGTTTTGTCCTGAACCATGAGAAATCTTCTTTAGGACTCAGGGTGGCCGATGCCGGGGCAGTGTATCCGATTCGCATAGATCCGACGATTACGAATGCGAATTGGAGCGCCCTTGGAAGTGGAACGAGTTCTTATGTGTATTGCATTGCGATTGACGGAACAGATAATGTTTACGCTGGTGGGAACTTTACCAGCGCTGGCAGTATAACTGCGGAATACATTGCAAAATGGAATGGGTCCGCATGGAGTACCCTCGGCAGCGGAATGAACAGCGTAGTAAATAGCTTAGTTATTGACGGGTCAGGTAATGTTTACGCCGGTGGAAACTTTACTACCGCGGGCGGTGTAAGCGCAAACTACGTTGCAAAATGGAACGGAAGTACATGGAGCAGCCTTGGCAGCGGAATGAACAACGAAGTAAATAGCTTAGTTATTGACGGGTCAGGTAACATTTATGCCGGAGGGGCTTTCACCACCGCAGGCGGTGTAACTGCGGATGACATTGCAAAATGGAACGGAAGTACATGGAGCAGCCTTGGCAGCGGAATGAATTCAACTGTTTACTTTGGTCTAGCAGTTGATGGGGCCGGCAATGTGTATGCCGGTGGAAGCTTCACCACTGCAGGCGGTGTAAGCGCAAATTACATTGCAAAATGGAATGGAAGCGCATGGAGCAACCTTGGCAGTGGAATGAACGGCACAGTATACACCGTGGCAATTGACGGGTCCGGCAATGTTTACGCTGGCGGTAGTTTCTCCACTGCAGGCGGAGCAAGCGCCGCCGATATTGCTAAATGGAACGGAAGTGCGTGGAGCAGCCTTGGAAGTGGAATGAACGGCAATGTAGAGAGTATAGCTTTTGACGGTTTCGGCGATGTATACGCCGGCGGATATTTCACTACGGCTGGGGGCATAACGGCGGATTACATCGCATTTTGGAATGGAAGCGCTTGGAGCAGCCTTGGCAGCGGAGTGAACGGTTACAATTTTACGACATTGACATTTGACCATGTCGGCAATTTATATGCCGGCGGAAACTTTACCACCGCGGGTGGCACCACCGCCGATCACATTGCCAAATGTGCAATCGGCCTCCCTGTCCCGGTCCTCTCTTCGCCATCCAATGGCGTTACCGTCGGATCGGTCTCCCCAACCCTCTCCTGGAACAGCTATTCCGGGGCGGTCTCTTTCGGAGTCCAGGTTTCAACCTCTTCCGCCTTTTCGCCTGCAATCGTCAACCAGAGTACAACCGGGACCTCTTTTTCCCTGTCCGGCCTCGCCAACAGCACTACCTATTACTGGCAGGTAAATGCAACAACCGCATATACCACCGCTCCCTGGGCCGCGGCATGGAGCTTTACCACAATCCCCGCCACTCCACCGGCGCCCCGGTTATCGCATCGCCCGCCAACGGCTCGGGTAATGTCACCACCAACCTGACCCTCAGCTGGAATACCCTTGTAGCCGCGTCATGCTACCAGGTCCAGCTGACGACGGACGCCACATTTCAAAGTATTCCCATCCAGGATTCCGGCATTATTACCGGCTCCCAGGCAATCGCCGGCCTTGCCGGGACCACCCAGTATTACTGGCGGGTGCGGGCACTCAATGCCTATGGGTCAAGCTCCTGGGCAACGGCTTATTTCGAGACCAACATCGCTTCGCCGACAACTCCGGCCCTGAGCGCGCCAACCAATAGTTCACTGAATAATCCCACATCGTGCAAGCTTTCATGGGGAACCGTTGCAACGGCGGGGTATTACCTGGTCCAGGTTTCAACGAGCAGCGTCTTTGCAAATTATTTCGTCCAGGACTCTTCGCCAACCGGTGGATATACCACCGTCTCCGGCCTCGGTTTCAGTACAACCTATTATTGGCAGGTCCGGGCAAGCAACACCGGCGGCCCGAGCTTGTGGAGCACAACCTGGAGCTTTACCACCATACCACCGGTTCCCGGCGCGCCGACCCTTGCCTTGCCATCGAACAGCGCGGGTAACCAGCCGATATATCAATCCCTCTCCTGGAATTCGGCAACCGGAGCCGCGACCTATGCAATTCAGGTTTCAGCCGTATCGACCTTTGCAACTTCGGTCGTTTTTCAGAGCGGACTGACGGCCGGCTCGCAGACGGTCGGGCCGCTTGCCCTTGGCACACAATACTTCTGGGAGGTGAATGGGACAAACGCAACCGGAACGGGTCTCTGGTCCGCCGCATGGACCTTCACGACAACAACCGGCATTCCCGCGCTTGCATCGCCTTCCACCGGTTCAACGAATCAGCCGATACTGTCGCCGCTGAGCTGGGGAGCGGTCATAGGAGCGGCATCGTATGGTTTGCAGGTCTCAACAGCTTTCGACCTTTGCGTCAACGGTCGCCGGGCAGAGCGGACTGACGGCAAGCTCGCAGGCGGTCGGGCCGCTGTTGTTTAACACGCAATATTTCTGGGAGGCAAATGCGACCATAACCTCCAACCCGGCCCCCTGGTCCGGCATCTGGAGCTTCACGACCACTTCCGGCACTCCGGCGCTTTCTGCTCCCTCGAACGGGTCAACGAGCGAGCCGACTTCAGTCCTGGTAAGCTGGGGGTCGGTAACCGGTGCGGCGTCGTACGGATTGCAAATATCGGCGGCTTCAAATTTTTCATCCACGGTATTCGGTACGGGCGGTATTGCGACCGACACCATAACGGTTGCTGTGCCTGCAGGCAACGCGCTATTCTATTGGCGTGCCGATGCCGTCAATCCGACCGGCGGCATCAGCGCATGGTCGGGCGCATGGAGTTTTGTCACGATATTGCCCGCACCGGTACTGAGCCTGCCTGCGGAAGGAGCAACCGGGGTAAGCGTCGCGCCAACCCTGAACTGGACCACGGAGGGTAGTATTTCCACCTATCGGCTGCAGGCCGCGACGGATTCGCTTTTTTCAAGCATCGTGAAGGATTCCACCTTTGCGGGCAGTTCCTGCGCCTTGAACAATTTGAGCAATATATCCGTTTATTATTGGCATGTGCTGGCCACGGGATATGGCGAAACGAGCCCCTGGTCAAAGACGTGGAATTTCACCACGATTTATTACCCGCCGCCGGTGCCGACCCTTTCGCTGCCCGGAACCGGTTCGTCCAACCAGCCGACCAGCCTGACCCTGAGCTGGACCTCGGGCGGTAATGCCAGCCTCTGGAATGTCCAGGTTTCTTCCAGCGCAACATTTGCGTCCATTTTTACCCAGGACTCCCTGCTGACAACCACCCTCCAGCCCGTAAGCGGCCTCGCCAACTATACTACCTATTACTGGCGCGTCAATGCCGGGAACAGCCTGGGGGGCAGGTCGAACTGGACCGGTGCATGGAGCTTTGCGACAACTCCAGCCACGCCGGCCCTGGCGCTCCCCACCAACGGTACCTTTGGCCAGCCGACCACCGTAACCCTTGCCTGGGGATCGGTTCCCGGCGCGACCTCCTATGACCTGCAAGTTTCACCGTCAATGACGTTCTCTCCGACAATATGGAACCAGACCGGTATCACCTCACCCAGCGCGGCGGTCAGCGGCCTGGCGAACAGCACCGCCTACTACTGGCAGGTCAATACCATTGTTCCCGGCGGCATCAGCGCATGGTCGGGCTCCTGGAGCTTCTGGACCATCTTTGCACCGCCGGCCCTTGCGCTGCCGTCAAACGGGGCAACGGGGCAATCGGTTCCGCCCACCCTGAGCTGGGGTGCGGTAACTGGCGCTACGTCGTACTCATTGCAGATTTCCACTTCATCGAGCTTTGCCACAGCCGCTTTCAGCCAGGCAGGACTGACAACCGCTTCGGTGACGCCGGGAAACCTCGCCTGGTACACCACCTACTACTGGAAGGTCAATGCGGCCAATGCCGGGGGATCGAGTTTATGGTCGGGGGTGTGGAGCTTTACCACACTCGCGCATCTCGCAACGCCGCTGCAAAGCGGATGGTTTATGTACTCTTTGAACATCCAGCCGACCGATTCATCGACCAACGGCGTTTTCAGCGGGCTCAAGGGGTTTATCCTTGCCATGGACGGAAGCGACAACCTCTACTGGCCGGGTGCCTCGCTCGATGAAATCGGCACCATCCACACCGGCTCCGGCTACTGGGTGCTCGACACCCTCGGGAACGACACGCTCAAACTGACGGGAAACGCGGTAAACATAGCCTCCACCCCGGAACCGCTCCAGGCTTCGAGCTGGAACCTCGTCTCCTACCTGCCGCAGGTGAGCATGCCGATTGACACCGCGCTTGCCTCAATCAATCCCCAGCTCGTGCTTGCCATGGACGGCGCGAGCAACTTCTACTGGCCTGCTGCGTCACTCAATGAGATCGGAACCATGACCGTCGGTAATGGGTACTACATTGTCACCAGCGCAGCAGCGTCCCTGACCTATCCCACCGCGGGCAGCAGCGCGGCAAAGCTGCTTTCTGCGAATCCTGCCCTTGCGAAGCTGGCAAATCCGCATGCTCCTGAGCATTTTGCAAAGCGGGCATTGACCGCGAACTTCGCCGCCTTCATGGCACCGCACGTAGAAATCGGCGGCAAGTTTGCGGCCGACAACTGCGAGGTTGGCGCCTACGATACGAGGGGCAATCTGGTGGGGTCGGGAACGGTTGTCAACGGCCTGGTCGCCTTCGCTATCTGCGGGAAGGATCCTGCGGGCAAGGTCAAGAACGGCTGCCTGCCTTCGGAAAAGTTGACCTTCAAGCTCTGGAACGGCAAGACCGAGTACCCACTCGAAGTTACCCGCGGCAGCGAGCCGGTTTTTGCATCGAGAACGATACTCAAGGCAACGCTTGCCGTTCCGGCGGGCGCGCTTATATCCTCGTTCAATCTTTCCCGGGCATACCCGAACCCGTTCAAAGGTGTGGTGAATATCGCCTTTGACGTGCCGACGTTAGCGGGCGTAGCGCAGCATGCAATCGAAATAAATATTTACGATATGAAGGGCGATCTCGTGAAGCAGTTGGCGAAGGGGACCTATCAGGCCGGTCACTATGAGCTGCCGTGGAACTGCAGTGAGAGCCGGGAGAGTGCGGTCGGGTCGAGCGTCTATGTTGTAAGGATGAAAGCGCAGAACTTTGAGAAGCGGCTTGAACTGATTAGAGTTGAGTAAGGAAATTGCTATGGCTCTGGTGGGGGAAACCGCCGTAGGCGGTTTCCCCACCAGAAGCATTTGATTTAAGCATTGTTCTCCCACCAAAGGCTCGGAAACAAAGTCCCACCATTAAAAGTCCAATTATTTTTTACTCGTTTCCGACTTTCAATCGAGCTTTCCGATATAATTTATACTCATACCGTTGCAGACAACCCTTCGAAGGGAGTTCTCATGAAAAAATCAATACTTCTATCTGCCTGTTCCGCTTTGTTTGTTTTCACCGCCGCAGCACAGCAAACGACACCGGTGTCGGATTATGCTATTGTCAATAAAATATCGCTCTCCGGCGACGGCGGCTGGGACTATTGCACGGTCGACGATTCGACGGGCCGGCTGTTTGTCTCGCACGGAACAGAGGTCCAGGTCGTGGATCTTGCGACGAAACATCAGGTCGGCGTTATTCCCGACACGAAGGGCGTTCATGGCATTGCACTGGTTCGGGAGATGGACAAGGCCTATGTCAGCGATGGCCGGGATACGGCGGTAACGGTTGCGGATTTAACGACCCTTGCCGTTCTCAGGAAAATTCACGTTTCCGGGATCAATCCGGACGCGATCGTCTACGATCCATTCTCACACTGCGTCTTTACCTTTAACGGGAAATCCGGCAATTCGACCGTAATCGCTGTGAAAACCGACTCCATCATCGCTACCATACCTCTCGGAGGGAAGCCTGAATATCCGGCTTCAAACGGCACTGGAAAAATATTCGTGAATCTCGAAGACAAGGATCAGGTAGCGGTGATCAATACCACCTCGATGCGGGTGGAAAAAATTTGGCCGATAGCTCCCGGCGCAGGCCCCTCCGCAATGGCAATCGCTACCGGTGCCAATCGGCTGTTTATCGGCTGCCATAATAAAATGATGGTGGTCATGGATGCAATTACCGGAAAGGTGCTTGCAACGCCGCCCATTGGCGAAGGCGTCGATGCGGCGGTATTCGATCCGGTGACGCAGCGCGCTTTTTCCTCGAACGGCGATGGGACGATCACGGTGATTCAGCAGAATGAGAAAGGTAACGCTTATACTGTTTTGGAAAACATCGTGACACAAAAGGGCGCAAGGACCATGGCCCTCAACCCGAAGACCCACAACCTCTACCTGCCGGATGCGGAGTTCGATACGGCTCCCGCCCCGACTGCGGATAAGCCCCATCCGCGCGCTCCGGTTAAGCCGGGCAGCTTTATGGTCCTGGAAGTTGCGCCGGTTACCAGGTAGCTTCCAGGTTTCGCCGCCAAAGGCATTAATCCGGCAAATAGGTGTTTTGGTGAGTAACTCAATCGGTTCGGAAAGCGTCTAACCTTATAAAGAAGGTATTGTGAGAAGGATAGAAAAGAGATATCCGGAAAAGTATAACGGCTGATTCGGCATACCTATAGAGGCAATAGTGCAGGAAATGAGAGAAGGAACCGCATCGGGGACGAGAGGGGTACCATTTCCAGCTCAACCATCGGTGAAAACTATCGGCGCATTGTCGGTGCTCAGGGGCCTTATCCGTCCCGACCTGCTGCGCAATGAGTGCCTCGCAGATATCCTGAATGCAACTACTCTCCGCACCCCCGGCAAACCGGCAATAATCTGGGGCGAACGGGTAGTCACCTACGCCGAACTTGGGGCTTTGAGTGACGGTGTTTCCGGCGCATTGGTCGACCGCGGTGCAGCGGCCGGGCGGGTAATCGGCCTCTTCATGCCGCGGGGGGCGGATCTGCTGGTCGCCCAGGCGGGCATCACCAAAAGCGGCGCCGCCTGGCTCCCCTTCGACGCCGAAACTCCCGTCGAACGAATCAAGATCTGCCTGCAATTAGCCGATGCACTCGGCATCGTTACCAGCAGGGAGTGGCTGCCGAAACTGGCCGAACTGCCGGTACCGGCCTGGTCGATGGAAGAGCTGCTTACAAACACCGCCCCGCTGCCGCACTCCCCTGCCTCCCGGCCCGATGACCCTGCCTATGTGATTTACACCTCCGGATCCACCGGGCAGCCCAAGGGCATCCTCATCAGCCACCGCAGCATCTGCCACCTGCTCCGGAGCGAAAATGAGATTCTGGGCGTAACCGAATCCGACAAGGTATATCAGGGTTTTTCGGTTGCCTTCGATATGTCTTTTGAGGAGATCTGGATCTCCTACCTCGCCGGTGCGACCATCTGGATTGCCCCCGCAACGCTTACCGTCGATCCGGAGTTGCTCAGCCGAACCCTGGCGGCTGAGCGCATCACCGTGCTGCATGCGGTCCCGACCCTCGTAAGCCTGATGGACGACCCGCTCTCCGGAGTTCGGCTCATCAATCTTGGCGGCGAAGCTTGTCCGGAGTCCCTCGCAGCGCGCCTTGTAAAGCCTGGAAGACGAGTATTCAACTCCTACGGGCCAACCGAAACGGCGGTAACCGCGACACTGGCTGAACTCAAGCCGGGCGAACCGGTTACCATCGGCCTCCCCCTGCCCAATTACGGGGTGGTGGTGGTGGATGAGAACCGCTGCCCGGTGCCTGCGGGTCAAATCGGCGAGCTGTGCATATTCGGCCCCGGGCTCGCCCTCGGATACCTTGGAAGGCCGGACTTGACGGCAAACCGGTTTGTTCCGCTGCCGCCTGCAGTGCAACCCGGCGGGAGTTTGATGTATCTCACCGGCGACCTCGCGAATATCGAACCCGACGGGCCGGTGCATTGCCACGGTCGCGCTGACAACCAGGTGAAAATTCGCGGTTTTCGCGTGGAGCTTGACGAGATTACCGCGCTCCTTGCGGCCGAGCCCGGCGTGGGCGCTGCGGCAGTTGTCATGCGGCCGGTGGCCGGGGTCGATCAACTGGTAGCATTTGTCGTTGCTGCGGCAAATCAAAAAGTCGATCCCGCCGCGCTGCGGCAGGCTCTGGCAATCCAGCTTCCCCACTATATGGTACCCACGCTTTTTGAATTGCTTGCTGAACTGCCGCGCCTGACATCAGGCAAGATCGACCGGAAGGCGCTGGGCAGCCGGCCGCTCAAGCAGGCCGGAACCCCCGGCCACCATGCAATCAAGCCGGTCGGCGACGACGAAGAGGCGCTCTATTCCGCCCTCAACAAGCTGTTCCCCGGTTTCGCCTGGCGACCCCAGTCCGACTTTTTCGATGACCTCGGCGGCCACTCGCTCCTTGCCGCGCGGCTGGTTTCCATGCTGCGCTCCGATGAGCGGTACGCATCGCTGAGCGTGCAGGATGTTTACCGTGAGAAGACCCTTGCCGGAATTGTCCTCGCAATGGCAATGCAGCGCAGGCGGACGCGACGAACTGCCGATTCGCGCGCCGCAACGCCACTGCGGCGGCGTTTCCTGTGCGGGCTGGCGCAGGGGGCCGTAATCCCGTTTCTGGTGCTCTGGCATATCGCCGACTGGCTGACCCCCTTCTTTGTCTACCATTATTATACGGGCGATCCGGGGGACAGCATACCGCTGGCGGTGGCATATTCACTACTGGTCTTCGTCCTCATCCAGCTTGCAACGTTCTTTGTGGCAATTGCCGGTAAATGGCTGGCAACGGGACGCCTCAAGGCAGGCCGCTATCCCCTGTGGGGCGTCACCTACTTTCGCTTCTGGCTCGCCAACAAATTCTGCGAGCTGCCGCCCCTCTATCTCCTCGCCGGCACGCCCTGGCTCCCCCTCTACCTTCGGCTACTCGGCGCGCGGATCGGGCGGAATGTCCTCATTGAAACCATTACGCTCGGCGCGCCCGATCTCCTGACCGTCGAAGACGGCGTCAGCATAGGCACCTTTGTCAACATCGAAAATGCCCGGGTGGAGGGCGGTATGCTGATTGTCGGTCCCGTCTGCCTGAAGCGCGACGCGGTACTCGATTCCTATTCGGTGCTGGAAAATGATACGCAGGTCGGGCAGCGCTCACGGCTCGGCGGGCAATCGGCCCTGTCGGCAGGCAGGGAAATTCCGGATAACGAACTGTGGGAAGGTGCGCCGGCGCACGCAGTAAACCGTCCCGCCGAAAGTCTTCCGCCCCGTCCGCACTGCTGGATAGGCGGCCGGATCGCGCGGGCCTTGCTCTTTGCCGCAACGGCCATTGCGGTGTCGGTACTGTTCTTCCTGCCGAGCTTCCCGGCTTTCATGCTCATCGACTGGGTTGATGCCCACACGTGGGACATATTCGATTCGAACCTGCACCCCGTCTATGCGTTCTGCCTTTTTTTCCTCCTGGCAATTCCGGCCAGCACCCTGTTTATCGGGGTAACGGCCCTCCTGGCCGGGGGTTTGCGCCGGATACTCCCGCGCCAGGCGCCGGGCACCTGGTCGATTTACAGCTACGCATTCTGGCGGAAAAAATTCACGAGCCTCATTCTCGATCACAGCCTGCATGTGCTGCACGGCGTTTACGCCTCGGTCTATGCGCCCTGGTGGCTGCGATTCATGGGAACCCGAGTCGGCAGCCATTCCGAAGTATCAACCGCCGAAGGCATGACCCCCGAGCTTCTCGAACTGGGCGACGACAGTTTCATCGCCGACAATGCGATGCTCGGCGATGAGGAGCAACAGGGCGGCTGGATGATCCTGAAACCGACGAAAATCGGCAGCCGCTCCTTTGTCGGCAACGGCGCCTATGTCCAGAGCGGCGCGAACGTCCCCGACGACGTGCTCATCGGCGTGCAGACCCGTACGCCGGAGAATGCCCGGCTTAAATCCGGCCAGACCTGGATCGGGTCTCCGGCCATGCTCCTCCCCGCCCGCGAACGGCTTGAGGGTTTCCCGGTATCCCTCACTTTCCGCCCTTCAACGCTGCGGCGACTGGCCCGCGGATTCATCGAAGGTTTGCGCATCGTACTTCCCCTGGCCGTGATTATTGCAATAGGCTACATGATCGTGGTGCTGGTAATGCCCATGGCTGAGAAGAAGGGGTGGGGACCGCACGTCGCCATTGCCCTGTCGGTAGCGGGTTGCCTGTACGGTCTCGCCTCCTTCCTGCTGGTTGTCGCGCTCAAATGGGCTCTCATCGGCAAATACCGGCCCTGCGCAAAGGCTATGTGGACGCTGTTTGTCTGGATCAGCGAAGCGGTAACCAATCTCTACGAATCGCTTGCCGTGCCGAACTTCCTTGACTTTTTGCGCGGCACCCCCATGCTGCCCTGGGCGCTGCGGCTCCTGGGTACGAAGATCGGCAAGGGGGTCTATCTCAACACCACCGACGTTACCGAATACGACTGCGTACGGATAGGCGACGAGGCCGAGCTCAACGCCTGGAGCGGCCCGCAAACCCACCTGTTCGAGGACCGGGTGATGAAGGTCGGCATGGTTGTTATCGGGGCGCAGACCTCCATAGGGCCGCGCTCAACGATTCTCTACGATACCGAAGTTGGCGACCGGGTGCACCTGGGCCCGCTGACGCTCGTTGCCAAGGGAGAAAAATTACCCGCAGGCACGCGGTGGGAGGGGTCGCCGGCGGCACCAGCACAATAATGGTTACTATTAATAAATGGCCCGATCTTCCTCCCCTGCCGCCACCCGGCAAGCCGCTTCTCCTGCGCCTCGCAACGTCAATCTCCCGCCAAACCGCACGGCTGGAGGTTCGGGCAGCGCTGCACTCCATGCTTGCAGCGTGGTGCGGAATTCCGGCAGAGCAACTGCCCCTGGCCGAAACGAAAAACGGCCCCGCATGGATCGGGCTGCCGGACGGACCGGCAATGGATATCAGCTTATCATATTCCGGAGACGAAGGCTGGATCGGACTCATCCGCGGCGGATCGATCGGCATCGATGCCATGCGTATTCAGCACATCCCCGAATTCGAAGAGGTAGCACGTAACTACCTCGATCCTTCCGCCCTGAAAGAGATCCGGCAAGCTCCCGATCCTGACACAGCATTTGCGCAGGCCTGGACACAGCTGGAAGCCAGGCTCAAATGTATGAAGCGAAAGCTGAAGGAGTGGAATGATCGATCGGCAAAGATGATGACCGCATGCGAAGTTCAAACCGCGATACTGTCTGAGGGGATGGTAGTCTCGGTGGCAACGATACCGGCAGGCAAACACTATTATTCATAGTAATGCTGTTAAATACGCCAAACAATACAAGGAGCATGCATTATGGATGATGATCGCGGGAATCCGCAGCACGGCAAAGGAATGACGAACCGGGATTGGTGGCCCAACCAGTTGAACCTCAAAATTCTTCACCAGAACCCACCGGGGGGCAATCCCCTGGGCAAAAAGTTCAACTATGCCGAAGAATTCAAGAAGCTTGATTTCAATGCCCTGAAGAAGGATCTCTACGCATTGATGACCGACTCGCAGGATTGGTGGCCGGCCGATTTCGGTCATTACGGACCGCTCTTCATCCGCATGGCATGGCACAGCGCGGGCACCTACCGCACCGGTGACGGTCGCGGCGGGGGCGGATCAGGCTCGCAGCGCTTTCCTCCCCTCAACAGCTGGCCGGACAACGTGAACCTCGACAAGGCGCGCCGCCTGCTCTGGCCGGTCAAACGCAAATACGGGAGCAGCATCTCATGGGCCGACCTCATGATCCTCGCCGGCAACTGCGCCCTCGAGTCGATGGGCTTCAAGACCTTCGGCTTCGGCGGCGGACGCGAGGACGTCTGGGAGCCGCAGGAGGACATTTACTGGGGAACCGAGAACGAGTGGCTTGGCGACAAGCGGTACTCCGGCGACCGGAAACTCGAGAATCCCCTTGCCGCCGTGCAGATGGGCCTCATCTATGTTAACCCGGAAGGACCAAACGGCGTCCCCGACCCGCTTGCCGCCGCCCGCGATATCCGCGAAACCTTCGCCCGCATGGCAATGAACGACGAAGAAACGGTAGCGCTCATTGCAGGGGGCCACAGCTTCGGCAAAACTCATGGCGCCGGGAGTGCCGCACTGGTAGGCCCGCCACCGGAAGGCGCCGGTATCGAGGAGCAGGGACTCGGGTGGAAAAGCAAATTCGGCACCGGCAAGGGCGGAGACACCATATCCAGCGGCCTTGAGGTCATCTGGACCACGACCCCGACAACGTGGAGCAACAACTTCTTCAAAATCCTGTTCGACTACGAGTGGGAGCTGACCAGAAGCCCGGCCGGTGCGCATCAATGGAAGCCGAAGCAGAATGCAGGCGAGGGTACGGTACCCGATGCGCACGACCCGTCAAGGCGTCATGCGCCGATGATGCTGACTACCGACCTGTCCCTGCGGTTCGATCCCGCTTACGAAAAAATTTCCCGGCGATTCTACGAGCATCCGGATCAGTTCGCCGATGCATTCGGCCGGGCGTGGTTCAAACTGACCCACCGCGATATGGGCCCCCGCACGCGCTATCTCGGCCCGGAGATTCCGGCCGAAAAGCTTATCTGGCAGGACCCTGTCCCTGCGGTCGACCATGCGCTGATCGATGCGGCCGACATTGCGGCCATCAAGGCTGAAATTCTTGCTTCCGGCCTCTCTGTTTCCGAGCTGGTTTCGACCGCCTGGGCGTCGGCGTCCACCTTCCGCGGCTCGGACAAGCGCGGCGGCGCTAACGGGGCGCGCATCCGTCTATCGCCGCAAAAGGACTGGGAGGTCAACCAGCCCGTCCGCCTGAATACGGTACTGGCTGTCCTTGAGGGAATCCGGAAAGAGTTCAACGGTACGCTGTCGGGCGGGAAAAAGGTTTCGCTCGCCGATATCATCGTCCTTGCCGGATGCGCCGGTATCGAGAAGGCCGCGAAGAGTGCCGGACGCAATCTTATCGTTCCCTTCACGCCGGGACGGACCGATGCCTCGCAGGAGCAAACCGATACGGTATCGTTCGCCGTGCTCGAACCGGTGGCGGACGGGTTCCGGAACTACCTCAAAACCGGGTATAGCGTATCGGCGGAGGAACTTCTGGTCGATCGGGCGCAGCTCCTCACGCTGACCGCTCCGGAGATGACGGTTCTCATCGGCGGACTGCGGGTCCTCAATGTCAATTTCGGGCAGTCGCAGTACGGGGTCTTCACCACGAAGCCGGAGACGCTCACCAACGACTTCTTCGTTAATCTGCTCGATATGGGCACGGTGTGGAAGGCAAGCCCGGAGGATAAAAACGTGTTCGAGGGATCCGATCGTGCGACAGGCAAACCGACGTGGACCGCAACGCGTGTCGACCTCATCTTCGGTTCGAACGCGCAGCTCCGGGCGATAGCGGAGGTCTATGCCGGAAGCGATGCGCTGGATAAATTCGTGGATGACTTTGTGGCGGCGTGGACCAGGGTCATGAATGCGGACCGCTTCGACCTGCCGCGATAGCGAAAGTTAAGCAGCTTCGTATCGGCTTCAGCGGAAGGCGCTGCAAACGCCTCCGCTGAGGCCGTTTTATCAGGAGTATTTTATTCCGGTGTAATCGTCAACGACCCGTCTTCCTTTTTTGTTACCGGCTTATTCTCGTATTTTTTGCTGGCATATTCCAATTCCAGCGAAATTTTATGGTTTCCCCCGCTTAACATGAGATTGATATTCGTTTTCGGCAATTGCCAGGTGCTCAGGTAATATAAATGCCCCTGGCTGATTGCGTTCCCGTAGTTTTTCGGTTCGTCCCGGTAAATTTCATTTTTCCATTGCTTATCGAGGGCCATATCGGGTTGGCCGTTTTTGCCCGACACCAGCGACCGCAAGGTATCGTAATCGGCGATCCAGTCGTTTTTATCGGCATGATCCGCCTGCACGGTATATTTTGCCGTCACCACCATGCTGTCGACGAACGAATAGCTTATAAGGCATTGCATCCCCGCAAGGGTGGCCTTGTAGCTGATGATATCATCGGAATCCTCAACGGGTTTTTCTCCTTCCGAGGCCCGTACCTGCTCTTTGGTATCGCCCCACAGCACCCTGCTTACGTCAAACGAGCTGAGATTTTCCTTGAATAAAACCACGATGTTCAGGAGGCGGTTGTTGGCGAATTGATGGCAGGATATGCTCGCCACGGTCGAATCGAGAATCCAGGTTGCCTCATCCTTCAGATTTCCGGTATCCGCTATCCGGGGATTGCCGTACTTCCGGACCAGGCTGTCCTTCAGGGCCGCAAAGACGAGCCTTCCCTTTTCATCATTTGAAATTGCCGTTGAATCGTCAAGGGTTAAACTGACCTTTTTCAGCCCGCCGGAAGCTGAATCCATCGAGAGAAATGCCTTGTAATTCTCTCCCAGCCAGCGGACATCGTCTATTTCATAATCGTAATACCTGCCGTCGGCATAGTAATCGGTGCTGTCGATGGTGATAACCTTATCGCCATAAGCGAGTTTTATCTTGTCTACCGTAGAATTCCAGGGCATCCCGTTCCAGTCGGGAATGCTTCCCTGAGCGGCTGCATTAATAGAAAAAAGTGCACCAACTATGCAACAATTCCTGATAAAGCCCATAAATCCCCCCCCCTTTTTCCGGTACCGGATGGATGGTTGTATGGCCCGAAAGTCCATCATCAAGCGAAACAGGATTTATCAATATAAATAAGCCCGCAGCTTGAATGATCTTTTTTCGATTATTCCATGAGCTTACCCAGGCCTATTCCATCAAAATAAAAAGGAGAAACTCCGTCTGACCGGTCGCACCGGTCGGACGGATCCGGCTTTAATTTTCTCCGCGCTGAAAGCCCTTCCGGATCGTTTTTTCATTGACGCGTAATAACCGGTTTGCCTGTTGGGCACAATGGGTAACCGCTGCAGGCGGTTTCCCCGCAAAAAAACTATGCTACGCCTTATCCTTCCCTTCTATATTCTTGCCCAGCAACAGGTAGAGCGACGGCAGGACAAAGAGCGTGAGAACCATTGACGACAGGAGTCCGCCGACAATGACCGTGGCCATGGGCCGCTGGATGTCCGAGCCGATGCCGGTGGCAAGCGCCGCGGGAAGAAGCCCGAGCAACGCAGGGAGCATCACGGCGATGATCGGCCTGAACTGGGCAAAGGCGGCACTGTGAACCATTTCTGCCGTCAAGGATCCCCGTTCCTCCCGCATCCGGTTAATGCACGAGATGAGCAGTACGCCGGCCATGACCGACACCCCGAAGAGTGAGACGAACCCGACTCCTGCCGAGACATTGAAATGATACCCGCGCAGGAGCAGGGCCGCGATGCCTCCCGCAAGTGCAAAGGGAACGTTCATCAGCACCAGCGCGGCGTCCCGGGCATTCTTGTAGAGGATGAAGAGCACGACGAAGATGATGAAGATCGTAAGCGGAATGACCAGCAGCAAACGGTTTCGCGCGCGGGCAAGATTTTCGAACTGGCCGCCCCATTCGATCGAATAGCCCCGGGGAAGATCGACGGCTTTTGCGACCAGGTTCCGCGCTTCGGCAACGAAGCCTCCCTGGTCGCGGTCGTGAATATTCGTACGCACACAGATTTCCCGGTCGCCGGTTGCACCGCGCTGGATAATGGTCGGGCCGTCGACCATGGCTATATCCGCGAGTTCGGCGAGCGGAATGCGGGCGCCCGACGGGGCAGCAACTTCAAGCCTGCGCAGGGCATCGATCGAGTTGCGGAACCGGGGGGTAAACCTGACGACGATATCGAAATGACGCTCCCCGTCGACAAGTTGTCCGATGACCTTGCCGCCTACCGCGGCTTCGATCATGTTCTGAACGTCGACGACGTTGATGCCGTACCGGGCGAGACGATCGCGCCGGATGTCGACCCGTACCTGCGCCTGGTCGCCCTCCTGTTCGATACCCCATTCGCTTGCCCCGCGGACGTTCTTGACAATGCCGGTTATTTTTTCCGCGATAGACCGCAGGACGGTCAGGTCCTTGCCCGATACCACGACGGCAAGATCCGCGACACTGCCGGTAACGGCCTCTTCCAGGTTATCGAGAATGGGTTGCGAAAACGAAAACTCCGCGCCGGGAATGGCCCGCTGCAGCTCGCCGCGGATCTCGTTCATGAGCTGCTTCTTCGATTTCTTATCGGTCCAGAGGGAATACTCCTTCAAACCGACATAAATCTCTATCCGGTTGGGGCCATAGGGGTCCCAGCCGTCATCGTTCCTGCCGAGCTGCGGTACGACGCTTACGATTTCCGGGTGGCTGCCGATGATGCGGCGGATGATGGGCGGAATCCGGTCGGCCTCGTCTATGGAAATTGCGGCAGGCAGGAAGCAGCGTATATTGATCGATCCCTCGTCAAGTTCGGGCAGGAATTCCGTTCCGACAAACCTGGCGGCGACGATGCCCACGATAACCAGGAGAATTCCGGCCAGGCTCACCGCTGCGGAGTGGTGAAGCAGGCGATGCAATACGGTTCCATACGCCCGCTGGAGACTTTCGAGAACAGGGTTATGCCGCTTCAGGGAGTGATTGTTCCCGGGATTCCAGAGCTTCCGGAACAATATGGACATGAGGACCGGAATGAGCGTAAGAGCTATGAGTAAAGAACCGAATACGGCGCAGGCGAGGGTGTAGGCCATGGGGGAAAAAAGCTTGCCTTCGACACGCTGCAGCGTAAATATCGGAAGGTATGCCAGGATGATGATGCCGACGGAAAAGAATATATCGCGCCCCACTACCTGTGCCGCCCCGGTGGTAACCCAGCGTATCCCGCGATTCCGTTCCTCGTCCGATGCGGCTGCGTACTTTCCGTAAATGAAGCCGGCCATGACCACGGCGCCGTCGACGATGATGCCGAAATCGATTGCGCCAAGGGAGAGAAGGTTGGCCGGGATGCCGGTCAGGTTCATGACCCCGAAGGCGAAAAGCAGGGAGAGAGGGATCGTCAGGGCGACCGCGAAGGCCGTGCGCATGCTGCCGAAAAAGAACAGCAGCACCAGGAACACGATGCCGATTCCTTCCAGCACGGTTCGCGATACCGTATGCATGGTATGATCGACGAGGTCGGTGCGGTCGTTGAAGACCCGGAGGTGAACGCCGGGGGGCAGCCGGGTCGCATCGAGTTCCTCGATTTTCGCGTGGATCTCCTTGAGCACCTCGGAGGGGTTTTCTCCCCGCCGCATGACGATGAGTCCCTGCACGCCCGATTTGATATCGAGTTTCTCATCCGGAATCGAATACGACATGATGCCGCTTGGCTGGGGCGGGGCGATTTCCACGCTCGCGACATCCTTGACATATATGGGAATTCCGTTTGTCGAGGAGACGACGACGTTTTCTATATCGTGCTCGTCCCGGAACGAACCCAGCCCCCGCACCGCGTAACCCTGGCACCCTCCGGTAATGATCCCGCCGCCGTCATTGAGGTTGTTCGCCTGGACCGCGTCGATCACGTTCTGAAGCGTCAAGGAGTATTTCAGCAGCTTCGGCGGAGAGGTAATAATGTGGAACTGCTTTACCGCGCCGCCGAAGGGCGTCACATCGATCACGCCCGGAATCTCCTTGAACGCCGGGTAGACCACCCAGTCCTGCAGGGTCCTGAGGTCCATGGGTGAGAATCGTCCGTCACCCTCGACCGCATAACGCACGATTTCAGCAATCGGCGTCCAGATGGGCTGGAGTTGGGGCGTTACCCCGTCGGGCAGGTCGGCATCGTGGATTTTTTCCTCCACCTGCTGGCGGGCGAAGTAATCGCTGGTTCCATCCTTGAAGGTAAGATCGATAACCGACAATCCGAATATGGTCTTCGATCGCCGGTCGATCACATCGGGGGTGCTGTTGAGCTCCCGTTCGAGGGGAATGGTTACCTGTTTCTTCGACCTCCTCGGCAGCCCGGCCGTCGTATTTGGTCGCGATCTCCACCTCGGTATCGCCCACGTCGGGATAGGCATCGATTTTCAGCCGGGTAAACGACCATATGCCGAATCCGGCAATAGATGCCATGATAATGAAGGTAAGGGGGCGGTGGTGAAGAACGAAGCTGAGGAGTTTACGTACCATGGTTGCAGTCGCCTGTGTCGCTAAAACTTTTCGACGACGCCGATTGTCGCCGGATGGTCGCCGATATACTGCCGGATTTCGGGAAGCAGCGGGCGCAGCACCTCCTCACGCTCGACAACCATGAGCACCAGCGGCACTTCGTCAAGCGTGCCGAAGTGTTTGGGATGGTGAACGTGATGACGGGAGCCGAAACCCGCCTCGGCGCGCAGCAGCGTCGCTCCGCTTACCTTGTGCTGTAAAAGGTAGTTCAGCAGATACTCGGCGAGCGGCTTGCCGTCGTATTCATCGCTTTCGTCAAGAAAGATGTGCAGCGCAAGGAGTTTTTCTTCGCCCATGATTTCCTCTCAATACCCGAAACTCAGGCCTTTAAGCAGCATTGCCCCGGTGACCGCCATATGCTCTCCGTCCGAAAGTCCGCGGAGAACGATCGCACTGTCGCCGAACTTTTCACCTGGTTCAACCTCACGACGCAGGTAGCGCCGGTCGCCCGCCAGGACAAATACATACGATCTTCCCTGTACCGTTACCAGCCCATCCTGTGAAATGGCGATCGCGTTGAGCCGGCTCTGGCCGAAATTTACCGATGCAAACATTCCGGGTTTGTAGCGGGACCCGGGGTTTGCGATACCGAGCCTGACTTTTATCGTCCGGGTTGCGCCGTCAATCACCTCACCGATCGCCTCGATTGCGGCGGACACGGTGTCGCCGGGATAGGAAGAGAAGGTGACTGCAGCACGCTCTCCCTTTTTTACCTCGTGCAACTGAGCCTCGGGAACGTCGGCGATGATCCATGCCCTCCCGGATGGCGCGTTGCGGAAAATAGCCGGGTCGAGACCCAGTGCGCGCAGTTTGCCCTCGGTTTCGGCCAATGCAGCGGTTGCCGTAGCCAGGTCCGACTCCGCGCTCTCGACATCCTTGCCCGAAGCGGACTGATGCGAATAAAGGTCCTTTGTCCGATCGCAGGTTTTCTTCGCCAGTTCATAGGCCGCCGTATTCTGCCTGAAGGTAGAATAGAGCGACGCATTATCCGGCGAATCGAAGAGAAAGAGCGGATACTCAGGGGTATTCTCGGACCGGCTTGAACTGAGGGCTACCCGCGCCGGAGCAAGAATTTCCTCGCGAACCGGGCCGCGGCGCACCTCGGCGGTCTTGAAGAGCGAGGTATCGGCACCTTCGGGGATGGCTATGCAAGCTCCGTTTTCCGTCACCACCGGTTGCGGCACAACCTGCGCCGGCGGTGTTTTACCGGACCCGCATTGCTGGATGCCGGTGCAAAGAAGCAGGCACATGAAAAGATTGCCCGCTGTTTTCATGACGGCGAGGGAAAAATAGACCGGTAACTTTCGGTTGTTCATTATATTTCTCACGGTTGATTAGTGGTCAGCGGGCTGAGGTCGCCGATGGTCAGGCAAAGCTGGACCGCGGCACGCCTGAAATCGATGAGCGCTCCGTTGTACGCCTGCCGGGCACCATACCAGGTATTCTGCGCATCGAATAAATCTAGAATAGTCGTATTTCCCGACCGATAGGAGTATTCGACGGTAGCCAGAACTTTTTCGGACATGTCGATAATCGATTTTGACTTTTCAAGGCTTGCTTTCTTTACCTCATACTCGCCAAACGCGGTGCGAAGATCGTTCCGCAGCTGTATGCGCAGGGCGGAATCCGAGAATACCGCAAGGTCCTTCTGCACCTGCGCCTTGCGAAGTTCGCCCTGGTTCCGGGAAAACACCGGCAGCTCGAAATCAAGCGAAATTCCGTAGAGGGGAACTCCCTGAGACTTCAGGTAATCGCCGGAGATACTCACGGGCGGCGCTGCATTCGCTTTCTGCAGGGCGATGCCGGCATCGGCGGCGGCAATTGCCGTTCGGGAGAGCTGCGCATCGGTCCGATGGGAAACAGCATAGGCCAGGGCCGAATCCGGAGGCGGCGGCGCCCAGGCAATATCGTCTTTTTCATCCACACTAACGCTGTCGGCAATGTTCAGGACGGTTGCAAGCGATCGATCGGCGGCCGATTCCTGGCGCTCTGCATCGGCCAGCTGGAGATCGAACTGCCGGGCTGAAATTCTCGTTCGCAGAAGCTCGGTGGCAGATATGTCCCGGCGATCGTACCTGAACTCATTGACCGTTACGGTGGAGTCCGCAATAATTTTCGCTTTTTGCGCCAGGTCTACCGCAAGCCGCGCTGACAGCGCATCGAGCCAGGCATTGGCCGCCTGGATCGCCACTTGTCGCTGTGTTTCGGAAACTGCTATGCCGTTTGAATCGAGCGAAAGCTTCGCCGAGGCAAGGCGACGCGCGCGCTTTCCGCCGAGTTCGAGGGGAATTGCAAGGGAAGCGCCGTACTGCTTGGTCTGGCCATTTATGAATTGATTGTTTTCAAAATCCAGCGCATCGCCGTTGAGTGAGAGCTGCGGATTGAGGCGCAGCCCGGCGGTGACGCTGTCTCCGGCAGACGCAGATGCCGCAAATTGCTGCGTTCGCACCTGCGGATTCTTCGCCATGGCAATTCCCAGTGCCTGCCGGAGCGTCAGCATCTGCGCGGCAGACGGGTCGGCAGGAACGCAGCAACAGAGGATAATAACTCCCGCTGCTGCCGGTACAGCCCGATGGATGATAGCTGAACAGGAAATCTTCATGGGTCTTCAGTATAGTGTAGTTTCTGCGACAACCAATTGTTTTTGTTATAACATACAACGAGGAAATTAAAACATGATTAAAGAAAGATTAAAGGCTTGTTAATAACCTAGGACAGGTTAAAAATCAAAATACAGGGCATCATGAGGATTCCGCTCCCTATTGCCCGAATCAAGGAAATAATTCGGTGAAAATTATTTGACAGCACGGTTGTAATCCTTGATCATATGCGAATGCGGCACAGTGCGGGCACCGGCATCCGGTCAATGCCCGGATCCTTTCCGAAATGAGGAACAAGGCTATGAATCGGCTTTTTTCCATAGTTGCAGGAATCCTTTTTTTGGGTGTGGCCGCACAAGGCTCGGTAACGGTCATTGAAAACACACCATCCCGGCTGGTATTCAAATGGGAGCTTCCCCGTTTCGACAGCACGACAATAAAAGATTTCGGTAAGCTCGCCACCTGGCTCGGCTTCAAGGGGGAGAATATTGCCCTCGGGTCTGCGGGGGAGCCGGTGGTGCCCGGCCATGCGGTGTATGTCGGAATTCCTTCTTCCGGCACTATCCGCGTTAGTTTCAATGCGGAACAGGTTCAAACAGTCAGGCTCAAGCATCCTCTGCACAAAGCCGAACGAAAGTTTCGCAAAAAACAGGTTCAGCAATTTGTTGATGATTGGGTTTCCGAGCCGACCTATACCTGGTTTAAAACCCTGCGAGCCGCCCAGGTTGTCATTCGCCCCTTCATAGCCGCCGGAGACGGACAAACCGTCAGGGTTCTGCGAAGCGGTGAATGTACCATTAATTTCCCTCCCGCGGCTCCCGGCGGCATGGCACATCCGGTGAAAACGCCGTACCAGAAGATGGAAAAGCTGCTGCTGCTGAATTACGACGTTGCTTCCGCATGGATCACTCCTGCGAAGTCCGCCGGAACGCCGACTATCCCGGAATCTTCGGTTTCGGGCAAATCAGGATCAACGTCGTCGGCAAAAGCGGCGGCTGGGGTGGCGGCAGTTCAAGCGAGCTCCCTGGGAAAATCGGTAGCCAAAATGGTGGCCGATCCTTATCCCCTGACCTATGGCGATCCGACACTGCGGACCTTTACTATAGGCAATGGACATGCCGGCCAGAATGAGATGTCGGCCAATGCAAACGGCATGCTCATGATAACCGGGGCGCAGATCCTCCACCTCTGGGGGGCGCAGTACAGCCAAATCGGCATGGGACAGGTAACCCTTTATGCATCGACGAAGGGGGAAATGTCCACCGATATTCCCGGAGCCGGAGGGATTCCTGCCGGTGTTCAGGAAGTTCCCCTGTTTCGCTGCGATCGCAATGGAAACGGCGTCGTCGATTCCGGGGATTTTTTCCTGGCATGGGTTACAGGCCTGAACGACTGGGTCTATGATTCATCCAGCCATGATTTTACCTATTCCGTCGATAATTACGATGATAACCGCCATTACTGGCTCTGCTACCGGCCGGTCGGGGACGGCGCTACCATGCCGCTCTTTTCGCAGCCTGCGGGGACCGGCGATACGGCCGATTATTTTACCAACCATGCCTGTGTCGGCCAGCCGGTTTATCGTTTGCAAGCCGTGAGCGGCAATATTCCTGCCGAGGCTGGAGCCGTGGGTTACAGCTGGGCGCAGATTTCCATGAATAACTCTGTCTGGAACTACCAACTCAATTTTCCCAACCTTGATACTACCACCGGCGGTGTTCTGGAATTCAATGCGTTCAACGGGTCATCCGCATTGGTGAACGCAACAATCGGGGGTACTTCGCTCGGTGAAGGGATCGACAGCGGCCGATATTATCCGGTCTCTCGCTGGGGCAATCGTACCTTGCAATTGCAATACGCCGATACCGACTCCACGTGGTTTCAGCTTGAATCCATTCAGGCCGACTACCGCTGTCCATTGCACGCGACCTCCGATACGGTGCGGATGCAGGCATTTTCCGCTTGCAGTTCGGGCATCAGAACGTATCGCTTCTCCGGCGGAACCGGCACAACCTTCGTTTTCAGGATCACGCGGGACGAAAGCTCTCTTGCCCTGATTGATACTTTTTCGAAGGGAGCGCCGGTGGTCTGGAGCGATTCCGGCAATACCGGAGCGCGGTATTTTGTGTGTAATGCGGCCGGTTTTTTAACCTGTTCCAATACCGACAGCTGCTTTGCGACGCCGCCCGCCCGCTTGAGCGGCAGCGTTACCTATGCCTTGCCGAACTGCAGAAATACCGGGAATCAGGCGACCTACTTGATCGTGACGCACCCGGCATTTCTGTCGCAAGCCGAAGCTCTTGCGGCAAGCAAGGCTAAGATGGGATTCCGCCCCGGGATTGTGAGCATCAACGACATTTACACCGATTTCTCGGGAGGGAACACGGATCCCGTTGCGCTCAGGAATTTCCTTGCCTATGCAACTCGCAACTGGGAAACGAGCGACAGTCTCGATTATGTCGTACTTATTGGAGACGGGGACTACGATTTCAAACAGGTTGCTACCTCCGAGGTCGATTATATTCCGCCCGCCGAAGTTAATCAATCGGAGGAAGATGAATTTTATGCAAACCTGACACCCGGAGGCGGGCAACAATCCGTAGCGCTCGGCAGGATACCGTGCCAGACCGCCTCGCAGGCCCAGGCAGTCATCGATAAGATCATCGCGACCGAAGACCCGCAGAAGGCCGAACTGGAGCTCCTGGCGTAATTCGGCGCTCTTTATCGCCGACGACGATATGCAGCTCCAGTACATTGACTCCGGTATTGGTGCCGGGCATATGGAAAATTGCGAACAAACTTCCGCAGCGGCAAAGGCCGGAAGGCCCTCGCTTGCCATCGAAAAAGTCTACGAGTTCGAATACCCCACCAATTCAAGTTATGAAAAGCCCGAGTGCGCAAGCGCGCTTATCAATGTTATGAACAACGGGGTCGGC